>CAZTLW010000092.1:0-9383 GCA_964614585.1 uncultured Acidimicrobiia bacterium | reverse complement strand
TGGACGAGATCCGCGCAGACGCGCGCGGCATCTTCGTGTTCCGCAAGCGGCATCCTGGCATCACTGTTTTCCAGCTTGATACATCGTCGCCCACGGGCATGTTGCTGGGCACCCGGTTTGTCCTGGAGCCGGGCGACGTAGTCTATGTCGTGCGCTCGCCGCTGATGCGCTGGAACGACACGATCAGCGCGCTGGTGCCGTCCGTGCGGGCCGTCGACCTGGTTGACCAGATGGCGAACTGAGCCATGACTGCGGTGAACCGGGTTCTGGTGGTATGTGTCGGCAATATCTGCCGCTCTCCGCTTGGCGAGCGGCTGTTGCAAAAGGCGCTGCCCGGTGGCATCTCGGTCGCATCGGCCGGCATAGGAGCACTGGTGGGACAGCCCGCCGATGACACCGCCCGCGAGGTGGCCAGCGACAAGGGCGTTTCGCTGGATGGTCATGTTGCGCGGCAATTCACACCTGAAATGGGGGCCGAACAAGATCTGATCCTTGTGATGGAACCAGGGCACCGGCGGCAGATCCTGCGGGAGGCACCGCAATTGCAGGGGCGTGTCATGCTGTTTGACCAATGGACCGGCGCAATAGGCATTGCCGACCCGTACAAACGGCCCCGCGCGTTTCACGAAGCAACGTTTGACGAGGTCCACAGGGCGGCACACGCCTGGGCGGACAGGCTCGGCGTGACCTGATGAATATGAAAGTGACGCCATGACAGAGCCAACAGGCGTGAGCAGAGCCGACAACCAGGACGATGAACTTGATCTCGGGCAAATCCTGATCACGCTCTGGGCTGGAAAATCCTGGATCGCACTGTTTTCCGCCGTGGCGCTGCTGGTCGGCGTGTTCGTCGCTGTTGGCACACCGCCAACCTACCAGGCTGACGCGCTGTTGCAGCTGGAAGAGCGAAAGGGTTCGCTGGCGCTGCCCGAGGGGCTGGGCGATCTGGTGGGCAGCAGTCCGCGCGGCGAAACCGAACGCCAGATCGTCATGTCGCGGATGGTGCTGGGGCAGGTGGTGGGCATGCTCAACCTCGATTGGTCGGTCACGCCCCACCAGGCGCCACTGATCGGAACGATCCACGCCCGCTATGACCTGCCCATACCTGAATTCGATTTCCTCCAAGCCTACGCCCGTCCGGGCGAGAGCCTGACACTCGACCTGCTGCAGGTGCCGCCCCGCTGGGTCGGCCGGGGAATGGACCTGACCGTGACCGGCCCGCAGACCTATCGCCTGACGCTTCCCGATGGCACAGTGCACGAAGGCAAAGCCGGCCAGACCCTTAGCATCCCTTCAGCCAGCTTTTCCCTTCAAATAAGCCGGATCGAGGCGCCGGAAGGCCGGATGTTCACGGTGGCACAAACCCCTGAGGATCGTGCAATCAGGGCCTTGCGTGGCGCACTGTCGGTATCCGAACTGGGCCGCGAGACGGGCATATTGCAGGTGCTGTACAAGTCGGGCGACCCGTATCGCGCCGAACGTGTTCTTGACGCGGTGACACAGGTTTACGTGCGTCAGAACATTGCACGCTCTGCCGCGGAAGCGGAAAAGAGCCTGGATTTCATCGAAAACCAACTGCCCGCCGCCGAGGCCGAGGTGCGCGAGGCTGAAACCGCGCTCAACGACTACCGGCAAGAGCAGCAATCCGTCGATCTTAATTTCGAAACCCAAAACCTGCTGACGCAGATCAACCGGGCGGAAACCGAACTTCGTGCCCTGGAGGCCCGCGAGGACGAAGTCAGCGAGCGATACACCTCGAACCACCCGGTTTATCAGCAATTGCTGGCACAGAAGGCGCGCCTGACCGAACAACTGACCAAGCTGCGCGGCGAGGTGGCCAACCTGCCCGAGACCCAGCGTGAAGTGCTCAACCTGACCCGGACCCTGAAGCTCAAGCAGGAAATCTACACGCAGCTTCTGACCCGCGCGCAAGAGGTGCGCGTGCTGCGGGCCTCGACCGTCGGCAATGTCCGCATTCTGGATAGCGCCCGCACCGCACCAAGCCCCGTGGCGCCACGCCGCAGCGTGATTGCCCTGGTGTCGTTGATGCTGGGCGCGATGGGCGGGATCGGTTTCGTGCTGCTGCGCCACTGGCTGCGGCGCGGCGTTCAGGGTAGCGAAGAGCTTGAAAGCGCCGGATTGCCCGTTTTTGCAACGGTCAACTTCTCCAAGGATGCCGAAGGCAAGACCCGGTCAAGTGGCAAATGGCCCATTGTCGCGCTCACCCACCCCGCCGACATAACGGTCGAGGCGATGCGCTCGCTGCGCACAAGCCTGCATTTCGGCATGCTGGACGCGAAGACACGCTCGCTTGCGATCACGTCTGCCGCGCCCGAAGCCGGCAAAAGCTTTACCTCGACCAACCTGGCGGTAGTGGCCGCGCAGGCCGGGCAACGGGTGTGCCTGGTCGATGCCGACCTGCGGCGCGGCGAGTTACGCAAGTATTTCGGTGTCCCCAAGAACACGCCGGGGATGGCGGAATACCTGGCCGGTGAGATCACGTTGGAGCAGGCCATTCATGAGACCGATGTCGATGGCCTCTATTTCATCCCCACCGGACGCTACCCGCCCAACCCGTCCGAACTGCTGATGCGCCGGTCGTTGACGGACCTGGTCGCCGGGATGGATGAACATTTCGATCTTGCCCTGCTGGACTGCCCGCCGACCCTGGCGGTGACCGATCCGGTCATTCTGGGGCGTGCGGCCGGCGCCACGATCGGCGTGGTGCGTTTCGATGTCACCCCCCTGGCCGAGGTCGAGGCGATGAAGCGCACGCTGGAGACATCGGGGATCAAGCTGTCGGGGGTGATCCTGAACGGGTTCGACCCGCGCAAGGCCAAGGCGGGCTACAGTTACAACTACAATTACAACTATCGCTACGAATACAAGGCGCGCGACTGAGTCCGGTCGTCGCGCTCATTCATGCACGCGCCAAGCCCCGCGCGCACCGACAGCGTGGGCGGCAGCGGCACCGGCCTCGAAAAACACCTCCCTCGCGGTGGTCAGGCGTTCGCGATAGCTGCCTGAGACAGGGGCCGGCAGGGACTCCATATCGCCTTGGAGAAGGGCCCGCGCGGCCGCGGTGCCGAAAATCGTGCCCGGCGCAATGCCGCGCCCGGAATAGCCGAAGATGGACAACGCAGAGTTGCCCGGCGACACGATCCTGGGGACGTGATCTTTGGTCATGGCAATGCGTCCGGTCCATTCATGTTCAAACGGCATATCGGCCAAGGCGGGGTAGATCGCCCTGAGCTTTCGGCGGGCCCACTGTGCGTGGATGCGTGCGCCGGGGCCATGGCCGTTCCCGATGCCACCAATGATCAACCGCCCCGCCGCATCCAGCCGGATCGCGGACATGATCATTGCGGTGTCCCAGCATCCTTCCTTACCGGGCAGGACGCGCGCCAGCGCTTCAGGCGGCAGGGGTCTGGTAGCGAATTGCGTGAAATTGACGGTGGCGTGCTGCGGATGGTCCGGTTTCGCCGCCGCCACACCATAGGCATTCGTGGCCATCAGCAGCGCGCCGGCCCGAACCGTGCCCGTGCGCGTGTGCACGCACCATGCATCGCCCTGCCGGCTGATCCGTTGCGCCGGTGTGCCGGTAAATACCCGTGCTCCGGCGCGCAGGGCGGCATGGGCAAGCCCGTGGCAATAGGCCAGCGGCTGGATCGTGCCCGCACGGGGGTTCCACAACGCCCCGTGAAACGCGTCCGACCCGGTTCGCTTGCGCGTCTCTTGCGCGTCCAGAAGTTTCAGCCCGGCCCCCGCCGCATTGCCCTGCCGGTGTCTTTCCTTCAGGTCATTCACGCCACTTGGGGCATGCGCCAGATGCAAGGTGCCGGTCCGGGTCGCCTCGCACGAGATCGCCTCGCGTTCGATCAGTTCGAACACGCGGTCAGGGCCAGTGGCCAGCGCGTCGATCAGGCGTTGCCCGGCGGCATCGCCCATCTGCTTGAGAATGGTCTCCGGCGGCAGCCAAAGCCCGGCATTGACAAGCCCGACGTTGCGCCCCGAGCCACCATGACCGATGTCATTGCCCTCGAGCAAGGCGACCGACGCGCCCACGCGCGCCCCCTCCAGCGCGGCAGCGCAGCCGGTAAACCCGCCGCCAACGATTACCAGATCGGTGGTCAGATCCCCATCAAGGGGAGCGGTCTGCGCCCTGTCTCGCAGGCTGCGCCCCCAAAGCCCCGCTTCACTCTCAGATGTCAAACTTGATCCCCTGCGCCAGTGGTAGGTCACGCGAATAGTTTATCGTATTTGTCTGACGGCGCATGTAGCCTTTCCATGCGTCCGAACCACTTTCACGGCCACCGCCCGTATCCTTCTCGCCGCCAAAGGCGCCGCCGATCTCGGCGCCGGAGGGGCCGATATTGACGTTGGCAATACCGCAGTCAGACCCAACCGCCGAGAGGAAATATTCCGTCTCGCGCAAATCCGTCGAGAATATGCACGACGACAGGCCCTGCGGCACCGCGTTCTGCATGGCGATGGCGTCATCCAGATCGCGATACTTCATCACGTAGAGGATCGGCGCAAAGGTCTCGTGATGCACGATGGCGCTTTGTTCCGGCATCTCCACGATGGCGGGGTGGACATAGGCAGCATCGGGATAGCTGTCGCTCAGCGCCCGGCCGCCGCCATGCACGGTTCCTCCTTCGGCCCTGGCCTGATCCAGGGCGCGGTCCATTGCCGCCAGCGCGTCCGTGTCGATCAACGGGCCGACAAGTGTGCCATCGGCCAGCGGGTCGCCTATGGGCAGGCCCTTATAGGCACTCACCAGCCGCGGGATCAGCGCGTCATGGACATCCTCGTGCACGATGACCCGGCGCAGCGACGTGCAGCGCTGTCCGGCGGTGCCCACGGCCGAGAACACGATCGCCCTGAGCGCCATTTCCAGATCGGCCGACGATGCCACGATCATCGCGTTGTTGCCGCCCAATTCCAGGATCGTCCGTCCAAGGCGCTTCGACATGCTGGCGGCGACTGCGCGCCCCATCGGCACCGATCCGGTGGCCGACACGATGGCAACCTTGGGATTGGCGGTCAGCGCCTCGCCCAGTTCGCGTTCGCCGATCATGACCTGCGTCAGGCCCTCGGGCGCATCCGCGCCGAATGTCTCGCGCACACGTTCGCAGATCTTCTGCACCGCCAGCGCCGTCAGCGGCGATTTCTCGGACGGTTTCCAGATCACCGGATCGCCGCAAACCAGCGCCAGCGCCGCGTTCCACGACCAGGGCGCAACGGGGAAGTTGAAGGCGGTGATGACACCGCATACCCCCATCGGGTGCCAGCTTTCGCGCATGGCGTGGCCGGGGCGTTCCGACGCGATGGTCAGTCCATATAGCTGCCGCGAGAGGCCAACGGCAAAGTCGCAGATGTCGATCATCTCCTGCACTTCGCCCAGGCCCTCTTGCAGGATCTTGCCGCATTCCAGCGACACCAGCGCACCAAGCGCGTCTTTCTGGCGGCGCAGTTCCTCGCCCAGAAGACGCACGAATTCGCCCCGCCGCGGCGCAGGCACCTTGCGCCAGTCCAGAAAGGCCTGATGCGCGGTGTCGATCATGGCGTTCGCCTCGGCCGCCGAGTGGGGCTTGAGCCGCGCGATTTCCGAGCCGTCCACCGGCGTGAAAACGGGCAGGCTGCCGCCGGTCAGATCGGCGTCGTTCAGGGCGGTATCGGCCAGTATCTTGCTATGCGACATGAGTTTCTCCTTGGATTACCGCGCCGCGCTGATCGTCCATTCCCATGGACACCAACAGCGGCTGTTTCTCTTGGTGGTGTTTGAAGGCAGCCTTGTCTGACATGCCCTTCCAATCGGCCAGGATCAGGGATTGAGCGACAGCGCCGCCCAACGTGGTGCCCGGGCCGGTGACAATGAACAGATCGGGGGCAAATTCGCGGGCGGCCACCGTGATGGCGCGGGTGAAATCGTAGGGCTCTGTCACCTGCGCGCCGAGGGTGTAGTGCCTCAGATCGGCCAAATTCGACGCGCCCGGCCACCAAACCGCCCCGCGCCCGTCGATCATTGGCAGATCAGGTTGCAAAAACAGGTCTTGCGGCAGCATCGTTCGACCACGCTTGGCCACCGGCGCCTGTAACGCGCTATGAAAGGCCGCGTGATTGCCCGGCCGCATCGGGAAGCGCCCCTGCACCGGGTCCACCGACGCCTCGAACGCGCTCAGACCGGCCTCGTTTCCGGCAAGCACCAGCATCCCGCCCAGGTCGATCGACAGGCTCAGGGTATGGTCACGCCTCCCGTCGATCTGCGCCACCAGCGACAATAGCGCCGCGCGCCGGGCCGGTTGCGGCAGCCAGTCATCATCCATCCAGGGATGGATCAACTGACCGCCAATCAGGGCCTCGTGCATCAGCGTGCCCATCGTGTTGGTGACGCGAAACCCGTTTTCTGCCGACAAAGCCCCACCGCAGGCCAGCGCCGAGTACCAGCCCATCGAATTGCCGGTGACGGCGACGATCTCGATCTCGTCTCGATCAATCGACAGGAAATCACCGTAAGTCGCTGCATAGATCAGGCCCGAGGCGTTGTCGCCCCGGCTGTGTTTCGACAGCGAAAACCGCGCCGCACCGTCAAGGGTGGACAGCGGCTCCTGCCCCTGATCGCGGCGCATGGCGTCAAAGGCCGACAAAAGCCCCGGATCGGGGAAGTGCCGCGCCAGATAGCCCAGCTCGGTGGCATTGTAGGTACCCCGTCCGGGGCAGATGACAACGGCGGTTTTCATGCGCCCCCCTCCGCCATCTTCAGCGCCGCCGCGGCGATGCTGTCCTTCGATGGCATCGTTGCGCCATAGGCGGGGCCGGTGGCGATGAAACTGTCCTCGGCGGTGAGCCGCGACAGCGCGGCACGGGTGGTTTCAGCAAAATGCGCCATCAGCGCCTCGGCCACCCCGCCCGAATGGCGAGTCTCGTCCACGATCAGGATACGCTCGCACCCCTCTACCGCCGCGCTGAGCGCCTCCTTGGGCAGCGGGGACAGCCAGCGGGTATCGACAATCCGTGCCTTCACCCCGGAATCCTCGATTTGCGGCAGTGCCTGTTGTGACAGGTAGGCGCCGTTCCCGAAGGTGACAATGGCCAGATCCGTGCCGCTGCCGTGCATTCCAACCTCGCCCAGCGGGATCGTCTCGGACGGGTCGGGGTAGGGGCACATCCACTGGCCATCGCCCACCTCGTGCAGATCTCGCATGGGATAAAGCGCGATGGGTTCAAGAAACGCGACAACACGCTGCTCCTCGCGCGCCAGCCGCACGCATTCGCGCAGCATCCGCGCCGCATCGGCCCCGTTCGATGGCACTGCCAGGATCACACCGGGAATATCGCGCAGTACCGCGACGGAGTTGTCGTTGTGGAAATGCCCGCCAAAGCCCTTTTGGTAGCCCAAGCCAGCAATCCGCATAACCATCGGGTTGGTGTATTGGCCATTCGAGAAGAAGGGCAAGGTTGCCGCCTCGCCCCTGATCTGATCCTCGGCATTGTGCAGATAGGCCAGGAACTGGATCTCGGGCATCGGGACGAATCCATTCTGCGCCATGCCGATGGCCAGCCCGAGAATGGATTGCTCGTCCAGCAGCGTGTCGATCATCCGGTCCGGGCCGAACCGCTGATGAAGCTTCTGGGTCACGCCATAGACACCGCCCTTGCGGCCGACATCCTCGCCCATCATGACGATCTCGGGATGGGTCAGCATCATGTCGGTCAGCGCCCAGTTGATCAGCCGCGACATGATCTGCGGCTCTCTCAAGGCCTTGAGGTCACTGCCAAAGGCCGCTGCGCGTGCCTCCTGCGCAGGTCCGTTGGTGGGCTGGCAGGGGCGCGCGGGCGGGATCAAGCTTGCCATCACGTCGCGCGCGGTTTGCAGGCGCGGTCGCGTCGCGGCCTCGTCGCCGACCCGTTCGACCCTGGCGTTGGTGCTCTCGTAGATCGACAGCGCCGCCTGCGGCGCCAACGCCCTTGCCTCGGACAACAGGCGCACGGAATGCAGCAGCGGATCGTTGGCCTCGTCCGCCTCGACCTCGGCCTTGGGCAGGTAAGAAGTGGCAACATCGGCCCCCGCATGACCATAGAGCCGGACGGTGCGGACATGCAGGAAGGCAGGCTTCTTGCGGCGGCGCACATAGTCGGCGGCGGCGCGCGCCGTGGCGTATGTGTCGTAGATATCAAGACCGTCACAGGCGAAATACCTGATGCCGGGCCGGGCCGCGAAATTGGCGGCGATCCAGCCCTTCGGCGTCTTCGTGGAGATGCCGATCCCGTTATCCTCGCAGCAGAACAACAGCGGCAGCGGCGCGGACTGATAGGCGGTCCATCCCGCGGTGTTGAACGCCCCCTGCGCGGTGGAATGGTTGGCCGACGCGTCGCCAAAGCTGCAAAACACGATGCTATCGTCGGGCAGCGTGGCATGTTCCGGCCGCCGCCGCCGCGCCGCGCCGATGGAATAGGCCGCGCCGACCGCCTTGGGCAGATGGCTGGCGATGGTCGAGGTCTGCGGCGGAATGTTCAACGCCTTCGATCCCAGCACCTTGTGCCGCCCGCCCGAAATCGGATCTTCAGACGAACAGGCGAAAGACAGCAGCATGTCCCATGTCATCGACTGTCCCGGCACTTGCTCGGCGCGCTGGATCTGAAAAGCCGCGTCGCGGTAGTGCAAGAAGGCCGGGTCACTCGGGCGCAGCGCGGCGGCCACGGCTGCCATGCCCTCGTGACCTGACGAGCCGATGGTGTAGAAGCCCTGCCCGGCGGCTTGCATGGCTCGGCTCTTGCGATCCAATGCCCGCGACAGGCAGCCCGAACGGTAGATTTCCACTGCCCGCTCCGGCGACAGCGCCCCCGAAGGCGCGGCCCCGGCAGGCAGATCGCCCGCCGCAACCCGCTCCAGAAAGTTGGTATGAACGATCTTCGCGCGATCCATGTGCACTCCTCACATCAAGGCAGGCGGGCCAAGCCGGGGCGGCGCAGCTCAGGCCCCGCTCACGAATTCGGATACCTGATCAAAGCCCGCGTCAAGGCCAGCATCGCCATAGGCAAATGACAGCCGCACATGCCCCGGCATCCCAAAGGCGCGGCCCGCTGCGCGCACGCAGGGCTGTGCAATTTCCGATGGCTCAAACTCTGCCATGCGGACGACACGGCGAAAATCCTCTGGCTTGGTCATGCGGGTTCCCTGACGATTTGTCATTCGCGCATTCTAGGCGTTTTCAGCGGTTCGAAATAACGATATTAAATCGCACACACTGGAGAAAAACTCACATGATCGCCCCGCGCCGCTTTCTTCCCTCGATCAGTTCGCTTCTTGCACTGGAAGCGGTGGATCGCCTTGGAACCGCCACCGCTGCGGCCGATGAATTGTCCCTGACCCATTCCGC
>CAZTLW010000091.1:7937-9585 GCA_964614585.1 uncultured Acidimicrobiia bacterium | reverse complement strand
GGGCGTTCGGCGCTCTCTGGCACCGCCCCCCTCCCACCGGCCTCCTACGTCGGCCGGCGGGGCCCATCCCCCCTCCGGGGGGATTTCCATTCTCCGCGTCGGTCCTTGCCATCGACGGCCGCCGACGTCTGCCATCCGGCAGCAGGTTCTACCCTGCGGCCCATGTCCCGCCTTCCCGTCGTCGCCGTGGTCGGACGGCCGAACATCGGCAAGTCGACGCTCGTGAATCGGATCGTCGGCCGTCGCGAGGCCGTCGTCGAGGCCGAGCCGGGGGTGACACGCGACCGGCGCGAGTTCACCGGCGAGTGGGTGGGGCGTCGGTTCGTGCTCGTCGACACCGGCGGCTGGCAGGCCAAGGGCGACGAGCTCACCGAGGACATCGCCGACCAGGCCGAGGCGGCGATCGCCGCCGCCGACGTCGTGGTCTTCGTGGTCGATGCCACCACCGGGCTGAGTCCCGACGACGAGGGCGTCGCCCGGCTGCTGCGCGGCGCCACCCAACCGGTGATCCTCGCCGCCAACAAGGTCGACGGCCCCGCCCAGGAGGCGTGGCTGTCCGACCTGTGGGCGCTCGGGGTCGGCGAGCCGATGCCCATCTCTGCCCTGCACGGGCGAGGCATAGGCGAGCTCCTCGACCGGATCGTCGACGCCTTGCCCGAGGGCGACTGGGACGAGGACGAGGAGGAGTCGGGTCCACCGCGGTTGGCAATCGTGGGACGGCCCAACGTCGGCAAATCGACGCTGCTGAACCGCCTGGTGGGCGAGGAGCGGGTGCTCACCTCGCCGGTGCCCGGCACGACGCGGGACCCGATCGACGTGGAGGTCGAGGTCGACGGGGAGCGCTACGTCCTCGTCGACACGGCCGGGATCCGTCGCGCTCCCAAGATCGGGGAGCGCTCCGAGTACTACGCCGTCCAGCGGGCCCGGCGGGTGCTCGCCGACGCCGATGTGGCCCTGCTGGTGGTCGATGCGACGGAGGGGGCCACCCAGGGCGACCAGCGGATCGCCGAGGAGGCGGCCTCGGCGGGGGCCGGCCTCGTGATCGTGGCCAACAAGTGGGACGCCGTGGACGAGGACTCTCGACTCTGGGCCGAGGACTCGATCGGCGACCGGCTCGGCTTCGTCGGCTGGGCGCCGGTCCTGCGGCTCTCCGCCCTCACCGGCGGGCGCATCGGGCGCCTCGGCGCCGCCGTCGAGATGGTGCTCGACCACCGGAGCCAGCGGATCCCCACCCCCGAGCTCAACCGACTCGTGCGCAGCTGGCAGGCGGCCCACCCGGTCCCCGTCCGCAAGGGGCGCCGGGCCACGATCCAGTACGCCGTACAGGCCGGCACCGAGCCCCCGACGATCGTCCTGTTCGTCTCCGGTGGGGACCTCCCCGAGGACTACCTGCGGTTCCTCGAGAACCGACTTCGAGGCACCTTCGACTTCATCGGTACCCCGGTGCACCTCGTGGCGAGGCGGAAGCGTCGGTCGTGAGCAACGGGCGACCCGAGCACGGGGCGGGGGAGGAGCCGACCGAGGAGCCGCCGCCGATGCCGTTCTCGTTCAAGCTGGTGGTCGTGCTCGGCGGGCTGTACCTGCTGTGGCGGGCCGTCCAACTCGTGCTGTGCCTGCCGAGCCTCTTCAGCGGCCAGGACTGTCCGTT
>CAZTLW010000091.1:0-7837 GCA_964614585.1 uncultured Acidimicrobiia bacterium | reverse complement strand
GTACGACCGACCGTGAACAATCTGTTTCGGACTCGGCCGGGGCCGGGGAGTCCCGGCGGGGTACCGAAGTACCGTTGTACCGACGTACCGTTGTACCCTGCCGTTCTCACGGGCTGTGGCGCAGCTTGGTAGCGCACCAGTCTGGGGGACTGGGGGTCGCCGGTTCAAATCCGGCCAGCCCGACGGATGGGCCCGCCGAGGACGCTCGGCGGGCCCCTTCGCGTCCCGCCCCGGATGGGCGGAGATGGCCCAGACGTGTCCGCAGAGCGGACGGGTGGTTGTTGGTTCTCTCATCCGACGTTTAAGGTGCCGCCGTCGGCCCGGTGCCCCTGCCGTGGTCGACCTATCAGCGATACTGGAGGAAAGCAACGGTGATCGAATCATCGAAGCGTCACCTGCTGAAGTTCGTGGCTCTCCTGGCGGTCCTCGCCATGATTGCCGCGGCCTGCGGCGGTGACACCACCGACACCACCGAGGCCGAGGGCGGTGACACCACGACCACCACAGAAGGTGACGCGGGTGAAACCACCACGACCGAAGGTGACGATGGTGGGGACGAAGGTGGCGAGCCGAGCGCCGGTGGCACGTATGCCATGGGCATGACCTCGGACATCACCACCACCAACTACTGGACCTACCTGGGCGACGGCGCCGCCGGCACCGTCTACGCGCAGTACGTGAACGCACCGACCGTCCGTGGTCTGTACGGCATCGACCTGCCGAGCCTGGCCGTGGTGCCCGACCTCGCCGTGGCGGGCCCCCCGCCCGAGCCGGTCGAGGGCGACGCCGGTTGGACCGTGACCGTCGAGCTCACCCCGGACCAGACCTGGTCCGACGGCTCGCCGCTCGACGCCAACGACGTCGTGTTCACCTACGAGACCTCTCGCGACCTCGGCCTCTCCGGCACGTGGCTCGTGATGTACCCGTACGCGGACACCCAGACGCCGCAGCTGCTCTCGGTCGAGGCGCCGGACGACCTCACGGTCGTCTACACCTTCTCGGACCGTCCGGGCCTGGGCACCTGGCCGCACAACGTCGGCGTGAACGCCGTCATGAGTGACGAGTACTGGGGTCCCATCGTCGACGAGGCTGCGGCCACCGACGATCCGGTCGCCTCGCTCTTCGCCGCCGACGGCGTGGGCGCGGTCTCGGCCGGCTCCCTGGTGCTCAACAACTACGAGCAGGGCGCCTTCGTCGAATCCGTCGCCAACGAGAACTACGGGCTCAGTGGCCAGGCCACGACCGTGTTCGACAGCGGCGGCGTCAACGTCGACGGCACCGACTACGGCGACGTGTCGGGTGAGGTTGTCGCCGAGTACACGACGGGTCCGTTCGTGGACAACGTCACGTACTCGATCTACAGCGACCAGAACCTCGCGGTGCAGGCGCTGATCGGTGGGGAGATCGACTACTGGATCAACCCGCTCGGGATCGGCACCGGTCTGCGTGAGCAGGTCCTCAACGCCGAGGGCATCACCACGATCGCCAACCCGACCAACGGCATGCGGTACGCCGCCTTCAACCTGAACAAGAGCCCGTTCTCCTACGTGGAGTTCCGTCAGGCCCTGGCCCTCATGGTCGACAAGGAGTTCCTGACCCAGAACGTGCTCCAGGGTGTGGCGTTCCCGATGTACCTGATGGTGCCCGAGGGCAATGCCAAGTGGTACAACGAGGAGCTCGCCGAGGAGATCAAGTCCCAGTACGTCGGCAAGTCGACGCAGGACCGTCTCACCGAGGCCGTGCAGCTGCTGAAGGACGCCGGGTTCACCTGGTCGGGCGAGGAGCCCAGCTTCGACGAAGAGCTCAACGTGGTTCGGAACGGCTCCGGCCTGACCGACCCCGAGGGTGTCGAGGTCGAGGACATCGAGGTCCTGGCTCCGGCCGCCTCGTACGACCCGCTCCGTTCCACGGCCTCGCTGTGGATCGAGACCTGGATCGAGATGCTCGGTGCGCCGGCCACGGCGAACCCCACCGACTTCAACACCCTGGTCGCAGCGGCGTACACGATCAACGAGGAGGGTGTCGGCGACTTCGACATGTACCTGCTCGGCTGGTCGCTGGGCAACGCTGCCTTCCCGACGTTCCACGAGTCCTTCTGGCACAGCCGGAACTCGCTGAACAACAACCCGGACGGCAACAACGCCCCGCAGTACCAGAGCGACGAGTTCGACGCCGCCGCCGATGCGATCATCGCTGCGGCGACGGAGGAGGAGGCCTTCGAGGCCATGTCCGAGGCGGAGCGCATTCTCGCCACGGACCTTCCCTACATCGTGCTCTTCGACACGCCGATCACCGAGTCGTTCAACTCCGAGTTGAGCTTCCCGTTCACGTCGACCCTGTCGGGTCTGCAGTTCGGGTCCGGCTTCCCGGGCGTGGTCAGCAAGTAACCGACCGACTACCAACGTGAGGGGTGGGGGCGCTCCGGCGCCCCCACCCTCCACGAACTGGCCAAGCGGGCCGATGCCGCCGAGCGGGGCATCGCCACCCGACACCACGACCGCTCGAGGCACCAGAACCCATGTGGATGTTCATCCTGAAGCGCCTCGGCCAGATGGTCCTGGTGTTCTACATCTTCCTCGCCCTGCTGTACTCGCTCCTGCTCGCCCAGCCGGGCGGCCTCGAGAACCAGTTCGTCGGCAACCCCGACATCCCCCCGGAGGCCAAGCAGGAGCTCATCGAGCGCCTCGGCCTCGACCAGCCGCCGCACCTGCAGGTGCTGTCGTACATGTGGAACGTCACCACCGGCGACCTCGGCGTCTCGTGGAGCCAGTACCCCGAGCCCGTCGCCAACGTCCTGTGGGACGCCCTGCCCCGCACCCTCTACCTCTTCCTGCTCGCCACGATCCTCGCCTACGTGGTCGGCTTCGTGAGCGGCAAACTCGTGGCCTGGCGCCGCGACACCATGACCGAGAAGGTCGTGCTCACCTCATCGATCTTCCTCTGGACGGTCTTCTATCCGTGGTTCGCCCTCCTCATGCTGTGGTTCTTCGCGGTCCAGCTCGAGTGGTTCCCACTAGGGAAGTTCATCACCGTCGACAAATGGCTCGACGCGCCCTACGCCGCCGACTCGGTGTTCCTGTTGATGATGGGATCGGCCGTGGTCGCCGCCGTGGCCTATCTCGGGGCCTGGTATCTCATCCGGCGCAACACCCAGGATTGGGACACCCGACGCACCCGCAGCCGCTGGGCGGCGGTGGGCATCGCCGTTGCCTTCGCGACCTTCTGGGTCATCAACCCCCGCGGGGAGTGGGCGCTGGACATCGTCTGGCACAGCGTCATCCCGGTGGTGACGCTCACGCTCGTGGCGTATGCGTCCACGACCTTGCTGACCAGGACGTCGATGATCGAGACGGTCAAGGAGGACTACATCCTCACTGCCCGGGCCAAGGGCGTGCCGGACAAGACGATCCGGGACCGCCACGCGTCCCGCAACGCGCTCCTCCCGGTGGTCACCTCCCTGGTCCTGGCCCTCGCCACCGTCATCGGCGGCGGGGTCATCACCGAGTCCATCTTCTCGTGGCCGGGCATCGGCCTCGAACTGCTGCGAGCGATCACCGTCGAGGACGTGCCCCTGGCGATGGGCGCCCTTTCCTTCATCGCCGTCCTGTCCCTCCTCGCCCACCTCGTTGCCGATATCCTCTACGCCGTCCTCGACCCCCGCATCCGGGTGCAGGGCTAGGAGCACCGCATGATCGACGAGACCACGACCCAGGCACCCGGCCCCGGGCTGGACGCCCCCATCATCGAGGCGCCGCTGGAGGAGTCGCTGTGGCGCATCCGGCTGCGACTGGCCTGGGTGTCGTTCCGGCGGAACTGGGCGCTCTTCTCGGACAACAAGCTCGGCATCGTGGGCCTGTTCATCATCGGCCTGTTCGGCGTGATGGCCATCGCCCATCCGATCCTCATGAACACGGTGTGGTCCGACGCCATCGTCGCCGGCACCAACGTCTATGACCCCATCCGGGGCACCGACACCGTCACGGTGGAGAAGACCGTCGTCGCCGAGGTCACCGACCCCACGACCGAGATCAGCCAGATCGAGGCCCAGTTGCTGGGCTCGGGGGCGGTCATCCCCGAGATCGGGAGCACGGTCACCGCTCCCCTCCGGAACCCGGCTCCACCCGTGCTCACCGGCGTCGAGTTCCCCCACCTCCTCGGCACCGACCCGTGGGGGGCCGACATCTTCAGCCAGTTGCTGAAGGGGGCCCAAATCGCCTTCCTGCTCGGCTTCGTCGCCGCCATCAGTTCGGTGGTGCTGGCAACCCTGTCGGGCACCATTGCCGCCTACTTCGGCGGCGGTGTCGACACCTTCCTCATGCGGGTCGCCGACCTGTTCATCCTCATCCCGCTGCTGCCGCTCCTGATCGTGGGATCGGCACTGTTCGACCTGGGCATCATCGTGCTCGCGGTCATCATCGGCCTGCTGACGGGTCTGGGTGGCACCGCGATCATCCTCAAGAGCCAGGCATTGTCGGTGAAGGTCAAGCCGTTCATCGACGCGGCCCGGGTCGCCGGCGGCTCCGACTGGCGGATCATCACCGCCCACATCATCCCCAACGTGCTGCCGCTCAGCTTCCTCTACATGATGTTCGGCGTGACGGCGGCGATCTTCACCGAGGCGACGCTCTCGTTCCTCGGCCTGCTCTCGATCGACATGTCGTGGGGCATCATGATCAATACCGCCCACACCCAGGGGTACACGCTGCAGGGCCTCGATGCCTGGTGGCTGTTGTTCCCGGCCGGCCTGGCGGTGACGTTGTTCTCGGCCGGATTCTTCCTCGTCGGACGTGCGATGGACGAGGTCGTCAACCCCCGGCTCCGCAGCCGCTGAGGAAGGCGACCATGACCCAGTCCCAGATCACCGACATCGGCTCGCGCGGCGGGCGAGCCGGCACGCCGCTGCTCGAGGTGGAGAACGTCGTCATGCGCTACTCCACCAAGGAGGGCGACGTCTCGGCCGTGGAGGACGTCACGTTCCGACTGGCGGCGGGCGAGTCGCTCGGCCTCGTGGGGGAGTCCGGCTGCGGCAAGACGTCCATGGCGCTTGCCCTCCTCCAGCTGCTCCCCGACAACGGCGAGATCCGCTCGGGCGACATCCGCCTCGACGGCGAGAGCCTCGTCGGCCTCTCCGAGAACGAACTGCGCGAGCATCGCTGGCGCGACATCTCGATGGTGTTCCAGGGTGCGATGAACTCCTGGAACCCCGTCTACACGGTCGGCGACCAGATTCGCGAGGCGCTCCGCCTGCACTGGCCGACCCGGCTGACGTACGCCGAGGAGACCGGCCGGATCTCGGCGCTCTTCGAGATGGTCGGTCTCAACCCGGCCGTGATCGAGCGCTACCCCCATGAGTTCTCCGGCGGCATGCGCCAGCGGGCCGTCATCGCCATGGCGTTGTCGTGCAACCCCAAGCTCATCATCGCCGACGAGCCGACCACCGCCCTCGACGTCATCGTCCAGGACCAGATCCTCAAGGAGCTCAAGGAGGTCCAGGAGGAGCTGGGGATGGCGATCATCTACATCTCCCATGACATCGCCGTCATCGCCGAGGTGACCGACCGGATCGGCGTCATGTACGCCGGCAAGCTCGTCGAGCTCGGGGACACCCTCGAGGTGTTCCACCGGCCCCGTCATCCGTATTCGTACCTGCTGCTCAGCTCGACGCCGTCGATCACCGGTCCGCGACGCGTGCTGGCACCGCTCGAGGGCGAGCCGCCCAACCTGCTCGACCCGCCGTCGGGCTGTCGGTTCCACCCTCGGTGCCCCTTCGCAACCGAGCAGTGCGTCACCCAGGAGCCGGTGATGACCGACATCGGCGGCGGGCACGAGGTGGCCTGCTGGAACTGGGAACAGGTGCCCGAGATCGGGGAGTTGGTGAAGTGACGGACACCCAGCAGCGCACCGACGCGCTCGTCAAGGTCGAGGGGCTCCAGAAGCGGTTCCCGATCTCCGAGGGGCTCTTCAAGCGAACCGAGCACTACGTCCACGCCGTCGACGGCATCGACTTCGAGATCGCACCGGGCGAGTCGCTCGGCCTGGTCGGCGAATCCGGGTGTGGCAAGTCGACGACCGGGCGGATGCTCGTGCGGCTCGACGAGGCCACCGACGGCCGGATCATGCTCACCGACGGCGAGGGCGATGCGCTCGACATCGCCCACATCGAGCGCAAGGACATGCGCGACTTCCGCAGCAAGGTCCAGATGATCTTCCAGGACCCCTTCGAGTCGCTCAACCCCCGGCGGACGATCTACGACACCGTGGCAGAGCCGCTGGCGGTCCAGGGCATCGGGTCGATCCCCGAGCGCGAGCGTCGGGTGGCCGAGCTGCTCAACAAGGTGGGTCTGACCCCGGCGGAGACCTTCCTCTTCCGGTATCCCCACGAGCTGTCCGGGGGCCAGCGCCAGCGGGTCGCCATCGCCCGGGCCCTCGTGATGAACCCGTCGTTCGTCGTCGCCGACGAGCCGACGTCCATGCTCGACGTCAGCATCCGGATCTCGATCATGGACCTCATGCTGAAGCTCGCCGACGAGTTCGGCGTCAGCTACCTCTACATCACCCACGACCTCGCCGTCGCCCGGTACATGTGCGACCGGATCGCGGTCATGTACCTCGGCAAGATCGTGGAGATGGCGCCCACCGAGGAACTGCTCTCGAACCCGCTCCACCCGTACACCAAGGCGCTTCTGGCGGCCGTACCGGTGCCCGACCCGGCCTACCAGAAGCAGGAGCCCGACATCAAGGGTGGCATCTCGAAGGCGATCGACCCGCCGCCGACCTGCCGCTTCCTCGAGCGGTGCCCCTGGGCCACCGACATCTGTCGGACCGAGCCACACCCCGCCTACGAGGACAAGGGCGGCGGCCACTGGGTCGCCTGCCACCTGGTCGAACGCGCCGGGTGACCGGCTACGAGGCCCCCGAGCCCTCGTCGGGGGACCCGGATCCCGAGTCGTCCGAGCGGGTCCTCACGATCCCCAACCTGATCTCGGCGGCACGGATCGTCGGGGTCGGCTGGTTCCTGTGGCTGCTGCTCGTCGACGGCGACATCGTCGCGGCCGCCATCGTGCTGTTCGTCATCGGCTCCACCGACTGGGTGGACGGCTTCCTGGCCCGTCGGCTCGGCCAGGAGTCGGAGCTGGGCCGCAAACTCGATCCCGTAGCCGACCGGCTGGCGATGGTGGCGGCGGTGTTGGGCGGGGCCTTCGTGTTCGTCGATGGGGTGCGGCTGCTGCCGCTGTGGTTCGTGATCGGCCTCATCGGACGGGAGACGGTGATGACGCTCGCCGTGTGGGTGCTGGTGCGCCGTACCGGGGAGACCATCCACGTCAGGTTCCTCGGCAAGGTCGCCACGTTCCTTCTCTATGGGGCCGTGCCGTCGCTGTACCTCGCCGCCGCGTTGCCGGCCGGCTTCTGGGCGGAGGCGTTCCGGTGGTCCGGCCTCGTCGCCGGGGCGGTCGGACTCGGCCTCTACCTCTGGACCGCCGCCCAGTACCTCGTCGAGATCCGCCAGATGCTGGCGGCCGGAAGAACCGAGTACTGAGTACCGGGTACCGGGTACCAAGAAGAAATCCCCCCGGAGGGGGGATGGGCCCCGCCGAGGAGCGCCGGCGACGAGGTGGGAGGGGGGCGGTGCCAGAGAGCGGCGACAAGCCCCCACGATCTGGTGACTTCCCGGACGCGATTCGGCTCCCCCCTCCCACTCCGCTTCGCTCCGTGGGGCCCATCCCCCCTGGCGGGGGGATCTCCTTCCTGGTCTCCGTACTCGGTACTCGGTACTGCTGCGTCCGGTACCCTCGCACCCCATGTCCGACATCCCGACCGACCGCCGCTACACAGCCGA
>CAZTLW010000090.1:0-9633 GCA_964614585.1 uncultured Acidimicrobiia bacterium | reverse complement strand
TCGGGCACGAACCGCGACAGAACACCCCGGAGGGAGGACTTCCTTCTCGGCCCCTATCCGCCCTCGTAGCGCGCCTTCACCTCGGTGAGGCGGTCCAGCTCCGCCAACACCTCGTCGGGGGGAAGGGAATCGACGTCGAAGAGGGCTCGGTGGGCGCCCTCGGCGGCGACCGCCTCGAGTGCCGCGGGCTCCGGACGGACGCCGTAGGCGGTGATGACCCAGTCGGAGGGGTCGACGCCACGCCGGTCGGCCTCGGCTCGGAACGTGGCCATCGACTCGTCGAACCGGCGTCCGAAGGGCATCCACCCGTCGGCGTGGTCGAACACGACGTCGAGGCCCTTCGGGCCGGTGCCCGTCCCGACATGGACCGGGGGCCGGGGTGTCTGCACCGGCTTCGGCCACGACCACGACGGCTCGAGCGAGACGATCTCCCCGTCGTAGGCGGCGACCTCGTCGGTCCAGATGGCGGTCATGAGGTCGATGGACTCGGCGACCCGCCGGAACCGGGTCCCGGGGTCGGTGCCGTGGGTCGCCATCTCCTCGCGGTTCCAGCCGAACCCGACGCCGAACTCGAACCGCCCACCCGACAATCGGTCGACGGTGGCGACCTGCTTGGCGAGCCAGACGGGGTCCCGCTGGGCGACGAGCGTGATGGCCGTCCCCAGCCGCAGGCGCTCGGTGACCATGGCGGCGGCGCCGAACGCGGTGAAGGCGTCGTGGGTGCGCCAGTACTTCTCGGGCAGCGGCGCCGCTCCCTCGCGGCCACCCCAGGGGGTGGCGCGTCGCACGGGGATGTGGCTGTGCTCGGGGAACCAGAGGCTCTCGAATCCCCGGGCCTCCGCCTCCCGGGCGAGGCGAACCGGATCGAGGGTGGTGTCGGTGGGGAAGATGACGATGCCGAGGTGCATGGTCACGACGCTACGGGCAGACGAGTCCGGTGGTGTCGACGTCCATGGCCCGGACCTCGCCGTCTCCCATCGTGGACCGCAGGGCGGCGGCAACGTGGTCCACCGAGTCGATGTCGGCGAAGGCGATGACGGACGGCCCGGCACCCGACCACGCGGCGTGGGGCGCCCCGGCGTCGCGGGCCGCCCGGATGAGGTCGTCGGCGGTTGGGTTCAGGCGCGCCCGCGGCGCCTCGTGCAACTCGTCCCAGGTGGCGGCTGCCAGTACGTCGGCGTCGCCGGACCGGAGCCCCTCGAGGAGCGCCGTCAACCGGGCGAGGGAGCGGACGACGACCGCCCGCGGGATGGTGTCGTCGAGGACACCACGTGCCTCCTTGGTGGGAAGCACCTCGTCGGGGATGGCGAGCACGACCCGCCACCGGGACGACAACGGCAACGGCAGCGGGGCACCGTCGGGGGTGACCGCCACGAGGCCGCCGAACACGGCCGCAGCGGCGTTGTCGGGGTGGCCCTCGATCCCGGCCACGTAGCGGAAGACCCGATCGGCTTCGGCGGACGCCCCACAAGCCCGCCAGGTGGCGGCAGCCGCCGCCGCCCGCACCGCGGACGAGGAGCCCAGTCCCTTGCCGAGGGGGATCTCGTTCGTGACCTCGAGGGCGAGGGGACGATCGGCGAGTTCCCGGGCGGTTTCGAGCGCCAGGTCCTCGGCCCCGGCCGGCGGCGCCAGGGCCGTACGGTGGGCCACCGACCACTCATCGGCCTCTTGCGCCGCCACCGAGCACCGCAGGCCCAGCGCGAGGGCCAGTACGTCGAAGCCGGGACCGATGTTGCCCGAGGAGGCGGCGGCCGATGCGGTGCTCACGGCCGGGATGTTCGCACCGCTCCGGGGGCCGGACGAGTCAATCCGGGACGGCGACCGGGGGCTCGGCCACGACCGACCCCGACACCGTGACCCGCCCGTCGTGCCACGACACCGCAATCCGGGAGGGGTGGCCCATCTCGGCGCCCTGTTCCACGAGCGCGTGGCCCTCGTCCTCCCCCGCCACCACCAGTCGCTCGACGAGGGCCACGGCAGCCGATCCGGTGGCCGGGTCCTCGGCCACCCCCAACCCACCGGCGAAGAAGCGGGCGTGGATCCGACCGCCCGGCAATCGGGCCCAGGTGTACACCTCGCCCCACCCCTCGTCGGGCTCCACCGTCGCCACCGCCTCGGTCGACGACAGCTCGCAGACCACGTACGGGCGGGGCATCTTCACGACGGCGACGTCGGTCGCCGCCTCGAGCCCCGTCGGCGGGGTCTGGTCGAGATGGACCGGTCGACCCAGGTCGACGACGAACTCGGCCATGCCATCGACGGCGCTCACCTGCACCGGCCCGGCCCCGGTGTGGAGCACGACGGGGTGCCGGTCCCGCTGGTACAGCCACCAGGTGACGCCCACCAGCGGGTGGCCGGCGAAGGGGAGCTCGGCCGTCGGCGTGAAGATGCGCACGGTCGGCTCGTCCTCATGTGGGTCGAGGAAGATCGTCTCGGAGAACCCGACGGCGGCGGCGATCGCCTGCATTCGGTCGGGGTCGAGGACCCGGCCGACGATGCCGAGGTGGTTGCCTCCCTCTCGCCCCCGGGTGAAGACCCGCACGACCTCCACGTCCATGGGGGAAAAGCTACCCGCCCCGGTATCGTCGGGCCGTGGCCGAAATCCTCGGACTCGACGACATCCTCACCGAGCTCGTCCTCGGGCTCGGCCTGGCGCTCCTCGTGGGCAACGGCTTCGCCATCTACCAGCACGTGCGGGGCCGGCGTCCCGCCGACGCCACCGGCAGCTTCCGGACCGGGCGGGTCGTCTTCCTGATGGCGGTCGGCGTGGTCATGGCGGTGTGGGGCGGGATCAGCACGTTCACCGGGTGATGCGGGTCCGGCTCACCTCCGACGACATCACCTCCCTGGGAGTCGATGCCGTCGTCAACGCCGCCAACGGCCGCCTGCAGGGCGGTGGGGGCGTCGACGGGGCCCTCCATCGGGCGGCCGGGCCCGAGCTCGCCGCGGCCGGCCGGGCCCACGTCGAGCGGCACGGGCCGCTACCGGTCGGCGAGGTGTTCGTCTCCGACGGGTACCGGCTGCCCGCCCGCTGGGTGCTCCACACGGTCGGCCCCGTCTGGGACGCGGACCGACCCGAGGAGATGCGCTCGCAGCTGGCCGCCTGCTACCGGGGCTGTCTCGACGCCGCCGAGCGGCTCGGGGCCAGGACGATCGCCTTCCCGAACATCTCCACGGGCGTCTTCGGCTACCCCAAGGACCGGGCCGTCGACGTGGTGGCCGACGTGCTCGCCGAGCGAGAACGGGATGTCGACGAGGTCGTCTTCTGCCTCTTCGACCCCGAGAACCGAGCGCTCTACGAGGCCCACCCGGCGTTCGCCGACGCCGAGCGGTAGTCGGCGGGCTCGGTCACCCCCGCCAGGTAGAGGGGGTGGCGCGGCTGCCCGTTGACCGTCACGCCGAGGCATTGGGCCGCCACCCCGGCCGCCGCCAGCCGATCGACGACGCTCGCTCCCCGACTGCGGTACCACCCACCCGAGCCCCAGGCGAGCACCACCCGGTCGGCGCCGGCAACCGCCCGGTCGATGGCCTCGTCGGCGTGGGGGCCCTCCGGGTCGTCGTGGCCGACCAGGCCCTGGGGATCGGTCGACCGGAGCGAGAAGAGGTTCACGACCTCGGCGGACCCGAAGCCCCAGGCCACCGAGAAGCCGGCGACGCGGCGCAGCGTCTGGTCGGCGACCTCGGCCGTCGCCGTGGAGGGATTGAGCAGGCACCAGGCGATCCGGGGTCGATCGGGGTCCCACGTCCGGGAGAGGCGGTAGCGCCGGGTGCCGCAGGCGGACTCCACCGAGGTGCCGGTCCCGAGCTCGTCGACCCCCGTGCTCACGACGCACCCGTCCGGGACGGGGAGCAGCAACGGGTCGGGCGCCGACATGGCGCGCACCCTATCGACTCGGATCGTCGGATCGGGGGAGTCGATAGCCTCGGACACGATGCCCGACCTCCCCACCTTCGTCTCCCACCTCGAGTGCTCGGCCACCGGCGAGCGCCATCCCGCCGACCAGGTCCACGGGTTGTCGGCCGCCGGCAAGCCGCTCCTCGTCCGCTACGACCTCGAGGCGGCCCGGGAGGCCGTTTCCCGCGACGAGGTCGACCGCCGCCCCCACGACCTGTGGCGCTGGCACGAGTTGTTGCCGCTGCGACGGAGCGAGGACGTGGTCTCGTTGGGCGAGCCGTTCACACCGCTGCTCGAGCTCCCGGCCGTCGCGGCGGCCGCCGGGGCCAGGGCCCCGATCGTCAAGGACGAGGGCCGCCTCCCCACCGGCTCCTTCAAGGCCCGGGGCCTGGCCCTCGCGGTATCGATGGCGAAGGCGCTCGGCCTGACCCGACTGGCGATGCCCACCAACGGCAACGCCGGGGCGGCCCTGGCCGCCTACGGCTCCCGGGCCGGGATGGAGACATTCGTCTTCTGCCCCGCCGACACACCGGAGGTGAACGTCCGCGAGATCGCCCTCCAGGGCGCCCACGTGTGGCGGGTCGACGGGCTCATCGACGACTGCGGCAAGATCGTCGCCGCCGGCAAGGACGCCATGGGTTGGTTCGACGTCTCGACCCTCAAGGAGCCGTACCGGATCGAGGGCAAGAAGACGATGGGCCTCGAGCTCGTGGCCCAGCTGGGCTGGCAGGTGCCCGACGTCATCTTCTATCCCACCGGCGGTGGCACCGGCCTCATCGGCATGTGGAAGGCATTCGACGAGATGGAGGCCCTCGGCTGGATCGGCAGCGAGCGACCGCGGATGGTCGCCGTGCAGGCGAGCGGGTGTGCGCCCATGGTCCGGGCATGGGAGCAGGGCGACGACCACGCCGAGCGCTGGGAGGACGCCCACACGGTCGCCGCCGGCATCCGGGTGCCCGCCGCCATCGGCGACTTCCTCATCCTGTCGGCGGTGCGGGAGTCCGACGGCTTCGCCATCGCCGTCGACGACGAGGCCATCGAGTCGGCCCGGGCGAGGGCCGCCGGCGACGACGGACTGTTGCTGTGCCCCGAGGGCGCCGCCACGCTCGCCGCCTGGGAGCAGTCGGTCGTGGACGGTCTCGTCGGGCGGGAGGACCGGGTCGTCCTCTTCAACTGCGGCAACGGCCTGAAGTACCCGATGCCGCCCGCCGACCGGACCCTCGACCCCGACACGGTCGACTGGTCGACCCTCGCCGGCTGATGGCCGACGTCGTCGTCTCCGAGTTCATGGACCGCCAGGCGGTCGAGCGCCTCGAGGCGGCCACCTCGGTCCGCTACGACCCCGACCTCGCCACCGACCGCGCCCGACTGTTGGCCGCCGTCGGCGACGCTCGGGCCCTCGTGGTCCGCAACCGGACGCAGGTCGACGCCGAGGTGGTGGCGGCGGCCCCGGCGTTGGTCGTGGTGGGGCGGCTCGGAGTCGGCCTGGACAACATCGACCTGGCGGCCTGCGACGAGGCGGGCGTCGCCGTGCGGCCCGCCATCGGCGCCAACGCCGCCGCCGTGGCCGAGCACGTGATCGGGGCGCTCTTCGCCCTCGCCCGCCCGGCGCTCGGGGCCACCGAGCGGATCCTCGCCGGCGAGTGGCCGCGCACCGAGTACGTGGGACGAGAACTGGCCGGGCGGCGGCTCGGCCTGGTCGGGCTGGGCCACACCGCCCGGGAGGTCGCCCGTCGGGCCGACGCCCTGGGCATGGAGGTGGCCGGCCACGACCCGATCGCCTCGCCCGAGGGGATCCCCAACCTGCCACTCGACGAGTTGCTCGCCCGCTCCCATGCGATCTCGGTCCACGTCCCGCTCACCGAGGACACCCGCGGGCTGCTCGACGCCGCCCGCCTCGCCCTTCTCCCCGCCGGTGCGTGGCTCGTGGACACGTCCCGTGGCGGGGTCGTCGACCACGCCGCCGTCGGCGACGCCCTCCGGGCCGGTCGGCTCGGCGGGGCCGCCCTCGACGTCTTCGCCGACGAGCCGCCCACCGAGGCCCAACTCGCCCCCCTCGCCGGGTCGCCCAATCTCATCCTCACGCCGCACGTGGCGGGCATCACCGAGGAGTCGAACCGCCGGATCGGGACGGTCGTCGCCGACGCGGTCCTCGAGGCGCTCGGGCCATGAGCTCGGTCTGCGCGGTCGGGCTCGCCGTCGCCGACCTGGTGCTCGGCGCCGACCGGCTGCCGACCGGACCGGGCAAGCACTTCGCCCGGTCGGGTCGCCTGGTGGGTGGCGGGCCGGCCGCCAACGCCGCCGTGACCGTGGCCCGCCTCGGGGGCTCCGCCCGGTTCGTCGGACGGGTCGGCGACGACCCACTCGGCAGCCTGATCATCGGCGACCTGGCCGACGAGGGCGTGGACACCGACGGGGTGGAGACGGTCGCCGACGTCGGCTCGCCCGTGTCGGCGGTGCTCGTCACCGCCGACGGCGACCGCACCATCATCAACCACACCGACGCCCGGCTCTTCGACGCTCCCCCCGATCGGCTCCCGGCCGCCGATGCCTACCTGGCCGACGTGCGGTGGCCGACCGGCGCCGAGGCGGCCATGGCGGCTGCCCGCGACCGGGGCGTGGCCGGTGTGCTCGACCTCGACCGCACCGACGGCCGCCTGCCGGAGACGGCGATCACCACCGCCAGCCACGTGGTGGCGGCGATCGACGCCCTGGGGACCGAGGAACCCGAACGGGCGCTCGCCGAGTTGGCCGACCGGACGGCGGCGTGGGTGGCGGTCACGGTCGGCGCCGACGGGGTCCTGTGGCTCGAGGCCGGTGAGATCCGTCGGTTGACGCCGCCGGCGGTGGATGTGGTGGACACCCTCGGGGCCGGCGACGTCTTCCACGGGGCCTTCGCGCTGGCACTGGCCGAGGGTCGTGAGGCGGCGGCGGCCGCTCGATTCGCCACGGCCGCCGCGGCGATCAAATGCACCCGACCGGGCGGGCGGGCCGGGATCCCCACCCGAGGCGACGTCGACGAACTGGAGGCACGGACATGGCCATGACCGCCGGCAAGTACTGGCGACTGCGACGACTGGCGGACCGGCAGGGACGCTTCACGATGCTGGCCGTCGACCAGCGCCCGCCGATCGAGCGGTTGGTGGCCGAGGCGCGGGGTGAGCAGACGCCACGCCGCGAGGACGTGTCGGCCGTCAAGACGCTGCTCCTGGAGGAACTCTCCCGGGAGGTGTCGGCGGTGCTCGTCGACCCACTCATCGCCTATCCGGACGGGTGGCGGCACCTCGACCCGCGACGCGGGTTGCTCGTGACCCTCGAGCACGCCGTCTACGACGACGGGCCGGGCGGGCGGCGCTCGGGTCCCATCCCCGGCTGGTCGGTGGAGGCGATCGCCCGGCTCGGCGGTGACGCCGTGAAGGTGCTCGCCTGGTACCGGCCCGACGCCGATCCGGCGGTGCGCGAGCACCAGCAGGCATGGGTCGCCGAGGTGGGCGAGGCGTGCCGACGTCACGACCTGCCCTTCGTCTTCGAGTTGCTCGTGTATCCCTTCGCCGCCGGCCATGGGAGCGGCGACGAGTACGCCGAGGACCCCGGCAAGCGGGCCGAGGCGGTGATCGAGAGCGTCGAGGCGTTCGCCGACCCGGCGTTCGGCGTCGACCTCTTCAAGCTCGAGAGCCCGATCCCGGCCGCCGCGCTCCCGGCGCCCGGCGAGGACGACGGCACCACGGGCGGTTGGTTCTCGGCGCTGGATCGGGCGGCCGGTCGGCCCTGGGTCATGCTCTCGGCGGGGGCGTCGGCCGACGACTTCCGGCGGGTCCTCCACTACGCCCTCGACGCCGGTGCCAGCGGGTTCCTCGCCGGACGGGCGATCTGGGCCGAGGCGATGGCGGCGTTCCCCGACCTCGAGGCCTGCCGGGCCGTGCTCCGCCGGGACGCAGTGCCCTACCTGCGCACGCTCGTGGACGACACCGCCCGATCGGCCCGACCATGGTTCGAGCATCCGGACCTGGCGGCGCCCGACGGTGTCGGCGTCGACTTCGCCGAGACCTACGGAGGTGCATCGTGAAGCTGCGGTTCGTCGCCATCGCCCGCACGACCTTCGACATCCCCCTCGCCGCCGAGGTGGCGACCATGGCCCTGGCATCGATCACCGACCACGAGGTCGTCGGGTCGGCGGACCTGCTGGTCGAGGCGCCGGGTGCGCCCGTCCCCGAGGACGACGCCGACGCCATCGTGCTGCTCATGGCCACGTTCGCCGACAGCACGCTGCCGGCGGCGGTGGTCGGTGACGCCGAGGTCCCGATCGTGCTGTGGGGGGTGCCCGAGCCGCGGACCGGCGACCGGTTGCGACTCAATGCCCTGTGCGGGATCAACCTCGCCGCCTATGAGCTTCGGCGTCGGGGCCACGACGTCCGTTGGCTGTATGCCGACCCGGCCGGCGACGGAGTCGGCGAGGCGCTCACCGCCGCCCTGGCCGGAGCCCCGACGGCTCGTCCCGGGCCCACGGTCGACGCCGACATCGACGCAGGGACTCGCCTCGCCGACCGGCTCGCAGGCCTCACCGTGGGCCTCGTGGGCGACCCGCCTGCGGGGTTCACGCCCTGTTTGGCCGACCACGCCGTGCTGGCGGCGGCCGGTTCACCGACCGTGGACCGGGTGGACCTCGACGTCCTCTTCGAGCGGGCGTCGAGCCTCGACCCCGCTCCGGCCCATCGGCTGGTCGACGACCTGACGGCCATCGAGGACCGGGACCCGGGAGCCGTGGACGCGGCCCTCCAGTTACACCTCGGGCTGGCGGCCCTCGTCGAGGAGCGGGGTTGGGACGGGGTGGCCACCCGGTGTTGGCCCGAGTGCTTCACCGCGTTCGGGGCGGCAGCGTGCGCCGCCCAGGGGCTGTTGGCCGACGCGGGGGTGCCGGCCACCTGCGAGGCGGACGTGCCGGGCACGCTCACGGCGCTGGTGCTTCGGGAGGCGGCCGGGGCCGAACCGATGGTGGCCGACCTGGTCGACGTGGCCGAGGACGGGACGATGGCGTTCTGGCACTGTGGCCTCGCCCCCGAATCGATGGCCGGTGAGGTGCCGGCAGCCGCCGACCACCCCAACCGGGGGCTGCCGCTGCTGCGCCAGTTCCGCTTCCGACCGGGCCGGGTGACGGTGGCGCGGTTCTCGGCCTCGTTGGGGATGCCACGGTTGGTGCTCGGTGGCGGGGAGGTGCTGGACCGGCCCCGGCCCTACCACGGCACGTCGGGTGTGGTCCGGATGGACCGGGCGGGCGACGAGGTCCTGGCGACGGTGATGGCCGAGGGACTCGACCACCACTACGGCATCGTCCACGGCGACGTGCGGGCGGAGTTGGCCGGACTGGCCGAGGCCTTGCGGATGGACGTCGTCTGGCTCTGAATCACAAGACCCCGCCGGCTGGCGGGGCACGGCGGGGACTTGCTTGCGGCTGTGCCGGATGGGCGGATCCGACACGTTGTGGATTCACATGTATACGTCGCCTACCCGAGGAGCGGATGGGCCAAACATGGGAGCGGAAGCCCAACCCTGGGTTGTGAGCGTCGCCAGTTCGCCTACCCAGGGTTGTGAGCGTCGGAACCCGACGCTCACGGCCCACGGAATGCGAAGACTCGAACAGGGGCTGGAGCGGGTGAGGGGAATCGAACCCCCGTCGTCAGCTTGGAAGGCTGCTGCTCTACCATTGAGCTACACCCGCAAGCTCCAACTCCGGCCCCGGA
>CAZTLW010000089.1:7492-9762 GCA_964614585.1 uncultured Acidimicrobiia bacterium | reverse complement strand
ACAGGTTCTCCAGGTTCCAGGTGCTCTGCCCGTGGCGGAGCAGGACGAGGGTGTGGGACATGACGCTCCTCAGATCCAGTAGCGGATGACGCCGGCGAACTTGTCGGGGTCGAGACTGGCACCGCCGACGAGGGCGCCGTCGATGGTGCGCTTGGCCATGAACCCGGCGATGTTGCCCTGGTTCACCGATCCGCCGTAGAGGATGCGGACGCCCTCGCCCGCCTCACCCCAGCGATCGACGAGGTCGGCACGGATGGCGTCGGTCACCTCGGCGGCGTCGTCGGGGGTGGCCGACCGACCGGTGCCGATCGCCCACACGGGCTCGTAGGCCACCACGATGTCCTCGGGATCGTCGATCGAGATCCCCGCCAGCGACCCGGCCAGCTGGCCGGCCACGACCTCGAGGGCCTCACCGGCCTCCCGCTGCTCGAGTGACTCACCGACGCAAACCACCGGCCGCATCTCGGCACCCAGCACGGCCTTGGCCTTGCGGTTCACGACCTCGTCGGTGTCGCCGAACATCGCCCGCCGCTCCGAATGGCCGACGATGACATACGACACCGCCAGCTTGGCCAGCATCCCCGGAGACACCTCGCCGGTGAACGCCCCCTCGGACTCCCAGTGGACGTTCTGGGCACCGAGGCCGATCGGCATCTTGTCCGCCTCGATGACGGTCTGCACGGACCGCAGCGAGGTGAACGGGGGCGCCACCACCACCTCGACCCGGGCGTAGTCGTCGGGGTTGAGGCGGTAGAACAGCTTCTGCATCATCTGGATGGCCTCCAGATGGGTGGCGTGCATCTTCCAGTTCCCCATGATGAGGTCCATGTCAGGCTCCTGACTCCAGGGCGGCGACACCGGGGAGTTCCTGGCCTTCCAGGAACTCGAGGCCGGCACCGCCGCCGGTCGATACGTGGTCGGGTCCGTCGTCGAGGCCCAGCAGGCGGATCGCCGCCACCGAGTCGCCTCCGCCGACGACGGTGAAGCCGTCGGCGTCGGCCACCGCCCGGGCGACCGCCTCGGTGCCGGCCCGGAAGGCCTCGAACTCGAAGACGCCCATCGGGCCGTTCCAGAACACCGAGCCGGCCTCGGCAATGCGCTTCTCGAAGGCCTCGATCGTCGACGGCCCGATGTCGAGACCTTGCCACCCGTCGGGGATCTCGGCCACCGGCACCGTCCGATGCTCGGCGTCGGGGGCGAACCGGTCGGCGATGACGACGTCGGTGGGCAGCAGCACCTTGTCGCCGTGCTCGCCGTCGAGCAGTTCCGTCATCTTCCCGACGAAGTCCTCCTCGAGCAGCGAGTCACCGACGGTGTGGCCCCGGGCGGCGAGCGCGGTGAAACACATGCCCCCACCGATGAGCATCCCATCGACCCGTGGCAGCAGGTGCTCGATCACACCCAGCTTGTCGGACACCTTTGCCCCGCCGAGGACGACCACGAACGGACGGGGCGGGTCGGTGAGCAACCGGCCGAGGGCGTCGACCTCGGCCATCAGCAGGGGACCGGCGACCGACTCCACATGCTCGGTCACCCCCACCGTGGAGGCGTGGGCCCGATGGGCCGAGCCGAAGGCGTCGAGCACGAAGAGGTCGACCATCGAGCCGAGCCGGGCGGCGAGCTCCGGGTCGTTCTTGGTCTCCCCCGGCTCGAATCGGGTGTTCTCCAACAGCAGCACGTCGCCGGGCTCGGCGTCGGCGATGGCCGTGGTCGCCGCCGGCCCGGCCACGTCACCGACGTGGCGAACGTCGAAGCCGGCCAGCTCGGCCATGGCAGCTGCCACCGGCGCCGTGGACAGGGATTCGTCCCAGCCCTTCGGACGCCCGAGGTGGCTGCACACCACCACCACCGCCCCGCCCTCCCGGAGGGCGCGGATCGTCGGTAGGGCGGCACGAATGCGGAAGTCGTCGGTCACCCGCCCGTCGTCGAGCGGGACGTTCAGGTCGGCGCGGACGAGGACGCGGCGGCCGCGGGGATCGACGTCGTCGAGGGTGCGGATGGGCATGGCTCTCCGGTTACTGGCGGGTGAAGTCGGCGAGGACCCGCCCGAGCCGGATGGGGTCGTGGGTCGGCCACGACCCCTTCGGGTCGGCTACGTCGGCGCCACAGAGCGCCCAGCCGTACTCGAGCGCCGCCACCATGTCGACGGTCACCCGGTCGATCCCCTCCGGCACGGGGAATGCTCCCCGATCTGCCACGATCGTACCGCCGCTGCGGATCCCTCCCACCGCCTCCAGCGCATGGAGGTGGTCGACGCCGTCCATCCCCCG
>CAZTLW010000089.1:0-7392 GCA_964614585.1 uncultured Acidimicrobiia bacterium | reverse complement strand
GAGACGTCGGAGGCGTCGAAGCGGTAGGCGAACAACTCCGAGAGCAGCGACGGGTCGGCGAGACTGAGCAACGCCTTGCGAACGTCGCCGGGTGGCGGGATGTCGAGGCCGTCGACAAGGCGTCCCGACGAGCCACCGTCGTCGGCCACCGACACGATCCCGGTGATCTCCCCGGCATAGGTCTGGGCGGCCACCAGCGCCTGGGCGAGGCCGGCCCCGCCCCCGATCGCGACCACCGACGGGCCGTCCTCCTCGAGGCCCAACAGCGCCGGGAACAGCTGGGTCTCGGGGGTCGTCATCGGGCGAGGTCCCGGTGGTGGACCGTGGCGGCGACGCCCCGGTCGACCAGCCAGGACCCGAGCGCCTCGGCGAGGGCCACGGATCGGTGGCGGCCGCCGGTACAGCCCACCCCGATCGAGAGGTAGGCGCGACCCTCGGCCTCGTACCGAGGGAGCAGGAAGTCGAGGAGGTCCTCGGCCTTGGCGAGGAACTCCTCCGCGTCGGGCTGGTCGAGCACGTAGCGGCGGACCGCCTCCTCGAGGCCGGTGAGCGGACGCAGGTCGTCGACCCAGTGCGGGTTGGGCAGGAAGCGCACGTCCAACATGAGGTCGACGTCGTGGGGGTGCCCATGCTTGAAGCCGAACGAGCGGATCGACACCCGCATCGTCGACTGCGTCGGCTCGGAGAATTCTTCCTCGATCCGCCGCCGGAGGTCGTGGACGTTGTAACCGCTCGTGTCGATGACGACGTCGGCGAGTTCCCGCAGGGGCGCCAGGTCCTCGCGTTCGGCTCGCACCGACTCGAGGACGGTGGGAGCCTCACGGGGATGGGGTCGGCGCACCTCGTCGTAGCGCTTGGCGATGATCTCGTCGGCAGCATCGAGGAACAACACCACCGGATCCAGCCCGTGGGTGCGCAGCGTGTGGAGCGCCTCGGAGAGGTCGTCGATGCGCAGCCCCGTTCGGGCGTCGATCGTCACCGCGAGATGGGTCTCGCCCTCCTCGACGTCATGGATGTGGGCGGCATCGTCGATCAGTTGCAACGGCAGGCCGTCGATGAGGATGTACCCGAGGTCCTGGAGCACCTTGCCGACCGTCGACCGACCCGCACCCGACATGCCCGTCACCACGAGCACCTTGGGGCCCTTGGGCGTCGTCGCTGCACTCATCGGGGGGCGTCCTGGCGGGGCGAGGGGTCGTGGAGGGCAGCGTACAACGTCCCGGCCACCCCTTCTGGCACGACCTCGGCCAGTTCGTCGAGCTCGGCGGCCCGGATCCGCTTGAGCGACCCGAACCGGCGGATGAGTGCCTTCTTGCGGGTCGGGCCGATGCCGGGCACCTCGTCGAGCACGCTGTCGACCATCTTCTTGCCACGCAGGCTCCGGTGGTAGGTGACCGCGAACCGGTGGGCCTCGTCCCGCACCCGCTGCAACAGGTGGAGGGCCGGCTCGTCGCGGGGGATCGCCAGCGGCTCGTCGGCGCCGGGGAGGTACACCTCCTCCATCTTCTTGGCCAGCCCGGCGACCGGGATGTCGAGGTCGAGGTCATCGAGCACGGCCACCGCCCGGCCCAGTTGGCCAGCGCCGCCGTCGACGAGCACCAGCGACGGCGGGTAGGCGAACTTGCCCCGCTCCTCCACGGGGCGATCCCGCTCGGCGAGATAGGCCGTGAAGCGGCGGCGCAGCACCTCCTCCATGGCGGCGAAGTCGTCCTGGCCCTCGAAGCCCTTGATCTTGAACCGGCGGTACTGCGAGCGCTTCGGCAGCCCGTCCTCGAGGACCACCATGGACCCGACCGTGTTGCGGCCGGCCAGCGTCGAGATGTCGTAGCACTCGATCCGCAGGGGCGGCACCGGCAGGTCGAGCGTCGCCTGCAGGCTCCGCAGCGCCTGGGCGCGCTGGTTGGGGTCCGAGGTATGGCGCAGCTTGTGGCGGGCGAACGCCTCGGCGGCGTTGGTGTGCGCCGTCTCCATGAGGCGTCGCTTCGCCCCCCGCTGGGGGACCCGCACCGACACGGCCGAGCCCCGGACATCCGTCAACCACTCGGCGAGCAGGTCGGCGTCGGGGGGCTCGTGCTCAACGAGCACCTCCTTGGGTGGCGGCTCGTCCTGGTAGCGCCCGACGACCACCCGCTGGACGATGTCGGCCGCGTCGAGCTCCTCGACCTTGTCGACGACCGTCCCGTAGCGACCGGTCACCCGACCCCGGCGAACGATGAGCACCTGGACCGCCGCCTGGAGGTCGTCGTCGTGGACGGCGACGAGGTCGAAGTCCTCCGGTCGGGTCGAAGCGACCTCCTGGCGGGCGAGCGCCTTCTCCACGTCACGGATCTGGTCGCGGGCGCGGGCGGCCCGCTCGAACTCGAGGCGCTCGGCAGCGTCCTCCATCCGCTCGGTGAGGGTGGCGATGGCGTCGGTGCCATCCCCCGAGAAGAAGGCAGCCAGACCGTCGAGCATCGCCTCGTAGTCCTCGGCGTCGACGGCGCCGATGCACGGGCCGGAGCACTTCTCGATGTCGTAGAGCAGGCAGGGCCGCCCCCGCGACACGTGGTCGGAGAACTTGCCGTCCGAGCAGGTCCGCACCGGATAGGTCTTGAGGAGCAGGTCGAGCGTGTTGCGGACGGCGTAGGCGTGGGCGAACGGGCCGAAGTACTGGGTCCCCTTTCGGCGCTTGCCGCGTACCACCCGGGCCGCCGGCCACTCGTCGTCACGGGTGAGGGCGAGGAACGGGTAGGACTTGTCGTCCCGAAGGCGGATGTTGAACCGGGGGCGGTGCTTCTGGATGAGCGAGTACTCGAGGAGAAAGGCCTCGACCTCGGTGTCGGTGACGATCCACTCGACCGAGTCGGCCACCGCCATGAGGTCCCGGGTCTTCTGGGTCTGGGTGTGGGCCTTCGTGAAGTAGGACGAGACCCGTTTGCGAAGCGACTTCGCCTTGCCCACGTAGACGATCTCGCCGTGCGCGTCCCGGAACTGGTACGACCCGGGAGCGTCGGGGATCTCGGAAGGGGCGGGGCGTTGCATCACCCGATCCTCCCCCACCGGGCCCCCAACAGGCGGGGGATGTGGGTCTGGTCGGCGAGGGTCGGATCACGGCGGACCTGGCCCGGCCCCGCGCCTCGCTCGACGAGTCGCTCCAGGGACCAGCCGGCCTCGGCGGCGACGGTGAGCAGGCGGCCCATCGGGCGGTGGTGGAAGCGGAGGGTCCCCTCCCCTGCCGGTTCGTCGGTGTGCCCGTCGTCGAGGTACCGGCCCGGTCGCCAGAAGACCTCGCCGTCGGTGGGGTCGGTCACCGGGGCGCCCTCGGGGGCGGTGAAGACCGGGTGGTTGGCGACCACGACGAGGCGGCCGGCGGGGCGGACCACCCGGGCGAGCGCCGTGAAGACCGGGGCGGGGTCGGGGAGGTGTTCGAGCACGAGCACCACGAACGCCCCATCGAGCGTGTCGTCCCCGATGGCGGCGAGATCCGGCAGGCGGTCGACGACCGCCCGGCCGGCGCGTCGGGCGAGGGCCAGGGAGCCGTCGACGCCCACGACGTCGGCACCTCGTTCGGCCACGGCTCGCAGGACCTGACCCTCCCCACAGCCGACGTCCAGCAGGCGCTCACCGGGCACCGCATGCAGCAGGTCGAGGGTGAGGGGCACGACCTCCTCGACGTAGGCCGGGTCGGCGATCTCCTCGACCCACCAGTCGGCCAGCTCGTCCCAGTCCGTCATGGCCCCGAGTATGGCGACCCGGGACTGCTGCCCCGGGCCTCGGTCACCCGATCGGGCCGGCCCGGGCGGCAGGTGACTCGGGCCGGAGGCCGAGGCGGCCTCGGGTCGCCCCGATCAGCGCCAGGGCCACGAGGCCGCCCACCCCGATGCCCGTCCACAGCGGCACCGGGGTCCCGGCGGTCTCGGGGAGGATCGGGAAGACGCCGACCGCCGTGTTGAAGGCGGCATGGAACCCGATCACGACGGGCAGGCTGGCGGTGCGGTTCCAGAGCCACGTGTAGACGACGGACGCCACGATGATCTGCAAGCCGAAGGCGGCAAGCGGCGTCGACTGCTGGACCGTCCCCTCGATCAGGAACAGGGGCCAATGCCACAGGCTCCAGGCCACACCGATCACCAACGACGCCGCCACCGGGCTCGTGAGGACCTGCAGGCGGGGCAGGGCCCAGCCCCGCCAACCGAGTTCCTCGCCGAGCGGGCCGCCGAACACGACGACGTAGGCGAAGACGGGCACGACCAGGTACCACTGCTCGGGGTCGGACCAGCCCGAGACGTCGACGCCGGCCGCGATGGCGACGCCGATGCCGGCCAGGATGATGGCGACCGGACCGAGGAGGGCCACCGCCCACCACCCGAACCCGATCCGCCATCGCAGCAGGCGCCGCACCCGGTCCCGGGCCCCGGGAAGTCCGTGCCGGGCCACCAGCATCGCCAGGGCGCCGACCACCGGCCCGAAGGTGCCCACCACCAACAGCACGGACCGAAGGATGTCGCCGACGTCCGCGATGGCCAGCGGTAGCCACAGCGCCCAGCTGACGGCACAGGCGACGCCGTAGAAGGCGGCGAGGTGCGTCGACGTGCGTGGCACCGACTCGCCGCTCATCGCCGGTCGGAACCCTTCCGGTTGCGCAGCAGGCCGGCGACCCCGGCCAGGAGGATGCCGATGGCGGCGCCGATCCCGATCCACATGGCGTTGCCGGTGATGGCGAACAGCAGCGTGCCGGCCATCGCCCCGAAGACGATCCACGTGCCCACGTCCCAGGCGGGGTGTCGGTCGTCGCTCTCGTCGCCGTGATCGTCCATCTCGGTCTCTCCTCTCCGATCGCCGGGGCCGATGGCAGGTGCGTCGGGGCATTACCCGGAGGTCGATGACTCCAACCCAGGGTTCAGGGCGTCGGATCCCGACGCTCACAGCCCCCGGATCGCAGCAAGACCGACGCTCACAACCCAGGGTTGAGGACGCGGCGGAGGAAGTGGCCCGTGTGGCTCGCGTCGACGGTCGCCACCTCCTCGGGGGTGCCCTCGGCGATGACCTCGCCGCCCGCCTCGCCGCCCTCGGGGCCGAGGTCGATGACCCAGTCGACCGACTTGATGACGTCGAGGTTGTGCTCGATGACCACCACCGTGTTGCCGGAGTCGACGAGACGGTGCAGCACCCCGAGGAGCTTGCGGATGTCCTCGAAGTGGAGGCCGGTGGTGGGCTCGTCGAGGATGTAGAACGTCCGTCCCGTCGACCGCCGGCCCAGCTGCTCGGCCAGCTTGATGCGCTGCGCCTCACCGCCCGACAGCGTCGGCGCCGGCTGGCCGAGCCGGACGTAGCCGAGGCCGACGTCGAACAGCGTCTGGATGACCCGGGCGATCGTCGGCTGGTGCTCGAAGAAGCCGAGCGCCTCCTCGACGCTCATCTCCAACACGTCGGCGATCGATCTGCCCTTCCAGAGGATCTCGAGGGTCTCCCGGTTGTATCGCAGTCCCTTGCACACCTCGCACGGCACGTACACGTCGGGCAGGAAGTGCATCTCGATCTTGATCGTCCCGTCGCCCTTGCAGGCCTCGCAGCGCCCGCCCGAGACGTTGAACGAGAACCGCCCCGGCTTGTACCCGCGCGCCTTCGCCTCGGGGGTGGCGGCGTACAGCGCCCGGATCTTGTCGAAGACGCCGGTGTAGGTCGCCGGGTTGGAGCGGGGCGTGCGGCCGATGGGCGACTGGTCGATGTTGATGACCTTGTCGATCTCCTCGATGCCCTCGATGGTCTTGTGCCTCCCCGGCACCACCCGGGCCCGGGCGACCTTGGCGTGGAGGCCCTTGCTCAGGATCTCCTGCACGAGCGACGACTTCCCCGACCCCGACACCCCGGTCACGGCGATGAAGCGACCCAGCGGGAAGTCGACGGCGATGTCCTTGAGGTTGTTCTCCTTCGCCCCGACGACGCGAATCGACGGGCGGACGCCGTTGCGGCGCTCCTCGGGCACCGGGATGGACCGCCGGCCCGACAGGTAGTCGCCGGTCATCGAGCCCGGCTGCTCACAGATCGTCTCCACGGGGCCCTGGGCGACGATCTCGCCGCCGTGCTCGCCGGCCCCCGGTCCGATGTCGACCACGTGGTCGGCGACCCGGATCGTGTCCTCGTCGTGCTCGACGACGATGAGCGTGTTGCCCAGATCCCGCAGCCGCAGCAGCGTGTCGATGAGGCGACGGTTGTCCCGCTGGTGGAGGCCGATCGACGGCTCGTCGAGGATGTAGAGGACGCCGACCAGGCCCGACCCGATCTGGGTGGCGAGCCGAATCCGCTGCGCCTCACCACCCGAGAGGCTCGCCGCCCCCCGGCCGAGGCTCAGGTACGAGAGCCCGACGTCGAGCAGGAATCGGAGCCGCTCCTGCACCTCCCTGAGCACGGCATCGCCGATGGCGTGCTCCCGGTCGGTGAGTTCGAGCGTCCCGAGCACCTCGAACGCACGGTCGAGCGGCAGCGACGCGAGCTCGTGGAGGGTGTGGCCGGCCACCGTCACCGCCCGCGAGACGGGATTGAGGCGGGCACCCTCGCACGCGTCACAGGGGACCTCGCGCATGAACTCCTGGTAGTACTCCCGGGCCCCGTCCGAGTCGGTCTCCTCGTGCCGCCGCCGCACGTGGGGCACCGCGCCCTCGAACGTGGTCTGGTACCGGCGAACCCGCCCGAAGCGGTTCGTGTACACCACCGTGATCGGGTCCTCTCCGGTGCCGTACAGCAGGGCATGGCGCTGGTCGGGGGTCAGGTCCGCCCACGGGGTGTCCATGTCGTAGCCGAGGTGGTCGCCGACGCCCTCGAGCAGCCGTTGGAAGTACTTCCCCCGGTGGCCGGCCCACGGGACGATGGCGCCCTCGGCCAGCGTCTTGTCGTGGTCGGGGACGATGAGGTCGGCGTCGACGCGGTAGCGGGTACCGATGCCCGAGCAGGCCTGGCAGGCGCCGTAGGGGCTGTTGAAGGAGAAGTTGCGTGGCTGCAACTCCTCGAACGAGGCATGGCCCTTCGGGCAGGCGAAGGCCTGGCTGAAGCGGTGGTCCTGGCCGTCGGCCACGTCGATGAGCACCGCCCCCTCGGCGAGGCGCAGGGCCGTCTCGAGCGACTCCGCCAGGCGCTGCTCCATGCCCTCGCGACGGACGAGGCGGTCGACGACCACCTCGATGGTGTGGGTGTAGTAGCGGTCGAGCTTGATCGGCTCGGTCAGGTCGCGGACCTCGCCGTCGATGCGGGCGCGACTGAAGCCCTCCTTGTTGAGGTCGGCGAGGAACTGCTCGTACTCGCCCTTGCGGCCCTCGACGACGGGGGCGAGCACCTGGAAGCGGGTGTCCTCGGGCAGGTCGAGCACCTGGTCGGCGATCTCCTGGGGGGTCTGGCGGGCTACGACCGAGCCACACT
>CAZTLW010000088.1:0-9929 GCA_964614585.1 uncultured Acidimicrobiia bacterium | reverse complement strand
CACGTTCTATGCCCGGGGCCAGACCGGCCAGCAGCTGCTCCTGGGGGCCTACTCCGCGCTCATGCGGCAGGTCCATGCCGGCACCGTCAACCTCCACACCCGGGAGGAACTGCTCGACGTCGTGCTGAAGGACGGCCGGGCGGTGGGCATCGTCACCCGCAACCTGTCGACCGGCGAGGTGACGACCCACTCGGGCCACGCCGTCGTGCTCGGCACGGGCGGCTACTCGAACGTCTACTACCTGTCGACGAACGCCATGTACTGCAACGCGACCGCCATCTGGCGGGCGCATCGCAAGGGGGCGTTCTTCGCCAACCCCAACTTCACCCAGATCCACCCCACCTGCATCCCCTCCTCGGACGAGTTCCAGTCGAAGCTCACCCTGATGTCCGAGTCGTTGCGCAACGACGGTCGTATCTGGGTGCCGAAGAATCCGGACGAATCCCGGCCGCCCGGCCAGATCCCCGACGAGGACCGCGACTACTTCCTCGAGCGCAAGTACCCGGCCTTCGGGAACCTCGTGCCCCGGGACGTGGCCTCACGCAACGCCAAGACGGTCGTCGACGAGGGCCGCGGGGTCGGCCCGCTCAAGAACGGCGTCTACCTCGACTTCGAGGACTCGATCGCCCGGGTCGGCGCCGACAAGATCGGGGAGCGGTACGGGAACCTCTTCGAGATGTACGAGCGCATCACCGACGAGGACCCCTACCAGGTGCCGATGCGCATCTTCCCCGCCCCCCACTACACGATGGGAGGGCTCTGGGTGGACTACCACCTCATGACGACCATCCCCGGCCTGTACGCCATCGGCGAGGCCAACTTCTCCGACCATGGGGCGAACCGCCTCGGGGCATCGGCCCTCATGCAGGGACTGGCCGACGGCTACTTCGTGCTGCCGTACACGATCGGCGACTACCTCGCCGACTGGCTCAACACCGATCCGGTGCCCACCTCCGACCCGGTCTTCGCCGAGGCGTTGGCGGGCGTCGAGGACGAGGCCCGCATGTGGTTGTCCAAGCGCGGCACCCGCACCGTCGACTGGTTCCACCGCGAGCTCGGCAAGATCGTCTGGGACTACTGCGGCATGGAACGCAGCCAGGCCGGGCTCGAGAAGGCCCTCTCGGAGATCCCCGCCCTGGCGGAGGAGTTCCACAACGACGTCCGGGTCCCCGGCTCGGGCGACACCGTCAACTCGTCGCTCGAGAAGGTCGGGCGGGTGTCCGACTTCTTCGAGCTCGCCGAGCTCATGTGCCTCGACGCCCTCGACCGGGAGGAGTCCTGCGGGGCCCACTTCCGGGTCGAACACCAGACCCCCGAGGGGGAGGCCAAGCGAGACGACGAGGACTACGCCTACGTCTCGGCGTGGGAGTGGCACGGCGGCGAATGGAACCTCCACAAGGAGGACCTCGTCTTCGAGGACGTCACCCCGACCCAGAGGAGCTACAAGTGAAGGTCACCCTCCGCGTCTGGCGGCAAGCCTCCCCCACCGCCGACGGCCGCTTCGAAGAGCACGTCGTCGACGGGGTGAGCGAGGAGATGTCCTTCCTCGAGATGCTCGACATCCTCAACGACCGGCTCGTGATCGAGGGCAAGGAGCCCATCGAGTTCGAGTCGGACTGCCGGGAGGGGATCTGCGGCACGTGCGGGTTGGTCATCGACGGCGTACCCCACGGCCCCCAGCTCGGGACCGCCACGTGCCAGCTCCACATGCGCAAGTTCTCCGACGGCGCCACGATCACCGTCGAGCCGTGGCGGGCGGCGGGGTTCCCCCTCATCAAGGACCTCATCGTCGAACGAGCGCACCTCGACGACGTGGTGGCAGCCGGCGGCTACATCTCGGTGAACACCGGTTCGGCGCCCGACGCCAACCTGATTCCCGTGCCGAAGTCGGTCGCCGACACCGCCTTCGACGCGGCCGCCTGCATCGGGTGCGGGGCCTGCGTGGCCGCCTGCCCGAACGGCGCCGCCCACCTCTTCACGGCGGCCAAGGTCGCCCACCTGAACCTGCTCCCCCAGGGCCAGCCCGAGCGCTACATGCGGGTGGAGGCGATGGTGGACGAGATGGACCGCTGGTTCGGCTCGTGCACGAACTTCGGCGAGTGCCAGACGGCCTGCCCGAAGTCGATCTCGATCGACTTCATCGCGCTGATGAACCGCGACTACGTGAAGGCGAAGTTCAAGAATCGGCGCCTGCTGAGCCAGGGCAGCTGAACGCCCACTACCCTCGGCACCAGAGCGATCAAAAGGAGACGCCCCCATGGCGAAGTTCCTGTCCGACGAGTGGTTCGAGGCCGCCGACAGCGCCGTCAAGACGGACCCGACGTTCACCTCGGCTGCCGCCGGCAAGGACCTGAAGGTCCAGTTCAAGGTCACCGACGTCGCCGACGTCGGTGAGGTCGACTACTTCCTGTCGATCGACTCCGGGCAGACCCAGGTCGCCAAGGGGGAGCTCGACGAGCCGGACGTGACCGTCACCAGCGACTACGCGACGGCCGTCGGCATCGCCAAGGGCGAGTTGAACACCCAGATGGCCTTCATGACGGGCAAGATCAAGGTGGCGGGCAACCTCGCCACACTGATGATGCACCAGAACATCATCTCGGCCTGGACCAGCCTCGGCGAGAGCATGGACACGGAGTACTGAAGTACGACGGTACTTCGGTACGACGGTACGCAACAAGGGCCCCGGGCATCGAGCCCGGGGCCCTTGTCATCTGTAGTACCGACGTACGGTCGTACCGTCGTACCCCTGGCAGGCGGTGCCTACACCAGCTTGCCGTCGAGGGCGCGCTCGAGGCCGGCACCGGCCTTGTCGGCGACCCGCTTGAAGACCGGGGCGAGCAGCGGGGACAGGAAGTTCAGCGACCCCGAGAAGGTGAGGGTGGCGTCGTAGGTGGCGACGGCCCCTGCTCCGCCCCGCTCCACGCTGATCACGTCGACCGAACGGAACCGGCCGTTGTCGGCGATGAGGGTGAACCGATGGCCCGGGATGAACTCGGTGACCTCGTAGCGGAGCTCGATCCCCGAGCTCGTGGTGACGTCGTAGACGGCGTCGCCCTCGCCGGGGGTGCCGGAGACGAGCTCGACGTTCGTCACGCCGGGATCCCACTCGGCCACGGATCGGAAGTCGGCGAGGTAGGCGAAGACGTCCTCGGGACTGCGATCGGTCGACACGGTGATGGTCTGTTGCGGCATGGGGACCTCCTGGCGAGTACCCAACGATACGGGGCCGGTGCGCCAATCGATGGGGGCCGCCTGCCACCCTGAAGCGCCCATGAGCGACATCGGCACCCTGCGCGAAGGCCCACTCCATGCCGCCCTCAAGGCGTGGGTGGCCGAGCCCGGCGACCGACTCGAGGTGCCGGTCGACGGCTTCGTGGTCGACGTGGTCCGGGACGACCTGCTCATCGAGGTGCAGACCGGCGGCTTCTCGGCGCTCGGCCCCAAGCTCGACACGCTGCTCGACCGCCACCGTGTCCGCATCGTCGCTCCCCTGGCGGCCCGCACGAAGGTCACGAAGGTGTCCGATGACGGTGAGGTCGTCTCCGACCGCTGGTCACCGAAGCGAGAGTCGACGATGGCCATCTTCGCCCGCCTCGTCTCGTTCCCCACGCTGCTCGCCCACCCCCACCTCGAGATCCAGGTGGTCGGCACCATCCAACGCCAGGTCCGCCGCCACCACGAGGGCAAGGCCTGGCGCCGCCGAGGCTGGGTCACCGAGGAGCGCCACCTGCTCGAGGTGGTCGACGATGTCGTGCTGGGCTCCCCGGAGGACGCGCTGGCGCTGGTCCCCGAGGACGTTCCGATCGAATTCGGCACCGCCGAGCTGGCGGAGTCGGCCGGCATCCCGAGGCGACTCGCCCAGCAGGCCGTCTACTGCCTCGCGGCGATGGGCACCCTCACCGAGGTGGGCCGGAATGGCAACGCCAGGCGGTACGTGCGGACGGAGACCTGAGGAGGAGAGAGCAGGAGATCCCCCCGCAAGGGGGGATGGGACCCACGGAGCGAAGCGGAGTGGGAGGGGGGAGCCGAATCGCGTGCGAGAATCCGGATTCACGGACGCCATCGCCGCTCCCCGGCACCGCCCCCCTCCCACCGGCCTCCTAGGTCGGCCGGTGGGACCCATCCCCCCGTCGGGGGGATTTCCTTCGCTGGTGGTGTTCCTGGCGTGGTTGGTCCTCTCAGATGAGGCCCAGACCCGCCACCGTGTCGCGCTCGGCGACCAACTCGGCCACCGACGCATCGATCCGCTCCCGGGAGAATGCCTCGATGTCGAGGCCCTGCACGATCGACCAGCGGCCGCCCGAGGTCGTGCACGGGAACGATGACACGAGGCCCTCGGGCACGCCGTAGGAGCCGTCGGAGACCACCGACATCGACACCCAGTCGCCCTCGGGGGTGCCGAGGACCCAGTCGTGCACGTGGTCGATGGCGGCATTGGCGGCCGAGGCGGCCGACGAGGCCCCCCGGGCCTCGATGACCGCAGCCCCCCGCTTGGCGACGGTGGGGATGAAGGTGTCGGTGATCCAGGCCTCGTCGCCCACGACCTCCCACGCCGACCGACCGCCGATGCGGGCCCGGACGAGGTCGGGGTACTGCGTCGTCGAGTGGTTGCCCCACACCGTCATCCGCGAGATGTCCGAGACCGACGCGTCGGTTCTGGCGGCGAGTTGGGCCATCGCCCGGTTGTGGTCCAGGCGGGTCATCGCCGTGACGTTGCGGGGGTCGAGGCCCTCGGCGTTGTTGAGGGTGATGAGGGCGTTCGTGTTGGCGGGGTTGCCGACGACGAGCACCCTCACGTCGTCGGAGGCTGCGGAGGCGAGCGCCCGACCCTGCACGGTGAAGATGGCGCCGTTCGCCTCGAGCAGGTCGGCCCGCTCCATGCCGGCCTTCCGGGGCATCGCCCCGACGAGGAGGGCGTAGTCGACGTCGCCGAACCCCACCTCCGGGTCGTCGGTCTTCACCATGCCCGCCAGCAGCGGGAAGGCGCAGTCCTCGAGTTCCATGGCGACGCCGTCGAGGGCGCCGAGGGCGGGGGTTATCTCCAGCATCTGGAGGATGACCGGCTGGTCGGGGCCCAGCATCTGGCCCGATGCGATGCGGAAGAGGAGGCTGTAGCCGATCTGGCCGGCGGCGCCGGTGACGGCGACGCGGACGGGGGCCTTGGACATGGGGATCCCTTCTGTCGGTCGACGGGGCGAGCCTAGGGATCGGCCGGAGAGGGATCGGCCGCAGGAACAGAGCCGACGGGCGGCTACTGCTCCTCGAAGAAGGCCGCCATGCGACGTTCCATCTCGGCGTCGTCGACCACCTCGACCTGCTGGGAGATGCCCCAGGTATGGCCGAACGGGTCCCGGACCCGGCCGCCCTTCTCCCCATAGAACTGCAGTTCGAGGGGGAAGACCTCCTCGGCACCGGCGTCGATCGCCCGTCTCCAGGCCGCTTCGGCGTCGTCGACGTACAGCATCAGCGCCGCCGTGGTGCCGCCGAGCGTCGTGGGCGACTGGGTCGGGCCGCCCGGCCACTCGTCGGCGAGCATGATCACGCTGTCACCGATGCGGATCCTCGCGTGGCCGACGGTGCCGTCGGGACCCGTCATCCGGGGTCCCACCTCCACGGCACCGAATGCCCGCTGGTAGAAGTCGATGGCGTCGGCACAGGGCGTGCAAACGATGCTCGGGTTCGCCGAGCGCAGGCCCTCGGGGATGGGCGGTACGGACATCGACTCCTCCCTTGCCTCTCGGGGGCCACATTAGGCCCACGGCGTTCCGGACGGATGGGAGCGACCGCCCTACCCTGCCCGACCGATGCGTCGCGTCGCCGCCCTCATCGCCCTCGCCCTGGTCGTTGCCGCCTGCGGGTCGACCGCTCCACCACCGACCACGTCGGCCGGGCCCACCACGACCACCCTCCCGGACGGGGTCGAGCCGGTCGAGGTCGACCTGGCCGACGAGGAACTGCTCGCCGATCTCGGTGCCCCCCGACCCGAGGGGGCCCGATGGTTGCGGCCGATCGAGGGCACCGAGCTCATCGGCACGACCGAGACGGTCGACCCCGAGGAGCTGCGCCTCCTCGACGAGGCCATGCGCCTCCTGCCGCCCGAGCTGGGGCCGCTCCCCCGGGCGATCGTCCGCACCCCGACCCCGCCGGCGATCGGGGGCCGCACCGATCCCTCGGCGGTGGCGGTGGGCCCCGACATCTACCTCTTCGACGACACGTTCGAGCGGGACGGGCTCCCGATCGGGCCACTGGGCCTCGCCCGGATCCTCTCCCACGAGATCGTGCACATCGCCCAGTTCGACACGCTCGAGCCGACGCACGTCGGCGGGGTGCTCGCGTTCGGCGGCTCGGTCGATCTCGCCGAGTCGACCCTGCTCGGCCCGTTCACCTCCGCCACCGGCTGGGAGGTCATCGACGGGGCGTGGACGGCACCGCCGTCGACGTCGACCGAGTACGGCGGCACGAACCCCGTGGAGGACATGGCCGAGGCCGTGTCGCTCGTGACGAGCGGCCTCGGGGACTCGGTGCCGCCGGCCCAGCGGGGCTGGGTGGAGGAGTGGCTGGGGGCCGACGCCGACACCTTGGCGGCCGGGATGCCGTGGGCGCCGGCGGGCAGCGAGGAGGTGTTGTCGGCGTCGCCGCTCTACGACGAGGAGGCGGTGGCCGCCATCGGCGGGACCCTGCGGGAGTACATCGTCTACTCGACGCCGGCGGACGGACCCGACGGGGCCACGCTGGCGGCGACGACCCAGGAACGGCTGCGGGGCCGGGGCCTGACCGGCACCATCGGCGCGGTGGACGACGAGCGGATCGCCCGCTGGTCGGGCCGGTTCGATCGGCCTGACGGCGTGGTGGTCTGGGTGGAGCTGTGGGACTTTCGCGAGGCGCCGGGCTTCACCGAGGGCCCGGACGCCCCGGTGCTCAGCTACGTGTTGGTCTGGCCGTGACGTGCCGACGGCCATCGCCTCCGCACCTTCCTCGACCCTGGGTTGGTAGGGGCGCTCTGCACCATCTGTGGCCCACGCTTCCCGAACTGAACCCCCTCCACAACCCTGGGTTGCAGGCGGGGTGATGGGGGGGTTCGTACCCGAGGACTTCGAGGTGCCGGCCTCGCTCGACGGACCGGGGTTCCGCCTCGAGCCGCTCGGTCCCGAGCACAACGAGCGCGACCACGCGGCGTGGACGTCGAGCATCGACCACATCCATGCCACGCCGGGGTTCCCGATGCCGGACGGCTGGCCCCATCCGATGGGCCTCGAGGACAACCTCGCCGACCTGGTCGCCCATCGCCGGGACTTCGACGCCAGGACGGGCTTCACCTGGACCGTCCTCGACGGCGACGAGGTCGTCGGGTGCGTGTACCTCTACCCGTACGACGAGGACGGTGTCGATGCGCAGGTCCGGTCGTGGGTCCGGGCCTCCCACGCCCACCTCGACGAGGTGCTGTGGCGGTCCGTGGACGAATGGCTCGATCGAGACTGGCCGTTCGGGGTGGTGCGCGACCACCCCCGCTCCTAGGTGACCACGACGACTGGCGAGGACTGCGAGGTGCGGTCCCGGTCCCTCGACGGCTCGAAGTCATCGCCGCAGGCGCCAAGCGCCAGGGCGATCACGACCACCGGGACCAGCCGACGCCAGGCCCGTACCCCACGAGCCATCACGCCAGCCCCACCAACTGCTCGCTGACCGACCAGAGGCGCTCGGCCGACCGGGGGTCGGTGGCTGCGGGCACCGGGTCCCTGGGGGATCCCTCCGACCAGTAGAGCGATCGGGCAAGCTCCTCGCCGGGCGCAGTCGCCAGCAGCACCGACGTCGCCGCGCCCTCCTCGGCCCGCTTGAGGAGCGGGCCCACCATCGTCATCAGCACCCCCATCCAGCGGTGGCTCTCGGGACCCTTGGCGAACGAGGTCCGGATCACCCCGGGATGGAGGGCTCGGGCCGTCACGCCGCCGTCGGCCAACCGACGGTCGAGTCCGACGGTGAAGAGGATGTTGGCGAGCTTCGAGGCGGCGTAGGCCTTGTTCGGCGAATAGCCCGTGGTCATCTGCAGGTCGTCGAAGTCGAGGCCGGCCCGAGCCCCCCGACTGGCTTCGGAGCTCACGTTGATGACCCGGGATGGTGCACTGGCGACCAGCAGCGGGGTGAGCAGGTTCGTGAGCAGGAACGGGCCGAGGTGGTTGACGCCGAACGTCCACTCGAACCCCTCGGGCGTCTCCCGCCGGGTGCCGGCCATGACGCCGGCGTTGTTGATCAGGACGTCGAGTCGGTCGTGGTCGTCGGCGAAGCGGCCTGAGAACGATCGCACCGAGTCGAGCGAGGCGAGGTCGAGGATGCCGAGCTCGACCGACCGGCCGGCGTCCCGTCGGATGGACGCAGCCGCCGCCTCTCCCTTGGTCCGGTCGCGCGCCGTGATCGTGACGTCGGCGCCGCGTCGGGCCAGTTCGGTGGCGGTGGCCAGCCCGATGCCCGAGTTGGCCCCGGTGACGAGCACCCGTTTGCCATCGATCGTCCAGGGCATGGCCCAGAGGCTACGGGTGTCATCGATGTGGCCCGGCGCGGTGGAATTTGGGACCGTCCCTATCCTGAGTCACGTGCTCGAACTCGCCGGAGCCGCCGCCATCATCATCGCGCTCCGCATCGCCGACGTCTCGCTCGGCACGATCCGGATCATCCTCCTCTCCCGGGGGAGCCGCTGGCGGAGCGCCGCCATCAGCTTCTTCGAGTCGCTCATCTGGGTGATCGGGTTCGCGGTGGTGATCCGGGACCTGGACGACCCACTGCGGATGGTCGCCTACGCCGCCGGGTACGCCATCGGGACGTTCGCCGGCGCCGCGATCGAGCAACGACTGGCGATCGGGACGGTCGCCGTCCAGGCGATGGCCCCGATCGCGTCACCATCGTCGGCCGGCGCACTGCGGGCGGCCGGCTTCGCCGTCACCGAGATGAACGGGGAAGGCCGCGATGGCGCGGTCCGCATCGTGACCACGGTGATCCCCCGACGGAAACTCAAGGCGGTGACGCGCATCATCGAGGAGGCCAACCCGTCGGCCTTCGTCACCACCGGCTTCGTGGGCATCGGCGGGAACCGCCGGAGGGCGTCGGTCCGCAAGTAGCGACGGGGCCCGCAGGCGCGGACCCCGTTCGCCGATCGTCGGTTGTTCGATCTCGGCCTAGGCGCTGTCCTCGTGCTTGAACGAGACACGCACCTTGGCCCGATAGGCCGTCACTGCACCATCCTCGATCTGGAGGTCCAGTTCGGATACCTCCGCGATACGGAGGTCCCGGACCGACTTCGACGCCGTGGCGACGGCCGTGGCGGCGGCATCCTCCCAGGACTTGGTGCTGGTGCCGATCAACTCGATCACCTTGTAGGTGGACATGGACCCCTCCTCGGTCGCTTCGTGTCGAAGCTACGCCGAGTCCGGGACGGCTCGGCCGAGACGACCGCTCAGGGCGCCGTGGCCTCCGACGTGCCGGGCGGCGACACGTCCGTGGGCGGCCACTCGGCCCCGTCGACGATGACGATGTACTCGACCACCCGCTGGGGGATCGGCGGATCGTCGAACGGGCGGACGTACTCGAGCCGGAGCACGTCGGCACCCGGCTCCACGGCCTCGAAGACGAAGACCTGGGTGCCGGGGGCACCCACGAGATCGGATTCGGGTTCCTCGAAGCGGGACTCGACCAGTGCCAGGGGGTCGGGGACGCGATCGTCCAGGAGGACCCACCGGTAGCCGGTGGTCGCATTCGACTCGAGGCGGATCTCGATCTCGTCGCCGGAGCTCACGGGCACCTCGTCGAGCGAGTCCTCCTCGGTGAGCGCCACCCGGGCGGGCCCCCCGCAGCCACCGGCCAGGGCCACCACCGCGACCAGCGCGGCAACTTCAAGCCAACGCATCACGACCACCTCCGTCCCCATCATCGCGCCG
>CAZTLW010000087.1:0-9935 GCA_964614585.1 uncultured Acidimicrobiia bacterium | reverse complement strand
ACACGGAGTCCCGGCTCTCGTCGATCGCCCGGTTCCTCACCGAGGGGATCAACGAGGACACCGTCGACTTCGAGCCGAACTACGACGGCGAGCACACCGAGCCGTCGGTGCTGCCAGCCCGCTTCCCCAACCTCTTGGTCAACGGGTCCACCGGCATCGCCGTGGGGATGGCGACGAACATGCCCCCCTACAACCTGGGCGAGGTCATCGACGCCGTCGTCTTCGGCCTCGACAATCCCGACGCCCCGCCCGAGGCGTACCTCGAGTTCATGCAGGGGCCCGACTTCCCGACGGGGTGCCACCTCGTCGGTCGCCAGGGCATTCGGGAGGCGCTGCTCACCGGCCGTGGCTCCGTGCGGATGCGGGCGATCACCGAGCTCGAGGAGCTCCCCCGGGGCAAGACGGCGATCATCGTCAAGGCCCTCCCGTACATGGTCTCCCAGGACCGGGTCCTCGAGCGGACGGCCCAGCTGGTCAACGAGAAGAAGCTCACCGGGATCGCCGACCTTCGCAACGAGTCGTCCGACCGCCACGGCGTCCGACTCGTCATCGAGCTGAAGAAGGACGCCATCCCCCAGGTGGTCCTCAACCAGCTCTTCAAGCAGACCCAGCTGCAGGACACGTTCGGGGTCAACAACGTGGCCCTCGTCGACGGGGTGCCGAGGACGCTGAACATCGCCCAGCTCATCGGGTACTACATCGACCACCAGATGGAGGTCATCGAGCGGCGGACCAAGTTCCGGCTGCAGAAGGCCCGCGACCGCGCCCACATCGTCGAAGGTCTCCTCGTCGCCCTCGACAACATCGACGAGGTCGTGGCGATCATCCGAGGGTCCGACGACGTCGAAGGCGCCCGACTGTCGCTGATGGAGCGGTTCGAGCTGTCGGAGGTGCAGGCCCAACACATCCTCAACATGCCGCTGCGGCGCCTGACCGCCCTCGAGACGGACGAGCTCCGCACCGAGTACGAGGAGCTCATGGCCCTCATCGCCGAACTGGAGACGATCCTGGCCGACCCAGGCCGGCGCCGCTCGATCATCGCCGAGGAACTGCGGGCGATCGCCGACAAGCACGCCGACGACCGTCGCTGCCAGATCGTCCCCGACGACGGCGACTTCAGCCTCGAGGACCTCATCGCCGACGACGAGCTGTTCATCAGCGTGTCCGATGCCGGCTACGTGAAGTCGGTGAAGGCGAACGTCTACCGCTCCCAGGGCCGGGGGGGTCGTGGGGTGAAGGCAGCCGAGTTGCGCGAGGGCGACCTCGTCCGGCACCTGCTGCACACCTCCGCCCACCAGCACCTGCTCTTCTTCACCAACACCGGTCGGGTGCACCGCATCAAGGCGCACGAGATCCCGGTCCAGGCCCGCACCGGCCGGGGCGTCGTCGCCCAGGCCGTGCTGCCGCTGGAGCCCGATGAGCGGATCCAGGCGGTCCTCGCCACCCGCGACTTCTCCGAGGCCAAGTACCTCGTCATGGTGACCAAGCGGGGCCAGGCGAAGAAGACGGCCTTCGGCGAGTACGACACCCCCCGCCAGTCGGTGATCGCCATCTCGCTGCGCGACGACGACGAGCTCGTCTCGGTCCGCTGGACGAATGGCGGGCACGACACGGTCATCTTCACCCGCAACGGCATGGGCATCCGTTTCCCCGAGGAGGAGCTGCGGGCGATGGGCCGTGACACCCAGGGCGTCCGCGGGATGAAGCTCCGCGAGGGCGACGAGGTCGTGGCGGCCGGCTCGAGCGCCGACGGCGAGGAGGTCGTCCTCCTCACCTCCGGTGGCTACGGCAAACGCACCCTGTTGGAGAAGTTCCGGGCGCAGGGACGGGGCGGGATCGGCGTCAAGGCCATCAAGCTGACCCGGGTTCGCGGCCATCTGGTCGGCGCGCTGCCGGTCACCCCGGACGACGAGCTGTTCGTCATGAGCTCGTCGGGCATCGGCATCCGCCTGCCCGCCAAGTCCATCTCCCGCCAGCAGCGTGAGGCCACCGGGGTGCGGGTCATGAGCCTCGAGCAGGGCGCCGAGATCGTGGCCTTCACGGTGGTCGACGGCATCGACGAGGACGACTGAGCGGTCAAGCCGGCGCTCGAGGGTGCCGATGTCGGGACGGCAGGTTCCGGCCGCTACACCCCCCGCCCGGTACCATGCCCGCCACCGCCTCGCAGAGCCCACAGGTGCATCCATGAACAGCCAGGTCAGGCGCGTGCGCCGCATCATCCGCAAGTTCGACCCCTGGACGGTCCTCAAGGTCTCGTTCGTCTTCTACGTGGTGGCGGCGCTGGCCTTCGTGCTCGGCTCCATCATCTTCTGGCGACTGCTGAACGCCGCCGGCATCCCCGAGCTGGTCGAGAACACCCTCGCCAACTTCCTGTCCGAGTTCCTGTCCACCGCCACGATCATCCCCAGCGACGACCAGCTGTTCCGGGCGGCGGTCTTCCTCGCCATCGCGTGGGCGGTGCTCGCCACGGGCTTCACGACGTTGCTGGCGGTGATGTACAACCTCGTCTCCGACGTGGTGGGCGGCATCGAGGTCGTGGTGCTCGAGGAGGTCATCCCCCCGGCCACCGCGATCGCCCCCGTCGCGCCGTCGCCCGCCGTTCCGGCTTCGACCCCACGCAAGGAGCTGGAGGGCGTCGACGACGAGACCGAGGTCATCTGGACCTCCTGAGTCCCCGAACCCAGGGTTCACACCCCCGCCACCGGGGCAACCCAGGGTTCACACCTGCGTCTTCGAGGTTCTCAGCCCACGGTTCGGCCTAGGTCGCCACGAACTCGGCGACCTCGAGCCCGGACGATCGGGCGGCCTCCAACTCGTCCACGCCGCGGATCGTCGCCAGCACGGGCGCGGCGAGTCCGATCGCTGCCAGGAAGTCGTGCAGGTCGACGACGCCGAGCCGGACGAGGCCTCGGACCCCGGTCGCGGTCGTCGCGATGCCCGCGAGATCCCCTTCCACCGGACACACGATTCGGTCCCCCTCGGGCTCGCCCCATCGAGCCCCGAGCGGCGGGGGGAAGGTGACGGCGACGCCGTGTTCGAGCGGGCTGCCGGCCCTGGTGGCCGCCACCGTCTCGGCCGACTCGGACCCGGCGAGGCGGGCGCACTCGGCGGCGAGCAGGTCGGCGAGGTGGACGATCGGATCCAGCGGCAGTGCCACCGTGCGGTCGGCCTCGACGTGGTCGGCCAATGCCCCGTGGGTGGCGGCGAGGTCGACGTGGCGGGCGGCCTCGAGGTCGACGACGCGAACCCCGGCCTCGGCCGCGAGGACCCGCTCCAGCCGTCGCCGCAGGGGCGACGGAGTGGCGACGCCGACGATCACCGAGCGGTGTCGGGCGTCGGCCCGACGGGCTTCCAGATGCCCTCGTCGGCGGGTGGCAGCTGGCGGTTCTTCTGCAGCATCGCCACGATCGCCCCGATGATGGCGGCGACGGCGACGATCTGGATGACGCGCTTCATGCGGCGATGTTAGGTGGCCGACCGCCGGGGCTCGGTGCCGGTCGTCGTGTCGGGCACCACCGCCACGTCGCCCGCCGGGTCGGTGAGCACGTGCACCTTGGCGCCGTAGTGCGTGCGGATCACCTCGGGCCGGAGGATGGCCGCCGGCTCGCCGGCGGCCACGACGAGGCCATGCGACAGGAGTACGAGGTGGTCGGCGAACCGGGCCGCCACCGTCAGGTCGTGGAGGGCCGTCACCACGGTCGTGGCCCGGCTGCCCCGCAAGTGGTCGAGGAGACGGAGGACCTCCTGGGTGTGGCCGAGGTCGAGTGACGCGGTCGGCTCGTCCAACAACAGCACGTCGGGCTCCTGGGCGAGCGCTCGCCCGATGGCGGCCCGCTGCAGCTCACCGCCGGACAGCGTCGCCACCGATCGGTCGGCGAGCGACCCGAGATCGAGCTCGTCGAGCACCGAGTCCACGACGACGGCATCCTCGGAGCCAGGGGCGGCCAGGTAGCCCCGGTGGGGCGTCCGGCCGGCGGCCACGTACGACGCGACGCTCATGCCCGGCGGGCGGTTGGGAGCCTGGGGCACGTAGGCGACCCGCCGGGCCCGTGCGCGCCGGTCGAGCCCGTCGAGGTCGATGCCCGAGACCGTGACGCTGCCGCGGTGGGGCGCCAACCCGGCGATCGCCCGCAGGAATGTCGTCTTGCCGGAGCCGTTGGGGCCGATGAGGCCGGTCCACGTGGCCCCGGTCACCTCGAGGCTGATCGGCCCGATGAGCCGGGTGCCGTCGACGTGGACCTCGATGTCGTGGGCCTCCAGCATCACCAGGCTCCGTCCGTGCCCTGGCGGTACAGCACGAGCAGGAAGAACGGTGCCCCCACGAAGGCCGTGATCACCCCGATCGGTACCTCGGAGGGGGCGGTCACGGTGCGGGCCAACAGGTCGGCCGCCACGAGGAACGCCCCACCCCCGAGCAGCGAGAGCGGGAGGATCGCCCGGTACGAGGACCCGACGAGCAATCGGACGAGGTGGGGCACCACGATGCCGACGAAGCCGATGAGACCGCTGACCGCCACGGCCGCCGCCGTGGCCAGCGAGGCGGCGGCGAGCACCACCCAGCGCACGCGGGTGACGTCCACGCCGAGCGAGCGTGCCTCGTCGTCGCCGAAGCCGAGGACGTCGAGCAGCCGTCCGTGGGGGAGCAGCACGACGGCGGCGAGGGCGGCGTACGGGACCAACAGCACGACCTCCCCCCAGCCGACGGTGGTGAGCCGTCCGAGGATCCAGGCGTAGACCTGCCGGAGCGTCTCGGCGTTCTGCTGCAGCAGCCACGTCTGGATCGCGGTCAGGAACGAGGCCATCGCCACCCCGGCGAGGATGAGGGTGGGCCCACGGGACCCCCCGCGGATCGAGCCGGCGATGGCCGCCGAGGCGGTGACGGCGACGATCGCCCCGATGAAGGCGGCGAGCGGCACCAGGGTGGCCGACCCGCCCGCGACGAAGCCGAGGGTGGCACCGAGTCCGGCGCCGGCGGCGATCCCGAGCAGGTACGGGTCGGCGAGCGGGTTGCGGAACACCCCCTGGTAGGACCCCCCCGCCAGCCCCAACATGCCGCCCACCGCCAGCCCGAGGACCACCCGGGGCAGCCGAAGCTCGAGCAGGATCGTCGCCTGGGTGTCGGTGAGCCCGGACTCCAGGTCGACGAACGGGACGAGGTCCACCAGCTCGAGGAGGGTGCCACCGATCGGGAGGGCCACCGGACCCCCCAGGACGCCCGCGACGACGGCGACGACCGCGATGCCGATGCCGGCGGCGATCGCGCCCCGAGGGACGTCGCGACCGGCGGTGCGGGTGTCGCTGCGGGTCACGCGGTTGGCTCCAGCGCGAGGACCGCCTCGGCGATCACCTCGGCGAAATCGACGATCCGCGGTCCCCAGCGGGAGGCGACGTCGTCGTCGAGCTCGACCACCCCGTCCGGCACCGCCGACAGGTCCGACCAACCGGGTCGCTCGGCGACCGTCTCGGCGGTCTGGTCACAGCACTTCGTGTCGGCGAGGAACACGAGGTCGGGGTCGGCGTCGAGGATGAACTCCGCCGAGAGCTGGGGGAACCCGAACGCAGCGCCGTCGGCGTCGGCCGGGTCGGCGATGTTCTCCATGCCGAACAGCCCGTAGACCTGGCCGATGAACGTGGTCGACGTGGCCGAGAAGAACGTCGGGTCCAGTTCGTGGTAGTAGGTGAGGCCGGCGGCCGCGTCACCCACCTCGGCGACGACGGTGTCGAGGTCGTCCTGGATCCGGGCCACGGCCTCGGTGGCGGTGCCGACGTTGGCGGTGGCGGCGCCGAGCTGCTCGTACTGGGTGTACGTGTCGTCCAGGGTGACGGGGGCGAGGTGCACGATGACGGGCACGCCGAGCGCCTCGAAGGAGGCGACGACCTCGCCGGGGTCGAAGGTCATGACGACGAGGTCGGGGTCGTGCTCCTCGACGATCGCCTCCACGTTGGGCGACAGCGCCACGAGGTCGGGGTCGGTGGGGGCGGAGGCGGGGAAGTCGGAGAACGAGTCGGCGGCCACCACCTGGTCACCAGCACCGATGTCGAAGAGGATCTCGGTGGACGTCGGTGACAGCGAGACGATCCGCTCGGGCCGGGCCCCGATGGTGACGTCGCCGTTGCCGGCGGCGATCGTGATCGGGAAGCCGCCCCCGGCCGCCTCGGTGGTGGTGGTCTCCGGCGGCGCCGACGTGGTTGTGTCGGCCGCCTCGGTGGTGGTGGTCTCGTCGCCGGCGGTCGTGGTCGTTGCCGGGGCTTCCGTGGTGGGGGCCGGCTCCCGCGGTGTGCCGGCGGTGCAGGCGGCGGCCGTCAGCGCCACCGCCAGGAGTGCGGGGAGTGCCCGTCTCATGTTGCCTCTCCTCCGAGTCGAGGAGGAGGTGGTGTCCGTGGGCCGGAGCGCACGAACAGCCCTTCCTCTCGAGGACCGTTCCGTGACCACTCGGGCAGGCGACCCGGCTCATCCCCGAAGGGCATCACGGTTGCGGGACAGCGCCGGGTTCTCACCGGACTTCGCTCTTGCGCCCCCCGGAACGAGGGGACCCGTGCGGTGCCCACGGCTGGTCCGTGGGCACGACCGACACTAGCCACCGGACCCAACCCCCCGCCATCCGCCAACCCAGGGTTGTGAGCGTCGGCGTCGTGCCGACCCTGGGTTGTGGGCGTCGGAAACCGATGCTGTCAGCCCTCGGTTCAGCCCCGGAACAACCGGAGGACGAGGTTGAGGACGATCGACCCGACGACGCTGAGGAGGATCATCGAGGTGATGGGGATGAACACCGACGAGTTCTCGCCCTCGATCCGCACGTCGCCGGGCAGGTTGCCGAACCAGGCGAAGAGCCCGAAGCGAACGGCGACCCCGACCACCGCCAGGCCGAGGCCCAGGACGATCAGGACGTTGCCGATCCGCATGCCACGACGGTAGGCACCCCCGAACAGAACGAAGGGACGGTCCGTGCCGGCCGTCCCTTCGTGGTGGGCCCACCTGGACTTGAACCAGGGACCTCTGCCTTATCAGGGCAGCGCTCTAACCGGACTGAGCTATGGGCCCCACGGACCCGCGAGTGTATTGCGGCATTGGCGGAACGCCCACTCCAATCGTGGGCCGTGAGCGACGACGCCTGCCGCAGTCGCCAGGGCGACGCCCTCAACCCAGGGTTGACGAAATGCCGACGCCCACAACCCAGGGTTGGGACCCTCGGTGGGGCCGCGTACCCTCGCGTGCCATGGATGCCGAGCAATGGGACGCCCGCTACGCCGACAAGGAGCTCATCTGGTCGGCCGAGCCGAACCAGTTCCTCCCCCCGGCCATCGAGGGGATGCGGCCCGGTCGCGCCCTCGACCTGGCCTGCGGCGAAGGGCGCAACGCCATCTGGCTCGCCCAGCACGGCTGGTACGTGCTCGGCGTCGACTTCTCGAGCGTGGCCATCCGCAAGGCCAAGCAACTGGCCGGGAAGGCCGCCGTCGACTGGCAGGTCGCCGACGTGACCAACCTCGAGCCGGACCCGTCCTTCGACCTCGTCGTCGTCTTCTACGCCCACCTCGATCCGAGCGACCTCGAGGACCTCTTCTCGGTCGCCACCGGTTCGCTGGCACCGGGCGGTCGCCTCTTCGCCGTCGGCCACGCCGTGCGCAATCTGGAGGAGGGGACCGGCGGGCCGCCCTACGAGGAGATCCTGTGGGACGCCGAGGCCATCGAGCCCTGGCTCTCCGGCCTCGAGGTCACCGAGCTCGGGGAGCGTCTGCGTCCGGTCGAGGGGGCCGAGCGTCCGGCGATCGACCTGGTCGTGGACGCCACCCGGCCTGCCTGACCTTCGACGTATCCCGGTCGGCGGCGTAGCGTGCCGTCGACCGTCGAGACCCCCGAGGACCATCCATGTCGACGCCAACCATCGCCCTCGGCATCGCCCTCATCGTGGTGGGCGCCGCCATCACCGTGCTCTCCGGCTCGGACAGCATCACCTCGCTGATCCCGGCATTCGTCGGGGTGCTCTTCCTGGTGTTGGGGCTCGTGGCCCGGTGGCGCCCCACGATCGGTCGGCACCTGTTCCATGCCGCCGCCGCGTTGGCGCTGCTCCTCGTCCTCGGCAGCGTCGGCACGCTCGTCGGCCGCGGCGCCGAGGGATGGGCGCTGGCCAGCCAGGTCGCAACGATCGTGCTTTGCGGCGCGTACCTGGTGCTGGCCATCCGGTCCTTCGTGGCCGCCCGGGGCGCCCGAGAGGCCTGAGCCGGGGACGATCCACCTACCGGGGACGATCCACCTACCGGAGGACGCGTCCACCTACCGGTGGACGGTGACCCCCGTGAGGTCGCGGGCCACGACCGCCTTCATGATCTCGGCGGTGCCGTCGCCGATCTCGAATGCCACCAGGTCGAGCATCCGCTGGGTGAGCCCGAGGTCTTCGTCGAGGCCGGCCCACCCGTGGAACAGCAGGCAGGTGTGGGCGGCATCGACCGCGTCCTTGGGTCCCATCCACTTCACCATCGCCGCCTCGGCGGTGTGGGGGAGCCCTGCCTCGGCCTTCTCCAGCACCTCGTAGGCCAGTGACCGGGTGGCGGTGAGCCGGGCGACGTGCTCGGCGAGCGGGAATGCGATGCCCTGGCGGGCGGCGAGCGGCTTGCCGAAGGTCTCCCGGGCCTTCGTGTGCTCGACGGTGCGGTCGATGACCTCCAGCGCCCCGGCCACGGCGACGAGGGCGATGAGGGCCCGGTTGAAGTCGAAGGCCGCCATGGCGTGGACGAACCCTCCGTCCTCGGTGCCGACCAGGTGGTCGGCGGGGACCCGGACGTCGTCGAGGAAGATCGATCCCCGGGTGGTGACCCGCTCGGCCGAGCTGGCCACCTCCGCCCGCCCCACCCCGGGCAGGTCGAGCGGGACGGCGAACGTGGAGATGCCCCGGGGGCCGGGACCGCCCGTGCGGGCGAACACCACCGCGATGTCGGCCTCGGGCGCCAGCGACGAGGAGGCCTTCTCGCCCGACAGCACCCACTCGTCGCCCTCGCTCCGGGCGGTGGCACCGAGGGCGGCGGCGTCCGAGCCCGAGCCGGGCTCCGACAGGGCGAAGCACGGCGTCGCGGAGCCGTCGGCGATGGCCGGTAGCCAGCGGTCGGCCACCGCCGGCTCGGCCCCGGCGAGGATCCGGGCGACGATCGCCGGGAGCTGGACGTAGAGGGTCAGCGGCGGGTCGATTCGGCCCAACTCCTCGCAGAAGATGCCGGCCTCCACCAGCCCGGCGCCCATGCCGCCGTGGGTCTCCCCGATGAGCAGCCCCTGGGCGCCGAGGGCGGCGAGCGATCGGACCGCTTCCCGAGGCAGGCGGCCCTCGACCGACCACTCGTCGATTCGGGGGGCGATCTCGGTCCGGGCGTACTCGGACACGCTGCGACGCAGGAGGTCCTGTTCGGGTGAGAACCGCATGGGGCGACGCTACCCCCGGGTGGTCGGTGGCGCCTTTACCCTCGGGACGGTGACCCAACTCCTCGACGACCTCGGGCTCTCCACGGTGGAGCAGAACCTGCTGGTGACCGCCGTGGTCGTCCTGGTGCTCGTCCTCGTCCGGTGGGTGATCTCGCTCGTCCTTCGGCGACGGATGAAGGAGCCGGAGGCCCGATACCGGTCCCAGAAGTGGGTCACCTACGTCGTCACCGCCGTTGCCATCGTCTTCATCATCAACATCTGGCTCGGTGGGGTGGAGGGGGCTCTCGCCTGGCTGGGCATCGTGTCGGCCGGTCTGGCCATCGCCCTCACCGACGTGCTGAAGAACCTCGCCGGATGGCTGTTCATCCTCACCCGGCGGCCCTTCAAGGTGGGTGACCGGGTGGAGATCGGCGGCACGGCCGGTGACGTCGTCGACATCCGCGTCTTCCGCTTCACCGTCCTCGAGATCGGCAACTGGGTCGCCGCCGACCAGTCGACCGGACGCCTCGTCCACATCCCCAACGGC
>CAZTLW010000086.1:0-10137 GCA_964614585.1 uncultured Acidimicrobiia bacterium | reverse complement strand
GCGTGGTCCTCGCCCTCATGGCGGCCTTCCTGTTCGTGGTTTGCGCTCGCCGTCGGGGCCGGCTTTGTCTTGATCGTCGTCGGTGTGTTGGTGCGGATGTGGGCCACCGGGCGCCGGGACGATCTTGCGCTGCCCATGGCCGCCGCCTCCGCAGGGGTCCTGCTGATCTCCCCCCACGCCTTGGTCGGGGACTCCGGACTGCTGGTCGTGACCGTCGCGGGTCTCGCCATCGCACGGGTACAACGCCTGCCACTGCTCGTGGCCGCGCTCTGGCTGCTCGGAGCCAACCATGCGGTCCTTCGATTCACGGCGCAGACGCCGACAGCTGCGGCTCCCGTCGTCGCCTTCGTGGTCACGGTCACCCACTGGATCGCCACGCAACGACACGGTCACAGAACGCCCCTCGTGGCATCGGACTGAATCCCCCATCTTGCTGATCAGCGGTGAGGGCGGCGCCGATACCCTGCGGTGACGAATCAGGGGGACGAACCACTGGCCGCCGAACCCGATACCTCGCCGACCGCCACCCGCCGCATCCTCGGCTTTCCGGTCACGACGCTCGCCTGGGCGCTGGTGGGGGCGATCGCGGTCGCCATCATCGGGGTCACGCTGCTCGGTGGCCGGATCGGCGACGACGGCCGACTGGGCGGCGACTTCCCGGCCTTCTACGCCGCCGGGTCGATCGTGCTCTCGGGCGACCTCGACGAGCTCTACGACCCCGAGCGCCAGGCCCTCGAGCAGGAGGACCTCCTCGGTGGCATCGACGGCTATCTCGCCTTCGCCTACCCGCCCCCCGTGGCCGCCTTCTACGCCCTCTTCGCCCTGTTCCCCTACCCGGTTGCCTACCTGCTGCACACCGTCGTGATGGCGGCCGCCATCTATGCCGCCTTCCGACTGGTCCGCCCCCTGCTGCCCACCCGTCGGCCGCCCGACATCGTGCTGGCCGCGGTGGCCGTCACCTTCGTCCCCCTGCTCGGGGTGGCGGCCGGCCAGAACACCGGCTTCGTGGTGCTCTTCGTCGCTGCGGTGTGGCGACTGCTGGCCGACGGCCGGATCGCCTGGACCGGGGTGCCGCTCGGGCTGCTCCTCTTCAAGCCCCAGTACGCCGTGCCCCTCGCCGGCCTGCTCCTGGTTGGCGGGTACCTCCGGACCCTGCCGACGTTCGCCGGCATGGCGGCCGGTTGGTGGGCCGCCGGCGCCGCCATGCTCGGCACGGACTGGGTGACGGAGTGGGTGTCGGTCGCGGGCGAGTTCGACGCCGACGTCAACGCCACGAACGCCATCTCATGGCTGGGGCTCGCCGAGAACGCCTTCGGGGTGGGCTCGGCCCCGGCGCTCGTGCTCGGCGGACTCGGCATCGCGGTCACGGCCGGGATCCTCATCGTCATCTGGTGGCGGGGCGTCACGCCGGGTCTCGCCCTGCCGATGGCGGCGGCCTCGGTGGGCATCCTGCTCACCTCCCCCCACTCGATGCACTACGACGCCGGGCTCCTCACCCTGACGGCGGCCGGCCTCGCCATCGTCGGCTATCCGCGTCTTCGGCGACTCGCCTGGATCGTCTGGGGACTCGGGCTGCTGCACCCGCTCCTCGCCGGCCGGATCGGGTTCACGCCGGTGGCCGTGGCCGTCATCGGCACGTTCGTCGTGGTCGTGGCGTTCTGGTGGCGGGAGGGCCGAGGCCCGGCCGTCATCGAAGTCGACGCCATCGGCGAAGCCCTCGATCGTGAGCCGGACCTCTCGATCATCATCCCGGCCTACGACGAGGCCGGCCGCATCGAGCCGACGCTGCGCGACCTCGCAGCCTGGGTACGCGACACCGGCGCCGACGCCGAGGTGATCGTGGTCGACGACGGCTCCACCGACGACACCGCCGAGCGGGTCCTGGCGGTTCCGGGCCTCCCGCACCTACGGGTGCTGCGGCTCGCCGAGAACCGCGGGAAGGGGTACGCCGTGCGGACCGGGATGCTCGCCGCCACCGGCCGGTGGCGGGTGTTCCTCGACGCCGACGGCTCCACCGCTCCCGCCGAGATCCCCAAGCTCCTCGCCCCCGGGGCCCCCGTGGTGATCGGGTCTGTGGCGGTCGCCGACGCCGACCTCGCCCGACCCCAGTCAGGGCTCAGATCGTCGGCGGGCCGGTTCGGCAACCGCCTCATCCAGCGGCTGGTCCTGCCCGGGATCGAGGACTCCCAGCGGGGGTGCAAGGCGTTCCGGGGCGACGTCGCCGAGGCCATCTTCTCGGCCTGCGAGATCGACCGCTGGGGCTTCGACGTGGAGGTGCTCGCCCGGGCCCGGGCCCTCGGTCACGAACCCGTCGAGGTGGGCGTGGTGTGGGAGGACCGCCCGGTCGGCCACGTCCGGCCCTGGCACTACGCGACCACCTTGGCCGAGGTGCTCCGGATCCGGCGACTCGTGGGGTTCCAGCCGCCGGTGGCGGCCGTCGCCCGTGCCGTCGAGCAGGCCGGCTGAGGCCTACTCGTCGAGGTGGGCGCCCAGCGCCCGCAGCTTCTCGAGGTCGTGGTTGGCGTGCATCCAGCGGATCGACCCGGTCTTGGAGCGCATCACCACCGAGTGGGTGATGACCTGGGGGCCCTCGAAGTCGACGCCGTCCAACAACTCCCCGTCGGTGATGCCGGTGGCGGCGAAGAACACGTTTTGGCCCGACACGAGGTCCTCGATGCCCAACACCTGGTCGAGGTCGTGACCGTGCTCGGCGGCATACGCCCGCTCGGTGTCGTCGCGAGGCCAGAGCCGGGCCTGGAAATCGCCGCCCATCGCCTTGAGGGCGGCGGCCGCGATGACGGCCTCGGGTGACCCGCCGATCCCCAGCAGGACGTCGATGCCCGACCCCTCCCGGGCCACCGCGATGGCGCCCGACACGTCGCCGTCGCGGATGAACCGGATCCGGGTGCCGAGGCGGCGGCACTCGTCCACGTAGTGCTGGTTGCGGGGCCGGTCGAGGATGATCGCCGTCAGGTCGTGGAGGGTCTTGTTCCTGGCCCGGGCGACCGCCAGCAGGTTGCGCTCGACGGGGGCGGTGAGGTCGACGAGGCCCCGGGCCTCGGGGCCGACGGCGATCTTGTCCATGTAGACGAGGCTGCCGGGGGCGTACATCGTCCCCTCCTCGGACAGGGCGATGACGGCCAGCGCCCCGGGCATGCCGTTGGCGGTGAGGGTGGTGCCATCGACCGGGTCGACGGCGACGTCGACCTTCGGCCCGTGGCCGGAGCCGACCCGCTCGCCGTTGGCGAGCCACGGTGCCTCGTCCTTCTCTCCCTCGCCGATGACGATGGTGCCGTCCATGTCGACGGTGTGCATGATCCCGCGCATCGCCTCGACGGCGGCATCGTCGGCGGCTTCCTTGTCGCCCCGGCCCTGCCAGCGCGCCGCGGCGATGGCCGCCGACTCGGTGACCCGGGCCAACTCCAGGCCGAGATTGCGTTCGGGTACCTCGGCCATCAGCCCACCTTCACGATCAGGGCGTCGCCCTGGCCGCCGCCGCCGCAAAGGGTGGCGGCACCGTAGCCACCGCCCCGGGCGGCGAGGGCGTTGATGAGGGTGACGACGAGGCGGGTGCCGGTGGCGCCGATCGGGTGGCCGAGGGCCACGGCCCCGCCGTGGGGGTTCACCTTGGCCTCGTCGAGGCCGAGCATCCGGGCCGAGTGGAGGCTGACGGCGGCGAACGCCTCGTTGATCTCGACGACCTCGAGGTCGTCGGGCGTGAGGTCGGTCTTCTTGAGCGCCACCCGCAGCGCCTCGGCGGGGCGCTCGTGGAGGGTGGCGTCGGCGCCGCCGATCTGGCCGTAGGCGACGACCTCGGCGAGCACCTCGAGGCCGGCGGCCTCGGCGGCCGCCCGGTCGGCGGCGACCACGGCGGCGGCCCCGTCGGAGATCTGCGAGGCGTTGCCGGCGGTGATCGTGCCGTCCCCGACGAAGGCGGGCCGGAGGGCACCGAGCGATTCGGCCGTGGTGCCCTCGCGGATGCCCTCGTCGTGGTCGACGACGAGGGGGTCACCCTTGCGCTGGGGCACCTCGACGGGGGCGATCTCGGTGGCGAAGTGGCCCGAGGCGGTCGCCTCGGCGGCCCGGGCGTGGCTGCGGGCGGCCCACTCGTCCTGCTCGGGGCGGTCGATGCCGAGGGCCCGGTTCTTGTGGTCCGAGGACTCGCCCATCGTGCAGTGGTCGAAGGCGCAGAAGAGGCCGTCGTGGGTCATGACGTCGACGAGGTCGGTGTTGCCCATCCGCGCCCCCCAGCGGGCCTCGGGCAGCACGTAGGGGGCGTTCGACATCGACTCCATGCCGCCGGCGACCGCGAACGTCGCCTCCCCGAGGCGAATCGAGCGGTCCACGAGGCCGATGGCGGCCAACCCCGAGAGGCACACCTTGTTGATGGTGATCGACGGGACGGTCATGGGGATCCCGGCCCGGGTGGCGGCCTGGCGGGCGGTGATCTGGCCCTCGCCGGCCTGGAGGACCTGGCCCAGGACGACCTCGTCGATGGCGGCGGGGTCCACGCCGGACCGGTCGAGGGCGGCCGAGACGGCCCGGCCACCGAGTTCCACGGCCCGAAGGGGTGACAGGGCGCCGCCGAACCGGCCGGTGGGGGTGCGGGCGGCGCCGACGATGACGGTGCTCATGGCCCGAGAGCCTACGACGTCCCGACGGGGCGTACCCTGCCAGACATGTTGGCCGGGATCGAGATGGGCGGGACCAAGGTCGTCTGCGGCGTCGGGGCGTCGCCCACCGAGGTCGGCGGCCGGGTCCGCATCCCCACGACGACGCCCGCCGAGACCCTCGGCGCCGTCACCGCCTGGTTGGCGGGGGTCGGGCCCGTCGACGCCGTCGGCATCGCCTCGTTCGGGCCGATCGAACGCCGTCGCGGCCGCGAGCGGTGGGGGTGGATCACCACCACCCCGAAGCCCGGCTGGTCGGGTGTCGACGTCGTCGGACCCATCGCGGCCGCCGCCGGTGCCCCGGTGGCGTGGGAGACCGACGTCAACGGCGCCGGGTTCGGCGAGCACCGCCATGGCGCCGGACGGGATGCCTCGGTGCTCGTCTACCTCACCATCGGGACCGGGCTCGGCGGCGGCCTGCTCGTCGACGGCCGACCCACACCGGGCCTCGGCCACCCCGAGATGGGCCACGTCCGCCCTCGGCGGGATCCGGCCGACTCGTTCCCCGGCGCCTGCCCGTTCCACGGCGACTGCCTCGAGGGCCTCGTGTGCGGCCCGGCCCTCGCCGCCCGCTTCGGCCGCCCGGCCGAGGAGGTGGGCGACGCGGCCGTGCTCGACGCCGTGGTGCCGCCGCTGGCGGCGGCACTCGCCGACCTCGTCTACACGGTCGCCCCCGACCGCATCGTCATCGGGGGCGGGATCGGCCTCATCGACGGCCTGGCAGAGCGGGTGCGGACGGCGATGGTCGACCTGCTGGCCGACTACGGCACCCACCCCGAGCACGGCCCCGGGTTCGTGGTCCCGCCGGCGCTCGGCGGCGACGCCGGGCTCGTCGGGGCGCTCTGCCTGGCGGAGGACGTGGCGTGAGCGGCGTCGGTCTCGTCGTCGGCGTCGCCATCGTCACCGGGGTGATGGTGACGCTGCAGTCGCAGATGCTGGGGGCGTTGGACGCCCGGCTCGGGACGCTCGCCGCCGGCTCGCTGACCTTCCTGTCGGGCGGGCTGGTCGGCCTGGTGCTGCTGGTGGCGCTGCGACCCGACCTGTCGGCGTGGCGGGAGGTCCCCTGGTGGGCGTGGCTCGGCGGCGTCGCCGGGCTCGTGCTCGTCTCCGGCCTCGCCTTCGCGGTGCCCCGCATCGGCATCACGCCGACGCTCACGATCATCATCGGCGCGCAGTTGGCGGTGGCGGTGGTGCTCGAGCAGTTCGGCTGGTTGGGCGCCATCCAGCGCTCGGCCGACCCCACCCGGTTGGCCGGCCTGGCCCTGGTGGCGCTCGGGGCGTGGCTCGTGATCCGGTGAGCGGCGGGACCTCGGCGGGCGATCGCCCGCCGAACCCGAACCGCGGAACCACGGAACCACGGGACCGGTTGGGGCGACACCAGCTAGGGAACTGCCACTGAAATCCTTGGAATCCCCCCGCTAGGGGGGAAGTGCGCCGACCAGCGGTCGGTTGGGGGACCCGCATCGCACTCGGAAGAGCCACGTCGAAGGACCTCTCGCCGCCCTCTGGAACCGCCCCCCTCCCACCGACCTCGTGCCTCGGCCGGCGGGGCCCATCCCCCCTTCGGGGGGATCTCCAATCAGTGGCTCGCGACCAGGGCATCCAGCCGATCGTCGTAGTCGGGGGCCAGTGACTCCCAGCCGTAGGTCGATCGCATCTCGGCGGCGAGGCCGTCGACCGCCGCCAATGCCGTGGCCGGGGCGGTGAGCACTTCGCGCAACCGGGTCGCGAGGTCGTCGTGGAGGACCGCCTCGTGGAAGTGCTCGGGGAACACGCTCGGGTACGACAACCGGTTCGGGACGAGGGGCACCGCGCCGGCGGCGGCCGCCTCGACCATGGCGATCCCGAAGAACTCGTGGCGGGCCGTCGACACGGCGACGGTGGCCTCGCCGAGGAGGCGGGCGTACTCGGCCCGGGGGGCGTGGCCCCAGGCGACGAGACGGTCGGCCCACCGAACCCGGGCTGCCTCGAACTCGGTGGGCTCGTTGCGGAACGACTCCCCGACCAGCGCCAGGCGCCAGTCGAGGTCGGCCACCGCGTCGAGGGCGGCGAAGAAGGCGTCGGGGTCCTTGTCGTACTCCCACCGGTGATTCCAGACCACGAGCGGGGGGTCGGCCTTCGGCCCCGTGGGCAGGTCGGCGACCTCGACGCCCACGGGCACGACCTCGGTGCGGGCGAGGACCTCGTCGACCCAGCCGTCGTGGCGCTCGTCGGGGAACCGGCGCAGGAGCCGGGGCAGGGCGTCCGCCACCTGGTCGCGGTGGAAGGCGCTGTTGGCCCAGATCGCGTCGGCCGTCTCCATCGACCGCCAGTTCAGGAACCCATACGACGCGTCGTCTGGGGCGCCCTCGGCGACCGGGTAGGTGAGTTGGTTCTCGTGGAGGTAGAGCACGGCTGGGACGTCGCCGAGCGTCCGCCGGGCCCGGCCGAGAAAGGCGGGCAGGTCGACCATGTCGGTGGCGACGACGACGTCGGCCGGTTCGGCGACCTGCCGGGCGAGGGTGGTGGCCGCCCCGAACATCCGCCACTTCCAGAAGCGGGCCGGCGCCGTGAGGAGGGTGACGTCGTGGCGGCTGTGGCGGGCGAAGCCCTCGGCCCAGGCGGCGTGGGAGCCCCCGTGGTAGGGGGAGACGAGGAGGACCCGCACGGTCAGCCGGTCGGGATCTCCATGCGGCCCCGCAGCGCCCGGCCGAGGGTCATCTCGTCGGCGTAGTCGAGGTCGCCGCCCACCGGCAGGCCCGAGGCGAGGCGGGTCACCGAGATACCGAGGTCCTTCACCTTGCGGGCGATCCACATGGCGGTCGTGTCGCCCTCGAGGGTGGGGTTGGTGGCGACGATGAGCTCCTTGACGCCCTCGGTGGGGATGCGCCGCTCCAACTCCGCGAGGGTGAGCTGGTCGGGTCCGATCCCGTCGATCGGGGAGAGGTGGCCGCCGAGCACGTGGTAGCGGCCCCGGAACTCCTGGGTCTTCTCGATGACGATGATGTCCTGGGCCCGCTCCACGACGCAGAGGATGGTGGGGTCACGACGGAGGTCCCGGCAGATGGCGCACTCCTCCTCGGCGGTGACGTTGAAGCACCGATTGCAGAGCCGCACCTGCTCGCGCAACTCGACGATCGCCTGGGCGAGCCGACGGGCGTCGACCTCGTCGGTGTTGAGCAGGTGGAAGGCGAGGCGCTGGGCGGACTTGCGGCCGACGCCGGGGAGCCGGGCGAGCTCGTCGATGAGCCGCTGGACCGGGCCCTCGAACATCAGCCGAGGAGACCGCCGAGGTCCATGCCCCCGGTCATGCCCCCCATGGTCTCGGCGGCGGCGGCGTTGGCGGCGTCGAGGGCGGCGTTGACTGCCGCGGTGACGAGGTCACCGAGCATCTCGGGGTCGGACGGGTCGATCACCTCGGGCGACACCTCGACCGAGACAACCCGACCGGAGCCGAGCACGGTGGCCGTGACGACCCCACCCCCGGCCGTGCCGGTGAACGTCCGCTGGTTGAGTTCTTCCTGGGCGGCGGCCATCTGGGCCTGCAACTGCTGGGCCTGGGCCATGATCTGGTTCATGTCCATGGGGCAAGGGTAGGGCGGGCTCAGCCGTCGTACGTGACGTCCTCGATGACCTCGCCGCCGAGCTCGGCGAGGAGTGCCGTCGGGTCGTGGGCGTCGTCGGGCGCCTCCTCGAGCCGCTCCTTGTCGGGCAGGGGCTCGGTGTCGTCGGCCTCGTCCGACCCCCGATCCATCGGGCCGGCGGTGCCGTCGTCGGGGCGGGCGGCGAAGCGCACCGTGGGCACCCCGTCGAGGTGGCGGCCGATCTCCTCGGCCACCAGGTGGCGGACCTCTTCGTCGCCCTGCAACTGCTCGAGGTGGAACTCGAGGTGGGACGGGAGCCACAGCTCGAGGATGCCCTCGTGAACGGCGCCCGGCATCGCCTCCCGGAACAGGGCCTGGCGGCGGGGGCCGAGCCGCTGGCGCAGGGCGCCGAACACCTGCGGCCAGACCCGCTGCACGTCGGCGAGCGTGGCGGCGAGCCGTCCGGGCTCGGGTGGCGGCTCGGTGGGCGGGGGTTCGGTGGGCTCGACCGGGGCCGGCTCGGCCGCCTCGAAGGGGGCGTCGTCGGCGACCGGTTCGGGCTCGGGGATCGTGGGCTGCGGTGCCGGCTCGACGGCGGGAGCCGGGGTCGGGGCCGGGGAACTGGCGAGCTTCTCCAGGGCCCGCTCGAGGCGGTCGACCCGGTCCCGCAGGGCGTCGACGTCGATGTCGAGCTCGGGTCGGACGAGCTTCAGGAGGGTGAGCTCCACCATGAGCCGCTCCTCGCGACCCTCCCGGATCTTGACCAGGCCCTCGCCGAGGCCGTCGATCGCCCGCAGCACCGTGGCGGCGGGGAGGTCGTCGGCCACGGTCCGCCACGCCTCGATGATGTCGGCGGGCTCGTCGACGAGGTCCTCGACGTTGGACGCCCACCCGGCGAGGAACACCCCCCGGAAGAAGCCGATGGCGTCGGCGACGAACCGGCGGAGGTCGACGCCCTCGGCGTCGAGCTCGGTGAGGATGGACAGCACGGTGCCGGCATCGGCCCGCTCGATGGCTCCGGCCAGGCGCGGGAACATCTCGACGTCGGCGAGGCCGAGCGCCCGCCGCACGCCGGCGAGGTCGACGGTGCCGTCGCCGAGGGCGGCCACCTGTTCGAGGAGCGAGAGCGAGTCGCGCACCGACCCGGTGGCGTGGCGGGCCACCGCCACCAGTGAGTCGTGGTCGGTGGTGAAGCCCTCGGCGTCGGCGATGCGGTCGAGGTGGCCGACCAGGGCCTCGAGCGAGACGGGGTGGAAGTCGAAGCGCTGGGTGCGCGACCGGATCGTGTCGAGGAGGCGATAGGGCTCGGTGGTGGCGAGCACGAAGTGGACGTGTGGCGGGGGCTCCTCGAGCGTCTTGAGCAGGGCGTTGGCCGCCGCCTTCGAGAGCATGTGGGCCTCGTCGAGGATGAAGACCCGGGAGGCCCCGCCCACCGAGGCGACGGTGGTCATGGAGATGTTGAGCTCGCGCACGTCGTCGACGGAGTTGTGGGAGGCGGCGTCGAGCTCGATGACGTCGAAGGAGTGGCCCCGGGCGACCGCGAGGCACGAGTCACAGGTGTCGCATGGCTCGCCCTCGGGGGAGCGGTTGGGGCAGTTGAGCGCCTTGGCGAGGATCCGGGCAGTGGTGGTCTTGCCGGTGCCGCGGGGCCCGGCGAAGAGGTAGGCGTGGGCGACCTTCCCCTCGCTCACCTCCCGGGCGAGCGTGGTCGTGACGTGTCCCTGGCCGACGACGTCGCCGAACCGCTGGGGCCGATGGGTGCGGTAGAGGGCCTGGTAGGCGGGCACGGGGGCGAGCGTAGCGGTGCCCCCCGACACGGCCTCGGGCGGGGCTTGGGAGATCCCCCCGGAGGGGGGATGGGGCCCGCCGGCCGACGCAGGAGGCCGGTGGGAGGGGGGCGGTGC
>CAZTLW010000085.1:0-10222 GCA_964614585.1 uncultured Acidimicrobiia bacterium | reverse complement strand
CCGGGCACCACCAGCGTGGGGATGCGGGCCCGTTCGACGACCCGGGCCGAGATCGAGTCCCACGAGGCCTCGTCGAAGAGGCGCTTGGTGGCGCCCATGACGATGAGCGAGGCTCCGATCGTCTCGGCGGTCGCGACGATGGCATCGGCCGCGTCGGAGCCGTCCACGAAGATCGGCTGGGTGGGGATGTTGCGGGCCGTGAGCGCCGCCACGACCGGCTCGGCGAGCTTGTGGCCCCGCTCGGTCACGTACCGGGCCACGGCCTCGGCGTCGTCCGACCGGTCGTCGGCGTCGTCGGGGTAGAGGGGGCTCCACTCGGCGGCCTCCTCGGCGAGCTCGTCGAGGAACTCCCGCGGCACCTGGATGGCGGTGACGACCGACGCCTTGAAGCCCGGGCGCCAGACGCGTTCGAGGAAGTCGGCGACCGGGGCGGGGGGGAGCGCTCCTGCCGTGGCGATGAGCACGTGCATGGACCCGGCAGGATAGACCCCCGGGATTCGTCGGACGGGGGCGATACCCTCGGCCACCAGGAGGTCCCATGCTCACCGACGAACTCATCAACCAGGTCACGTGGAAGATCCCCAACGCGCTCGCCCTCGTGGGCTCGCGGGCGGGCGACGAATGGAACGGCATGACGACGTCGTGGATCACCCAGGTCGCCCAGGAGCCGGTGCTGATCGGGATCGGCGTCGACACCGTGGCCGTCACCCACCGCCTCATCAGCGACGGCGGGTCGTTCACGGTCAACCTGTGGGACGCCGAGAACACCCGCCCCTTCGTGAAGTTCTCGAAGCCGGCGACCAAAGAGGGCATGGCTCTCAACGGCTGGCCGATCACCGAGGGCACCACCGGCGCCCCCATCTTCGCCGACGCCATCGCCTGGATGGAGTGCGAGGTGCGCCAGGCCGTCGACTGCGGCAGCCACACGTTCTTCATCGGGGAGCTCGTGGCCGCCGGCATCAACGACGACGAGGCCCGCCCGGCGTCGATGTCCGACACCCGCATGAAGTACGGCGGCACCCGCCGCGGCCACTGATGCGCGAGATGGCAGCCGACGCGGCGGTCGCCTTCTTGTCCGCCGGTACCCGCACCGGCCACCTGGCCACCGTGCGCGACGACGGGCGGCCCCACGTCGCCCCGATCTGGTTCGTCGTGGAGGGCGACCACCTCGTCTTCACCACCTGGCACGACTCCGTGAAGGGGCGCAACCTGCGCCAGGCGGGCCGGGCGGCGATCTCCGTCGACGACGCCCGGCCGCCGTACTCGTTCGTCGCCGTCGAGGGCGAGGTCACGATCGACGACGACGTCGCCGAGGCGCGCCGGGTGGCCACCGTGATCGGCGGTCGGTACATGGGAGCCGACCGGGCCGAGGAGTTCGGGTCCCGCAACGGGGTGGCGGGGGAGTTGGTGGTGCGGCTGGCGATGGACCGAGTCATCGCCCGGGCGGACGTGTCCGACTGATCGCCCGATACGCTCCGGCCCATGGAGCCTGACCCCAACGATCGGGTGGTCGCCAACCTGCTCGTCGTCGCCCAGATGGTGCTGGTGGCGGCCGTGGCGGTGGCGGCGTGGGCCCACGGGCCGTCGGGGTGGCCGTGGGTCGGGTGGGCCATCGCCATCGCCGGCATCCTGCTCGGGCTCTGGGGCGGCCTGGCGCTCGGCGCGGGTTTGACCGCCTCGCCGCTCCCGAATGGCCGGGTGCCCTTGCGCCGCACGGGTCCCTATGCGATCAGTCGCCACCCGATCTACGCGGCCGTCCTCATCATCGCGGCGGGGGCGGTGGTCTGGTCGGGGGGTTGGGTGACCGCGGTGGCGTGGGTGCTGCTGGCGGCGCTGCTGTGGGCGAAGTCGGAGTGGGAGGAGTACCGACTCGCCCAGCGGTTCCCCGAATACGAGGAGTATGCCGCAGTCACTCCCCGGTTCATCGGGCTGCGCCGTCGCTGAATTCGCCATCTCGAAACACGCCGGTGACGGCCCGTTCAGGGGCCTCCCGTACCGTTCGGGGCCATGATCGAGCTACTGGAGCGACCCGAGGGCATGACGGACGAACAGCGCCGTCGACTCGAGGTGGGCCTCGAGCGCCTCATTCGCGAGGCCGAGCGGCGTCCCGGGCCCGATCTGCCCGTGGCATCGACCCAGTCGTGGCGCTGGCGGGCGGCCGTCCTCTGGCTGCTCGGTGCGGCTAGCCGCGACTCGTCGGCAGGCCGGCGCGCTCCCAGGCGAGCATCCCGCCCTTGACGTTGAACGCCTCCACGCCCTGACGGCGGAGGAACGAGGTCACGGTCGCCGAGCGGTTGCCCGACCGGCAGATGACGAGCACCTCCCGGTCCTGCCAGCCGGGCGCCTTGCGTTCCACGAGGTCCATTGGCACGTGGATGGCTCCCTCGGCCATCCCGGCCCGGACCTCGTCGGGTCGGCGGACGTCGACGAGGAGGGCGCCGTTGGCGGTGCGATCGCGCGCCTCCTCGACGGAGACGACGGGGCGGTTGAAGAGTCCCATGGTGCGGCATCGTACCTACTCCCGGGGGTATCCGGACCAGGTGGGCGGGTGACGCGTATCCTCGGGCCACCCACCGCGGAAGGACCGGACATGGACGTGCGACTCGACGGCAAGGTGGCCATCGTCACCGGCGGCAGCCGTGGCATCGGCCAGGGCATCGCCGAGGAGTTCCTTCGTTCGGGGGCGGCCGGCGTCATCGTCACGACCCGCAAGGAGCAGAGCCTCGAGGCGATCGACGAGGCCATCGGCGAGGCCACCGGGGCGTCGGATCGGATCGAGGCCGTCGTCGCCCGGGCCGAGGTGAAGGAGGACGCCGAGCGCACGGTGGCCTTCGCCGTCGAGCGCTTCGGCCGGCTCGACATCTTGGTCAACAACGCCGGCACCAATCCCGCCCCCGGTCCACTGGCCGACGTCGATCTGGGGGCGGTGGAGAAGACCTGGCAGGTCAACCAGATGGGCCCGCTCATGTGGAGCCAGGCGGCGTGGCACGGGTGGATGCGCGAGCACGGCGGGGTGATCATCAACACCGCCTCGGTCGGCGGGATGCGGCCCGGGCCGATGATCGGGGCATACAACATCTCGAAGGCCGCCCTCATCTACATGACCCACCAGATGGCCATGGAGATGGCGCCGACCGTGCGGGTGAACGCCATCGCCCCGGCCGTCGTGAAGACCCGCCTGTCGGAGATGCTCTGGAAGGGCAACCCGGAGGGGGCGGCGGCCATGCACCCGATGGGCCGCCTCGGCGAGGTGGAGGACGTCGCCTGGGCGGTGACGTACCTCGCCAGTGACATGGCGTCGTGGATGACCGGGGTGGTGCTGCCCATCGACGGCGGCCAGGAGGGCGCCTCCGGCCTCCCCCTCGGCTGACGCCTCCAACCCAGGGTTGTGGGCGTCGGTCGCCGCCGTTCCGCGGGCTGACAACCTCGAAAATGCAGGTGTGAACCCTGGGTTCGCTGGCGCGAGGTCGCTCGTTCTGTGGGCCACGTGGCGCGCCACCGCGTCACCGAACCCTGGGTTCGCTGGCCCGGCTCAGCCCTCGACCGGATCGACCCAGGGCCGACCCGACAGGTACTTCCAGCCGGCGTCGGGGAGGATCGCCACGGCGGTCCCGCCCTCGGCGTCGAGCGTGTCGAGCGCCGAGCGGATGACCGCCCCCGCCGACGTGCCGATGAAGTGGCCCTCGTGGGTCATCGTCTCGGCGACGGTGTCCTCGGCGACCTTCTTGGCGATCTGGTGGCGGTCCGTGACCAATGCCAGGTCGGCGACGGGTGGCTGGAAGGGGTCGTCCTGGCTGCGCATCCCCGAGATCGGGTCGTCGACGAACGGCTCGACCGAGTGCACCCGGATGTCGGTCCACTCCCGGGCGAGTCCCTTGGAGTTGCCGGTGAGGGTCCCGCCGGTGCCATAGGTGGCGAACAGGTGGGTGGGCGGGGCGTCGAGCGGCCAGTCCCGCAGGATCTCGATCGACGTGCCGAACAGGTGCGAGTAGACGTTCCAGCGATTGCCGTACTGGTAACACATGTGCCCCTCGCCGGCCTCGACGAGGGACCGGGCGTGGGCGATGGCGTCGTTGGGACCGCCGTCGACCTCGATGAGTTGGGCCCCGTACGCCCTGAGCAGTTGCTTGCGCTCCTCGGTGGCGACTTTCGGCAGGCAGATGACCATCTGGTGGCCGTTGACGAGGGCGAGGCGGGCGAGGCCGATTCCGGTGTTGCCCGACGTGGCCTCGATGAGCGGCATCCCCGGGCGGAGCTTCCCATCCTCGACGGCGTTCTGGAACATGAACCAGGCCGCCCGGTCCTTGATGGACCCGGTCGGGTTGTACCACTCGAGCTTGGCGAACAACCTCGTCCCCGGCGGGGCGAGGTCAGCCAACTCGACGAGGGGTGTGTTGCCTGGCTTCACGGGTGCTCCTGGGCGGTCGGCCCCATGGTGGTCGATCCGCGTTCCCAACCAACACGGCGACCGAACCGGAAATTCCGTGTCAACTCGGCGGCGACCTCGGGCGTGTCACCAGTATGAGCACCGAGGAGGGCATGGCACACAGGCAGCTGCCGCTCAGCGGGGATGAGGGATTCGTCGAGGACTTCGACGCGTTCTATCGCCGTGAGCGGCGGGCCGTCGTGGGCCTCGCCTTCGTCCTCTCGGGGAGTCGCACCGCCGCCGACGATCTCGCCCAGGAGGCCTTCGTGGCCGCCTACCGGAGGTGGGACACGGTGGGTGGCTACGACGACCCGGGCGCCTGGGTTCGCAAGGTCGTGTCCAACAACGCGGTCTCGCGATGGCGCCGGGCGAAGAGCGAGGCGAAGGCCGTCCTCCTGCTCGGCTCGTCCCGCGACCACGTCGTCCCCGGCCTGACGGCCGAGACGGAGGATGTGTGGCGGGCGGTGCGTGCCCTGCCCAAGCGGCAGGCCCAGTGCATCGCCCTCCACTACCTCGACGACCGCTCGGTCGACGAGATCGGGGAGATCCTCGGGTGCTCGCCCAACACCGTCAAGACCCACCTCGTGCGGGGCCGCGAGGCCCTTGCCTTCACCCTGGAAGGGGGTGACCAACGATGAGTCGCATCGACGGCCTCCTCTCACGGTCGGCCGATGAGGTGCGCCAGGCGGTGGCAGCAATGCCCGACCGAGAGGTGACCACCGTGTCCGAGACCAGCACCCGCAAGACCTACCTGTCCGTTGCCTACGCCGTGGGAGGCGTCATCGTCGTCGCGCTCCTCGGCTGGGCGCTCTTCGGCTTCGGCGGGGCCGAGGAGGTCGACCCGATCCAACCAACGCCGACGCCAGTCGATCCGGACGCGACGCCGCTGCCGTTGGGGGCCGGCCGGATCAGTACCGGGAGCTTCGCCACCGACTTCCTCGGCCCGACGTTCTCGTTCTCCGTGGACGGCAGCGAGCCGGACACGTGGTACCTGCAGCAGGCGCTGTCAGGGTTGGTGATCATCTCTCATCCGTCCTCCGAAGACCCGGGCGACCGCACCATCATCTTTGCGCACCCCAAGGACCCTGCGGAACTGTCGAATCCCGACGACCCGTACCGGCCGGGGGGCTGGCCACTGGACGACATCGATGGGTGGCTGGACGCCGCCGCCGACTGGGTGGTGGAGGGGCCGGCCGACACGACCGTCGGCGGCTGGCCTGCAACCACGTTCGCCCTCGCCGGCACCCCATCCTGTCGGGATCCGGAAGGCCTTGACGGCCTCCCGTGCCCGGCGTTCGTCTCCGACGGGGAGGATGCGTATCTCCTTGGTGATGGCGTTCGAAACGAGGTCTGGTGGATCGAGGGCGTCGATGGGTTTCCTCTTGTGATCATCGCCGTGGACTCCGAGTGGACCGACGCGTTCCGCGCCGATGTCGAAGCCATAGTCGCCTCCTGGGCCGCCGAGGCGCCACTCGCCCCCTAAATCACCGACTCGGGGAAGCACGGAGCATCCGTCATGACGCGGGCCTCGCGAGCCGCTGTCGATGGAGTGGATCCGACACGCACGGAGGGCCCCCGGCCGGGGGCCCTCCGACGTTGGTCTCGGTCTTGGCCGCTACGCAGGCTCGTCGACGAAGGCCCGCTCGGCCTCGATGGCCGGCTGGTAGCCGTCGATGGCGCTCAGCTTCTGGGCGATGATCGCCAGCAGCACGCCGTAGACCGCCTTGGAGGCGATGTCGGCGAAGCTGTAGATGAGGTTCCGGATGACCACGCCCTCGGCGGTGGCGAGGATCTGGGGCATCAGGTAGGCGACCGGGTAGATCGTCCACGACACCAGGAAGAGGATCCACACCATCTGGAACAGGCGGCTGATGCCGGGGTTCGGAGCCTTGGCCCGGGCATCGCGGATCGTCTCCCACGCCACCCACAGCAGCCAGAGGTAGAACACCGTGGAGATGGCGCCCCACAGCCAGAACTGGGTCCCTCCCTCGATCTCGTCGAACTGGCCGACGTACCCGGTCCAGATCATGGCGAGGCCGGCGATCACGAACGCCGCCCACCGCTTGCGGAAGGCGACACCGGTGATCCCGGCCACGATCAGCAACTGGGTCAGCAGCACCGGGACGTCGATGCTCCAGTTCATGTACCGGAACCCGTTGGAGAACAGGTCGCCGTCGAGGGCGAACACCGAGCCGTTCCACGAGAACGAGCTGCTCCAGCGGAGGGCCAACAGCCCCAGCTCGATCGTGGCCGAGACCATGACGACGCCGGTGAGGTACGACGTCAGGCGGTAGCGGGGCGCGATGCTGTTGGCGGTGGACAGGGAATAGACGAGCACGGCGGCGAACACCGCCGCGGTCAGCGTGAAGACGCTCAGGACGATCTCGTACTGGATCGCCGTGTAGTCGAACAGGTTCTCGAACGACACGATCACTCCTCAGGGGGTCGTGACGCGGAGGCCCCGTCCTGGCACTCCTCGTCGAGGGCTTTCCCTAGGTACGGAGTGCGCGTGAGGGCGGATTCCGGTGGCGGGCGGCCGGCTCAGTCGACGTGGACGAGCGTGACGATCGGGACGTCGTCGAGGTGGTCCCGGCCGTTGAGGAAGCTCAACTCCACGTAGGCGGCGATGCCCACGACCTCGGCTCCCCGGGAGCGCACCAGCTGGAGCGTGGCCGATGCCGTGCCGCCGGTGGCGATGACGTCGTCGACGATCAGCACCCGGTCGCCTGGTCCGACGGCGTCGACGTGCATCTCGATCGTGTCCGACCCGTACTCGAGGTCGTACGACTGGGACACGGTCGTGTACGGCAGCTTGCCGGGCTTGCGGACCGGGATGAACCCGGCCCCGAGGGCGAGGGCCACCGGCGCGCCCATGATGAACCCGCGCGACTCGATGCCGACCACGTGGGTCACGCCCTGGTCGGCGAACGGCGCCGCCAGGTCCCGGACCACGGTGCCGAACGCCTCGGCGTCGTCGAGCATCGGGGTGATGTCCTTGAAGACGACGCCCGGCTCGGGGAAGTCGGGTACGTCGCGCAGCAGCGAAGCGGTCGGATGCATGGCGGGGAGGGTAGGCGGCCCTCCGCCGTCGCGCCGTCCGGTCAATATCCTTGGATCACGACGACGAACGGATGACCACCATGATGAGCGAACGACTCGCGGACGCCTACGCCGAGCAGATCTCCCTCGAGCTCGCCTCCTCCCACGCCTACCTGCAGCTCGCCGCCTACTTCGCCGATGCGAGCCTGACCGGCTTCGAGTCGTGGATGCGGGCGCAGGCCGAGGAGGAGCGCACCCACGCCCTCAAGTTCTTCGACTTCGTGCTCGACCGGGGCAACCAGGTGGAGCTCGGCCCGATCGCGGGCCCGGGTGGCCTGCCCGGCAGTCCGCTGGAGGCCTTCGAGACGGCGCTCTCCCATGAGCGCAAGGTCAGCGAGTCGATCCGCAACCTGTACCAACTCGCCCACGAGGAGGGCGACTCGGCCTCCTACACCCTCCTGCAGTGGTTCCTCACCGAGCAGGTCGAGGAGGAGGCGACCGTCGGTGAGATCGTCGACCAGCTGCGCTTCGCCGACAACAACCCGGCGGCGGTGCTCATGTTGGACCGTGAGCACGCCGGGCGGGGGTCCGCCTCCGGCGGGGAGTAGCGGGGCACCCACCCACACGCCCCCCACCGTTCCTGTCGGTCGGGGCCATCTCCGTAACGGCTGGGCCCGACAGGAACGTGCCGACTGCGGCGGGTCAGCTGCGTGCCGGCAGGCGTCCGTGGTCGTCCATCGGTACCCGCCACAGCAGCACCGCCCCCAACGCGGCCGACGCCGACAGGCCGATGACCACCACGCCGAGGGCGCCGGTGCGGTCGAGGACTGCCCCGGCGAGCGGGGGTCCGAACAGCGAGCCCACGGCCGCCCCGGCATAGATCAGGCCGAGGACGGCCCCGAGCCGGGCGGCGCCGAATCCGTCGGCGACCACCGAGGCGGACACGGCGACGAATCCTCCGTAGGCGACGCCGAGCACGACGACGAACACGACGAGCAGCGGGTAGGAGTCACCGGCGAGCCACCAGATGGGGTAGGCGAGGGCGTGGAGGACGAAGCACGCCCGGTAGGTCCGCAGCGACCCGATCCGCTCGATCGCCGGTCCCGACCCGAGTCGGGCGAGGACGCTGCCGCCCCCGAGGAGGCCGACGAGGAACGAGGCCGCAACCGGGTCGATGCCGTCGGCGACGGCCAGCGGGGGCACGAAGACGAACGGGACGAACAGGGCGAGGGTGAAGCAGATGCCCGAGATCGCCAGCAGGCGCACGGCAGGGTCTCGAACGAGGCTCGACGGCGGTCCGGTCGCCGTCGAGGCGGGGGCCGCCACCTTGGGGCCGATCCCGATCGCGGCGCCGAGGAGCAGCACCGCCCCCGTCACGGCGAGCACCTCGTAGGCGCGTCGCCAGCCGAACTCGCCGATCAGCCAGGCGGCCATCGGGGTGGCGACCAGCGTGCCCACGCCGATGCCGCTGATGGCGATCCCCAGGGCGATCGCCTGGCGCTCGGTCGCCTTGCGGCCGACCGCCGCGATCGGCGGGATGTACCCGCAGGCGGCCGCCAACCCGGCCCCGAACCCGAACGTCAGGTAGCCCACGACGATCGATTGGACCTGGGCCGTCGCCCACAGGCCCACGCCGAGCGCCACGGCGGCGGCCAACACGAGGGGACGGGCCCCGAACCGGTCCGCGAGGCGCCCGGTGACCGCTCCCAGGGCGAGGAACGAGAACGTCATGATCGAGAACACCGTCGCGGTCTGGGCCGAGCCGGCGCCGAGCTCGGCAGCGATCGCATCGAAGAAGGCCCCGAATGAGTAGGCGGCGCCGAAGACGACGCCCATCGCCACGAAGGCGGATGCCACCACGGTGCGTTGGCCCATCGGGCGGACGCTACGCCGTGGGTCTGATCGTGAGCCGGGGGAGGAACAACTGCGTCAGTGGCCCGATCGCGAGGGCGAAGAGCACGGTGCCGAGACCGACGGTGCCGCCGAGCAGCCAGCCGAGGGCGAGCACCGTCACCTCGATCGCCGTGCGGGCCCAGCCGATCGACCAACCTTTCCGGGCGAGGCCCGTCATGAGGCCGTCGCGGGGTCCCGGGCCGAGGCCGGCGCCGACGTAGAGACCGGTGGCGAGACCGACCAGGACGGTGCCGACGACGAGGTACGCGACTCGGACCCACAGGGCGTCGGGTTGTCCGACCAACCAAAGGGTGAGGTCGAGGGTGGGGCCGATCGTGGCCACGTTGAGGACGGTCCCGGCGCCGATCCGCTCACCGAGAGGGATCCAGCCCACCAGCACGAGGCCACCGGTCATGATCGTGATGGTTCCCATCGTCAGGCCGGTCTGGATCGAGACCCCCTGGTGGAACACCTGCCACGGGTTGAGCCCGAGGTCCGAGCGCACCATCAGCCCAATCCCGAACCCGTAGATGACGAGACCCACCATGAGCTGGGAGAACCGCTTGACGCGATGGGTGGTGGGCAGGGCGAGCACGGCCCGGGGACGGTAGACGGGCGGTGATCGAAGCGCGGGCCCGGGTTCACGCTGAGCGTGTACACCGACCCACACTTCGCCCCGAGCCCCTGCACCGGAACCCAGGGTTCGCATACGGGTTATGTGGGGAGGCGCGGGCTCAGGTTCACGCTGGGCGTGTACCGGGGCCCACGCTTCCGAGGGGTGGCTTCCCCCTCAGCCGACCTCGACGAGTTCCAGGTCGAAGACGAGGGCCTCCCCGGCGAGGGGGTGGTTGCCGTCGAGCAGCA
>CAZTLW010000084.1:0-10232 GCA_964614585.1 uncultured Acidimicrobiia bacterium | reverse complement strand
GGTCGGCCTGGTAGCGGATGTCGTCGTCGGACCACGGCCCGGGGATGACGATGACCGGGGACACGTTCCCCAACTCGGCCGTCACCGGCTTGTGGATGCGGGGATCGTCGGCGGCCTTGCGCGCGGCCCCCTCCTCACCCGGACCGAACACGATCGCGTCGTACGTCTTGTCCGAGCCGGTGATGTGGATCGCGGCGACGTGGTCGTGGTCGACGAGGTACTGGCCGACCTCGGTGCCCCCGTAGGCGATCCGGAGCAGGTTGGCCTCGATGAGCGGGGCGAGGGCCTGCTCCCAGTGGGGGCCCACCCACTCGTTGACGGGGTTCGTCTTGAGGATCGCCGTGCGCTGGTAGTAGAAGAGCTGGTAGAGCACGTCGGCCGGGCCGATCGACGAGACGTTCCCGGCACCGAGGACGAGGCAGACCCCGGGGTCGACGGAGATCTCGGGACGGTAGGCCCTCGCCATGGCTGCCTTGAGGTTGCCGGGGTTGATGCCCGGCTCCATCCACACCTCGCCGGTCATCCCGGGTGTGAGTGCCTTGTCCCACCCGTCCGTGGGGTAGGTCCGCACGATGGTCTGGCCGTCGTGGCGCTGGGTGACCGGCCCCGGGGGGATCGGGCGGCCGTGGTCGCGGAGGTCCCGCATCGTGTTGCGCAGGAGGCGGGCGTTGCGCACGACGAGGGTGGGCCCGCCGTACCACTCCTCCCAGTCGAGGGGGCCGCCGAACTCGATGCCCTTCGCCTCGCAGGCGTCGGCGACCCATGCCGGGGCGGCGGCGGCCGCCTCGGCCATGACCCGCTCCAAGAGGGCGATGCGCTCGTCGAGCGACGCCGCCACCCAGCGGGGGGCGGCGGCGGTGAGGTCGGCGAGCATGGCGTCCAACTCGTCGGTGGTGGACTCGGCGCGGCGGTCGATGACGGCGGGGAAGGCGTAGGAGCCGGCGGTCATGGGGTCACCTCGGGTGCGGTCGTCGGGCGGCCAGAGCCTACCGACCGGTCGCCACCCCCGCCCGAGCCCCCCTGGCAACCCAGGGTTGTGGAGGGGGTGGTCCGGGTGAAGCGTGGGCCGCAGAGGGCGTCGTGCACCCTCACGAACCCAGGGTTGTGGCGGGGGTTCGAAGCGGGGTCAGTCCCCGAGCCGGATGCCCGACAGTTCCTCGAGTGCCTTCACCAGGGCGTGGTTGCCCTCGGCGCCGAGACCCCGGGCCTGCAGCGCCCGGTACAGCTGGAAGACGAGGGCGGTCCCGGGCAGGGGGACACCGGCCTCATCGGCCGCCTCGAGCGCGAGCCGCAGGTCCTTCTGCTGGAGGTCGATCGTGAACCCCGGCCGCCAGTCCCGGGCGGCCATCTGCGGGCCCCGGTTGGCGAGCATCCACGACCCGGCCGCCCCGCCGGTCACGGCCTCGAGCGTGGCGTCGAGGTCCAAACCCGAGGCCTCCGCCAGCAGCAGACCCTCCGACACCGCCAGTTGTGTGACCACCACGAGCACCTGGTTGACGAGCTTGACGCGCTGGCCGGCCCCCACCGGTCCGACGTGGGTGATCGTCGTCCCGTAGGCCTCCATGACGGGGCGGGCCCGGGCCACGTCGGCCTCGCTTCCGCCCACCATGATCGAGAGCGTCCCACGCTCGGCCCCCTCGGAGCCGCCCGAGACCGGGGCATCGACCCACGAGGCCCCGACCTCCGCGACGAGGGTGGCGAACCGCTCGGTCGCCGACGGCGAGATCGTCGAGTGGTCGACGACGAGGCTCCCGGGCCGGAGCCCGGCGAGCAGGCCCTCGTCGCCGGCGAGCACCGCCTCGACGTCGGGGGTGTCGGAGACGCAGATGGCGACGATGTCGGCCTGGGCCGCCACGTCCGCAGGCGAGGCCCCGGGGGCGGCGCCGGTCTGCACGAGCGGCTCGGCCTTGGCCCCGGTCCGGTTCCAGACCACCACCTCGTGACCCTTGGCCACCAGGTTGGCGGCCATCCCGCTCCCCATGATCCCGAGCCCGATGAACCCGACGCTCATGACCGACCGCCCGATGGGGTCGACGAGGAGCGCGACGCGGTTGCCCCAATCGAGAGCGGCCCTCGTCGCTCTCCGGCGCTGCCCCCCTCCCACAGGCCTCCTCCGTCGGCCGGCGGGACCCATCCCCCCTCCGGGGGGATCTCCATCGTTGGTGGCGCTCCTCGGCGGAGCACCCTCCGGGGGGATCTCCCTTCTCGCACCGCCGAGCGCCTCATCCCGCCACCCCCAGCGCCCACAGGGTGAAGGCGTCGCGGGCCGCCTCCTCCTCGAGGTACTCGTAGCGGCCGGTGCTGCCGAAGTGGCCGGCATCGACGTTGACCCGGAACAGGATCGGGTTGTCGTCGGTCTTCAGCTCCCGGAGGCGGGCCACCCACTTGGCGGCCTCCCAGTAGGTCACCCGGGGGTCGGACACCCCGGCCGTGACGAACATCGGCGGGTAGTCGACCGGTGCCACGTTGTCGTAGGGCGAGTAGCCGGCGATGACCTCGTAGGCCGCCACATCGATGGTCGGGTTCCCCCACAGGGGCCACTCGGGCGGGGTCAAGGGCAGGGTCTCGTCGGACATCGTGTTGAGGGTGTCGACGAACGGGACGTCGGCGAGCACCGCCCCCCACAGGTCGGGGCGCTGGTTGGCGACGGCGCCGACGAGCAACCCCCCGGCGCTGCGGCCGTGGCAGGCGATGCGGCCCGCCCGGGTCCAGCCCAACTCGATGAGCCGCTCGGCGCAGGCGATGAAGTCGGTGTGGGTGTTGGGCCGGTGCTCCCGGCTGCCCTCCCGGTACCAGCGGTAGCCCTTCTCCATGCCGCCCCGGACGTGGGCGATGGCGTAGACGACCCCACGGTCGACGAGGGAGAACACGTGCGGCGAGAACGAGGCCGGCATCGAGTAGCCGTAGGCGCCGTACCCGTAGAGCACCGCCGGGTGGTCGCCGGTCGGCTCGAGGTCGGCCCGATGGAGGATCGTCAGCGGCACCGACTCGCCGTCGGGGGCGGTCGCCGCCACTCGCCGCACCGTGTAGTCGGTGGGGTCGTGGCCGGAGGGGATGACCTGCTCCTTGCGCAGTACCCGGTCGCCCGTGGCGAGGTCCTCGTCGTAGGTGCGGGTGGGCGTCGACGGCGATGAATAGGTGAATCGGAGGGTGGTCGTGTCCTGCTCGAAGCCGGGCTGGACGCCGAGGGCGTAGGCCTCCTCGTCGAAGGCGAGCGCCCGTTCGTCGCCGGTGGCCCAGTCCCTGACGACGATGCGGGGGAGGGCCTCCTCGGTCTCGAGGCGGACGAGGTGGTCGCCGAACGCCACGTGGGCATTGACGAGGATGCCGGGCCGGTGGGGCACCAGATCGACCCAGTCGGAGTCGTCGGTGGCGTCGAGGGGGGCCGTGACGATCCGGAAGTCTTCGGCGTCGCGGTTGGTGCGGATGATCCACCGATCGCGATGGTGCTGGGCGTGGTACTCGGTGCGGGGCTCGCGGGGGGCGAGGCAGCGGGGCGTCGGGTCGTCGCCGGTGAGGTCGATGACGTGGACCTCGCTCGTGTCGTGGTCGGCGGTCTGGATGACGACGAACCGACCGCTCCGGGCCCGACCCACGGACACGAACCAGCCCGGGTCGGATTCGGTGTAGACCACCGTCTCCTCCCCGGAGGCCAGGTCGAGGCGCACCACCTGGTTGGGTCGGTGGTGCTCGTCGAGGCGGACGGCGTACAACTCGCCCGGCCGGCCCCAGGCGACGCCGGGCGTGACCCGGGTGAGCACGTCGGGCGTCTCGTCGCCGGTGGTGAGGTCGACGACCGCCACCCGGTACTCCTCGTTGCCGACCCGGTCCTCGGAGACGGCGGCCCGGGCATGGTCGGGGGCGTGCTCGACGGCCGCCAGCGAGTAGAACGCCGAGCCCTCGGCGCGGGCGTCGCCGTCCACGACGACCTGCTCGGGGCCGCCATCGCGGGGCCGCCGGCACACGATCGGGTACTCCCCGCCCTCCCGGTAGCGGTGGTAGTAGGCCCACGGCCCGTCGGGGGCGGGCACCGTCGACTCGTCGGGCTCGAGCCGGGCCTTCAGCTCGGCGTGGAGGCGTTCGGTCAGGTCGCCGGTCAGCGCCTCGAGCCGCTCGGCGGCGTGGTCCCGCTCGGCCACGAGGTGGGAGCGGATGGCCGGGTCCAGCACCGCCGGGTCGGTCAGCGCCGCCTGCCAGTTGGGGTCCTTCATCCACCGGTAGGGGTCGGGTCGGGTCCGGTCGAGTTGGGTGATGGTCGTGTCGTCTCGGCGGGCGACCGGCGGGGTGCTCACGAGTGGGCGCTCCTCGGGGTGTCTCGGATCGGCGGAGGGTAGGTGAGGTCGTAGGATGCCGCCATGGGCAGATACCGCACGGGCCTCGAGACCCGCGAACGCATCGTCGACGCCACCAGGACGCTGCTCGCCGACCAGGGCCTCGAGGGCACGACGATCCAGGCGATCTGCGCGGCCGCCGACGTGCGGCCCGGGTCGTTCTACAACCTGTTCCCATCCAAGGACGCCGCCATCCTGACGGTGGTCAAGGAGTCCGCCCGGGCGAGTGACCGCCGCAGCCCCCACGGCGAACCCGAGGTGGGGGCGATGATCGACGGGTTCGTGAACTTCGTCGCCCACCATCCCGAGGAGGCCCGGATCTACCTCCGCATCGCCGTCTCGGGAGCGCTGTCGGACCCGGCGACGCAGGCCTGGCTGAAGGAGTTCCACGACACCCGCACCGAGCGGCTGTCGCGGGCCGTGGCCAGCAGCCGACCCGACCTCGGCCCGACCGAGGCGGACGCGAAGGCCGAGTTGCTGCTGGCGACGCTCAACGGGCTCGCCATCCACGCCCTGTTGGACGAGCGGTTCGACATCGAGTTCCACGCCGAGCAGTTGAAGAAGATCATCGCCCAGGTCTGAGGACGAACCCAGGGTTCACAACCGCGTCTCTTCGCGTTCTGTGGGCCGAGAACCCCGGATCTGCGGTTCAGGGCCCCCGGAACGATTCGCCCTCACGCCGGGACGAGGAACCCGTTGACCAGGTCGGCACAGCGGTCGGGCCGCCCGAGCCAGGGCGAGTGGCCCGTGTCGAGGATCTCGACCTCGACGTCCGGCAGGATCTCGGCCACCCGGCGGGCCGCATCGGGGCCCCCGACCGGGTCGTCCTCCCCCCACACCAACAGGACCGGGACGTCGAGTGCCCGCAGCTCGTCGGGCTCGATCGCCGCCGCCGGCCGGAAGCCGACACCCGGTAGCAATGCCAGCGGCGAGATGATCGCCATCACCTCCGCTCGGGCGGCCTCGCTCGAGTCGGCATCGTCCGCCACCAGCAGGTCCAGCATGTCCGGCTGGCCGCGCATGGCCTCCTCCTCGCCGATCATCCCGGCGAAGTCCAGCATCGACTCGCGAGTGGCCGGTCGCCGGTTCACGGCGGCCCCGAGCAGGGGGGTCGCCAGCACGGCGAACGGAGTCGGCACGGTCGTGCCCGGAAGCCCCGGCGCAGCGCCCAAGAGCACCAGCCGCTCGACCCGATCGGGGTGGGCGAGGGTGAACCAGGTGGCACAGAGCCCGCCCATCGAGTACCCGAGCAGGGCGGCGCGGTCGATGTCGAGCGCGTCGAACGCCTCGCCCAGCCAAGCGGTGCAGGCCTCTCGGTATCGGTCGCGAGGCAATGGCACCGGGTCGGATCGTCCATGGCCCGGCCGGTCGATGGCGATGACCCGTCGCCCGTGCAGCCGCTCGATGAGCGGCAGGAGGAAGAGGCTCTCGTCGCCGGTGCCGTGGAGCAGCACCAACGGCTCGCCCTCTCCGGTCTCGACGGCGTGGACGGCGTCGCCGCCGGCGGTCCTGACGTGGCGGTCGACCAACGCGGACTTGGTCAGGAGGCGGGTCCGCAGGTCACTGATCGGCTCGAGATCGTCTCGAGGCATGGTGGATCACTCCTCCCTTCGACCGTAGGCGCATTCCCTCCGGCTGTCACCCGGTGCGGGGTTGGCGCCGACGGGTCGATACCATCGCCGACCGCCTCCTCCGAAGGAATCGACATGCCCCTGCAGGCCGGGATCGTGGGGCTCCCCAACGTCGGGAAGAGCACCCTCTTCAACGCACTGACCGCCGCCGGCGTCGAGGCGGCGAACTACCCGTTCGCCACCATCGAGCCGAACGTCGGCGTCGTCCCCGTGCCCGACGAGCGCCTCGACCAGCTCGCCTCGGCCATCGAGACGAAGCAGGTGCTGCCCACCACCGTCGAGATCCTCGACATCGCCGGCCTCGTCCGCGGGGCGTCGGAGGGCGAGGGCCTCGGCAACCAGTTCCTCGGCCACATCCGCTCCGTGGATGCCGTGCTGCAGGTCGTCCGCTGCTTCGACGACCCCGACGTCACCCACGTCGACGGCTCGGTCGATCCCGTGCGCGACATCGAGACGATCGCCACCGAGCTGGCCCTCGCCGACCTGCAGGTCGCCGAGCGCCGCCTCGATCGACTCGACCGGGCCGCGCGGTCGGGGGACAAGGCGGTCATGGCCGAGCGCGACCTGGTCGCCCGGGTGGTGGCGACGCTCGCCGACGGGCTGCCGATCCGCGCCGAGCGGTGGACACCCGAACAGCAGCCGATGCTGCGCGAGCTGCAGATGATCACCGCCAAACCGGTGCTCTACGTGTGCAACGTGGACGAGTCCGGTCTGGCCGGCAACGACCACACCGAGGCCGTGTGGCGCAAGGCCGCCGAGGACGATGCCGGCATGGTCGTCATCTGCGCCCAGGCCGAGGCGGAGATCGCCGAGCTGCCACCGGGCGACCGGGAGGAGTTCCTCGCCGAGCTCGGTCTCACCGAGCCCGGGCTCCACACGCTCGCCCGGGCCACCTACGACCTGTTGGGCCTGCGCACCTTCTTCACCGCCGGGCCAAAGGAGATCCGGGCCTGGACGGTGCGGGCGGGGGCGACGGCGCCCGAGGCCGCCGGGGTCATCCACACCGACTTCCAGAAGGGCTTCATCCGGGCCGAGGTGTACACGATCCCCGACCTGCTCGAGGCGGGCTCCGAGGCCGGCCTGCGGACCGTCGGCAAGCTGCGGGTGGAGGGGAAGGACTACGTCGTCGAGGACGGCGACGTGATGCACTTCCGGTTCAACGTCTAGCGCCGGGCTCCGCCCGGCGCAGTACCGAGCACCCAGTACGCAGTATCGAGATGGTGGTCCGCCTCGTCGTCTCGGTACTCAGTACTCAGTACTTGGTACCGATCCTCGGCGTCAGCCGAGGATCTTGGCCACGTCCTCCCAGACGAACCAGGTGACGAGGCCGATCATCCCGACGTTGAGGACGGTGAGCGGCACCTTCCAGCGGTAGTCGGTGACCCAGAACCGGCGGATCGAGTAGAGGTTGGCGGCGATCGCCACCAGGCCGATGACGAGGCCGATGGTGCCCTCGATGCCGGCCGCGAGGCCGAGCACCGGCGCCACGAATGGGAACACGACGTAGGCGAGCGTGCAACGCACCGCCGAGATGAGGATCGACGTGCGGAACGTCTTCTCGGTGCCGACGTCGACGACGCTGCGTCCGTCGGTGAACGTGGGGGCGTTGTCGTCGGTGGTGGCCATCACTCGGAATTGTGGCAGACCGGCGAGGACACGCCGAAGCCGCTCAGGTGGCCACGGCCGGTGGACGCACCCGCCCGAGGATCCCGACCCCTGCCGCCATCGCCACCACGGCGAAGGCGATGGCCACCGACCAGGCTGCCACCCCGCCCCAGCCGACGATCGCCGGGTCGAGGAACGGGTACGGGAACCACCCCACGACGAGGCCGCGGACCAGCGAGTACCCGAGATAGGCGGCCGGGAACGCCAACCACCACAGCACCGTTCGCCGGTCGATGGCCGCGGTCGGGGGGTCGACGACCCAGTCCGCGAGGATGACGACCGGCCCGAGGTAGTGGAGCACCACGTCGACCCACAGTCGCACCTCGGCGGCCTCGGTGATCGTGAACACGAGACCCGAGAGCAACACGACGTAGACGACCATCGTCACGGTCATCATCAGGGTCACCCCGCCCCGCCACCGGGCGTCCACCCGGCGGCCCATCCCTTCGAGGAACAGCACGACCGCCGCACCGAGGCACGAGACGATCGTGAAGTACGAGAAGTAGTTCGCGACGGTGAAGCCCTCCGGCGGGTCCACCAGGTTCATGCCGAGATTCGTGAAGACCGTCGCCACGAGGGCGACGGCAGTGGCGAGGCGGACGGAGCGCAGCAGCACGGCCGGGGATCGTATCGGGCCGATAGCGTCGCCGACAGGAGGTTCCCATGGCGATCGTGATCGACGGGTACGTGGCACCGGGCTACGAGGGGGTGCGTGACGCGTTCGTCGCCAACTTCGAGGCCGGCCGGGAGATCGGCGCCGCCTGTGCGGCGTTCGTCGGCGGCGAGAAGGTGGTCGACCTCTGGGGCGGCCTCCGGAGTTCGAAGACGAAGGAGCCCTGGGAGGAGGACACCATGGCGCTCGTCTTCTCCACCACCAAGGGTGTGTCCTCGATCGCCCTGGCCCACGCCCACGCCCGGGGTCTCTTCTCCTACGACGCCCCGATGGCGCAGTACTGGCCCGAGTTCGCCCAAGCCGGCAAGGAGCAGGTCACGGTCCGCCAGGTCCTGTCCCACCAGGCCGGCCTCTGTGCCATCGACGAGCCGATGGACCTCGAGATGCTCGGCGACCCCGATGCGGTGGCCGCCGCCATCGCCAGGCAGGCCCCCGCCTGGGAGCCGGGCACCCGTCACGGGTACCACGGGATCAGTCTCGGGTGGTACGAGTCGGAGCTCCTGCGGCTGGTCGATCCCGAGGGGCGCACCATCGGCCGCTACTTCGCCGACGAGGTGGCTGCACCCCTCGACCTCGACTTCCACATCGGCCTCCCCGACGACGTCGACCGTTCGCGGGTCGCCCGCATCGAGGGTGACTGGTACCGCACGAAGATGATCTTCAACATCGGCAAGTTGCCCGCCGCCTTCGTCCGGGACTTCCTGAACCCCCGGAGCATCACCGCCCGCACCTTCGCCAATCCCTCGGTTCTCGGGATGCCGGTGCGGTACAACGATCCCGAGATGCAGCGGATCGAGTTGCCGGCCTCGAACGGGATCGGCACGGCCCGCTCGATCGCCAGGGCCTACGGGGAGCTTGCCATCGGCGGCGCCGCGCTCGGCATCGACGACGACACGCTCCACGCCCTGTCAGATGCCGCCGTCCCCCCCACCGAGGGCCGCTTCGACGAGGTGCTCCGAACCGAGACCACCTTCTCGCTGGGCTACGCCAAGCCGTGGCCCGGCTTCGAGTTCGGCTCCGACCGCGCCTTCGGCACCCCGGGGGCGGGTGGGTCGTTCGGCTTCGCCGACCCCGACCTCGGGCTCGGGTTCGCCTACGTCATGAACCGGATGGACTTCCACCTGTGGAACGACCCCCGCGAGGTGGCGCTGCGCGACGCGGTGGTGGCTTCGATCGGTTGAGGGGATCCGAGACCACGAGACGAGCGACTGCCGGGTAGCGTTGCCGGTTCGGGCGACAATCGAGGAGGGTCGTGGTCGGTCGGAGAATGAATGAGCCGGCAGCATCACTGGAGCCGACTCGCCGGCGCGACCTGCCGGATCTCGCTCGGCTGTGGGCGCATCCCGACGTGATGCGCTGGGTCGGCTTTCCCGAGGGCATGCAGTTCACGACCAGGGAGTTGCGGGAGTGGTGGGATGGCATCGTCAACGACGAGCGCTCCCACCACTTCATCGTGGTCGAGCACGCCGCCTTCTGTGGTGAGGCCTACTACCGCCTCGACGACCCACCGATCACGGCCGGACTCGACATCAAGCTGCTGCCGTTCGCCCAGGGCCGAGGCGTCGCCACCGTCGTGCTGACGATGCTCATGGAGCGAATCGCCGACCAACACCCCTCCGTCACGGCGGTGTGGGTGGAGCCGCCCCCGGAGAACGTCCCCGCCCGGCGCCTGTACGAGCGCCTCCGGTTCCGCCCGGCGCCCCGCCCGGCGCACCTGCCGTCGGGCGACCACTACTGGCAACGTTCCCTCGACGACATCCGGCGGCGGGCCGCCCGTCGGCGTCCACGGCGCTGACCCGCCGCTACGAGAGCCGTCCCCTCGGACCTGTCGGGCTCGGCCATGTGTGGCACGCGCCAGCCCGACAGGAACGATCCGACCCGCCGCTACACCGCTGCGAACCAGCCCATGGCCCCGCGGTGGGCGATGGAGTG
>CAZTLW010000083.1:0-10459 GCA_964614585.1 uncultured Acidimicrobiia bacterium | reverse complement strand
GCCGCCCATCGTGGTTCGCGCCTGCTCTGGCCCGAGAACACGATGCCGGCCTTCCAGGGGGCGCACGACCTCGGCGTCCGGGTCTTCGAGACCGACCTCCACGCCACCTCGGACGGCGTCCTCGTCACGTTCCACGACCCGACCCTCGACCGGACCACCGACGCCACGGGCCCGATCGCCGCCCGGTCGGTCGCCGAGCTGGTCGACGTCGACGCCGGCTATCACTTCGAGCTCGACGGTGATCGCCCCCACCGCGGCCGCGGCGTCTCGATCCCCACGCTCGAGGAGGTCGCCACCACCTTCCCCGACGCGGCCTTCGTCCTCGACATGAAGGCGCCCGGCCTCGAGGCGCTGCTCGCCGAGACCATCGAGCGACTCGACCTGTGGGACCGGGTCATCGTCGGGTCCTTCCGCGACGCCCGGCTCCGGCGGCTGCGGCGGCTCACCGGCGGTCGGGTCGCGACCTCGTCGGGACCGGTCGAGACCCTCGCCGTGCGCACCCGGTCGTGGCTGCGTCGGATGGCCCACAGCCCGGCCGACGTCTTCCAGGTACCGGTGCGGGCCGGGGTGACCGTGGTCGACGAGCGCTTCGTCGACGCCGCCCATCGGGCCGGCAAACACGTGCACGTCTGGACGATCAACGACGCGGACGAGATGCGCCGGCTGCTCGACCTCGGCGTGGACGGGCTCGTGACCGACCGTCCCGACCTCCTCAAGGGCGTGCTCGGCCGGTGACCGCCGATTCGGCGGGCGCCGAAGCTGTGGGTACCGTGGCGCCGATGGCCGAAGCGACGTCGTCGGTGCTGCGGGCGTTGGCCCATCCCACCCGTCGGGAGATGGTCCGGCTCCTCCGGGCGGGCGATCTGGCCGCCGGCGAGCTCGCCGCCCCGTTCGACGGCGCCGCCTCCACCCTGTCGGAGCACATCGCCGTGTTGCGGCGGGCCGGGCTCATCCACGGTTCGCGGCGGGGTTCGACCATCACGTACACCCTCGACGTCCCGGTGCTGGAGGAGACGCTCCGGGCGACGATCGACCTCTTCGACCTGGGGGAGCGCCATGAGCACGCGTGAGCCCTTCCTGACCGGCGCCACTCGATGGGTGCTGCTTGCCATCACGGCTGCCTCGGCGCTGGTGGCGGCATGGGGGATCGCCCAGGTCCCGGCCGGCCATCCCATCCCCATCCACTGGAACGCGGCGGGTGAGGCCGATGGGTTCGGCTCACGGTGGTGGCTCCTCACCGGACCGGGGATGGTGGTCCTCACCACCGGCCTCGCCGTGCTCGTCGCCCGCGTCGAGCCCCGGCAGGCGAACATCGCCGCCAGCTATGGGCCGCTGCGGACCTTCGCCGTCGTCATGGCGGGTTTCGGCTTCCTGCTGACGCTCGCCATGACCCTCTCGGCGGTCGGCAACCCCATCGACGTCGGGGCCTGGATATCGGTGGCGGTGGGCCTGCTGATAGCCGCCATCGGAACCTTGCTCGGCCGTATCCGCTCCAACTACATGTTCGGCGTGCGGACGCCGTGGACGCTGGCGTCCGACCTGTCGTGGCAACGCACCCACCGCATCGTCGGGCTCATGTGGGTCGTCGTCGGGCTTGCCACCGCCGCCCTCGGCCTGGCCGGCCTCCCCGAGGCGTCGATCGGGGTGCTCCTGGGCGGGCTCCTGGTCTCGGTCGTGGTGGCGTTCTGGTACTCGTACGTGGTCTGGCGGGACGACCCCGACAAGGAGCCGACCGGCCGGTGATCGAGCGGCGCCGCATCGCGGTCTACCTCGTGGTGACCTTCGGCTTCACCTGGTCGCTCCATGCCGTGGTCTGGGCGACCGGGGGCCTGGAGGGCGCCGAGATCGGGCCCGGGCTGCCGGTGTCGCTGCCGATCATCCTCGTGTCCATGTTCGGTCCGGCGTTCGGCAACCTCGCCGCCCGGGTGGCGACCCGGGAGGGATGGGACGACCTCCGGCTGGGATTCCGAGGTCCCGTGCGGGCCTGGCTGGTCGCCTGGCCCGGTCTGGCGGCGGCGGCGTTCGTCGGCGCGCTCGCCTACTTCGCCGTGTTCCCCGACGCCTTCGACCCGTCGCTGCCGGTGCTCGCCGACCAGTTGGCGGCGATTCCCGCCGACGTGCCCCTCGACCTCACCACCATCGCCATCGCCCAGATCGCCTCGGCCCTGCTGCTGGCCCCGTTGATCAACGCGGTGCCGGCGTTCGGAGAGGAGTTCGGCTGGCGGGGCTACCTGCAGTGGAAGCTCCGCCCGCTCGGCTGGCGGCCGATGGTGCTGTGGACGGGCCTCATCTGGGGCGTGTGGCACTGGCCGCTCATCGCCCTCGGCTACAACTACGGCACCGGGTACCCGGGCGCCCCCTGGACGGGGATGGCGGCCTTCCTCGTCTTCACGACCGCCGTCGGGGCGGTGCTCGCCTGGGTCACCGAGGCCACCGGCAGCGTGTTCCCGGCCTCGCTCGGGCACGGGGTCGTCAACGCCGTCGCCGGCGTCGGCGTCCTCGCCGTCGCCACTGGCACCGACACCCCGCTCCTCGGCCCGACCTCGGTCGGGTTGCTCGGCGTGGTCGGCTTCGTGGCCCTGGCGTGGCTGGTCGCCCGACGGCCACCCGAGCCTGCCAGGCCGGTTGCCTCGGTCGACGGTCCCTAGCGTGGCCCCATGAGCGAGCTGGCCGCCCTCGCCGAGGTGCTCGCGGGTCGCCTCGGGCCGGCCGCCGTCGTCACCGGTGCCGATGCATCCGGGCGCCTGGTGGGATGGGCCCGGCCCGTCCGGCTCGGCACCTCGTTGCTCGTCCGTCCAGCGACGACGGAGGAGGTGGTGGCCACCATCGTCGCCTGCCGGGAGGCCGACGTCGGCGTCGTCCCGCTCGGGGGCGGCACCGGCCTCGTCGGTGGGGCCGTGGGTGGGCCCGACGTGGTCGCCCTGAGCCTCGAGCGCCTGGACCGGGTGCTCGAGGTCGACGCCGACGACCGGGTGCTCATCGCCGAGGCCGGCGTCACGCTCGAGACCGCCCAGCGGTCGGCGGCCGCCGAGGGCCTCGACCTGGGCCTCGACCTCGGCGCCCGCTCGACGGCCCAGCTCGGGGGGCTCGTCGCCACCAACGCCGGCGGCAACGGCGTGATCCGACACGGCATGACCCGCCACCGGGTCCTCGGCCTGGAGGTCGTCCTTGCCGACGGCACCGTGCTCCCCGGCCTCAGACGGATCGTCAAGGACAACACCGGCTACGACCTGGCCGGCCTCTTCTGTGGCTCGGAGGGCACGCTGGGGGTCGTGACCGGCGTGGCCCTGCGGTGCTCGCCGGCACCGGCGGGACGCGTCACCGCCCTCGTGGCCGTGCCCGGGTTCGACGAGGCGGTCGCCCTGCTGCGGTCGCTGCAGTCCCGCACGGCAGGGGCCGTGTCGGCCTTCGAGGTCATGTGGCGCTCGTTCTACGAGTTGGTGGCGGTCCGCTCGGGCCACCACCGACCCCCGCTCCCGCCCGACCACCCCCTGTACGTCCTCACCGAGGTGGAGGTGGGAGACCCCACCGGCGCCACCGAGTGGTTCGCCGGACTCATCGCGGCGCTGGCCACGGACGGCACGGTGACCGACGCGATCGTGGCCCACACCGCCGGCGACCGGGCGGCACTCTGGGCGATCCGCGACGACATCCCGGCGCTCGTCGACGCCCTCGGCGGCCGGCTCGCCTACGACGTGAGCCTTCCCATCGCGGCCATGCCCGGCTACCTGGAGCGACTGGGTGACGCCCTCGCCCAGCGACATCCGGGATCCCGGCTCGTCGTCTTCGGCCACCTCGGCGACGGGAACCTCCACGTGACGATCGGTGGACCCCCCGAGGACGCCGCCACCGATGTCGACCGACTCGTCTACGAGCCGCTGACCGCGCTCGGCGGCTCCGTCTCGGCCGAGCACGGCATCGGCCGCCACAAGCGCCCCCACCTGGGCCGCAGCCGATCGCCCGAGGAGATCGCCACCATGCGAGCGATCAAGGCCGCCCTCGACCCGACGGGCATCCTCAACCCGGGCGCCATCCTCGAGTAGCCCTCCGTCGTACCGTCGTACCGTCGTACCGTCGTACCGAAGTACCCTGCCGCCCCATGCGCCCCCGTGTCTTCAGCGGCATCCAGCCGACCGGCCAGATCCACCTCGGCAACCTGATCGGGGCCTTTCAGAACTGGGTGGCGATGCAGGAGGACCACGACTGCATCTACTGCGTCGTCGACCTCCACGCCATCACGGCACCGTTCGAACCCGACGACCTCCGTGTCGCCCGCACGGCCACCGCCAAGGCGGTCCTGGCCGCCGGGGTGGATCCCGATGCCAGCATGATCTACCGCCAGGCGGACGTGCCCGAGCACGTCGAGCTCATGTGGTTGCTCGGCGTCGACGCCACGATGGGACCGCTCGGGCGCATGACCCAGTACAAGGAGAAGGCCGACAAGGCGGGGGAGCGGTTCGGGCTATTCGCCTACCCGCTGCTGCAGGCCGCCGACATCCTCATCCACAAGGTGGATGCGGTCCCGGTGGGCGAGGACCAGACCCAGCACCTCGAACTGACCCGCGACATCGCCGAGCGGTTCAACAACCGCTACGGCGAGGTCTTCCCGCTGCCCGAGCGCATCACCCCGCCGATCGGGGCCCGGGTGGCATCGCTGGCCGACCCCACCTCCAAGATGTCGAAGTCCGACCCGAATCCCCACGCCACCGTGGGCGTGTTCGACGACCCGGACACGATCATGGCGAAGTTCAAGCGGGCGGTCACCGACTCGGGCACCGAGGTCCGCCATGACTGGGAGGAGAAGCCGGGGATCTCCAACCTCCTGGAGATCCAGTCGTTCTTCACCGGGCGGCCGGTCGATGACCTGGTCGACGAGTACGGCGACACCCTGTACGGCCACTACAAGGTGGCGGTCGGCGAGGCGGTGGTCGAGGGGCTCCGTCCCATCCGGGAGCGCTACGACGCCCTCGATGACCGGGACGTCGAGGCGTTGTTGGTGGACCATGCGGCTCGGGCCCGGGAGATGGGTGGCGCCACCTTGGCCGAAGTGAAGGCGGCGATGGGTCTGGCCTAGCCGCTCAGACCTCGGCGAGTCCCACCAGCACGGCCAGCACCTGCATCGAGTTGTAGGTGGCGTGGGCGAAGAAGGCCCGACCGATCCGCCCGCCGTCTCGCTCGACGAGCCAGCCCAACATGATCGACAGGGCGAAGATCAGGGCGATGAGGATGAACACCGTCACCCCGGGACCGGCCTGGATGTGGAGGGGGGCAAAGACCAACGAGGTGATGAGGATCGCCGTGATCGGCGCGAACCGGCGGCGGAGCGAGCCCTGCAGGACGGCCCGGTAGGTGAGCTCCTCGGCCAGCGGGCCGAACACCCCGATGGCCAGGATGGCGCCGACCGCGAACCACGGGTTGTCCATCCCCCCGAGTGCCGCCCCGGCGCCCCCGCTGGGGGCCTCGAGTTCGAGGGTCTCGACCAGGAGGCCCACCCCGAGCAGCGGGACGAGGAAGCCGAGGCCCCAGAGGATGCCGCTGGCGTCGGAGCCCGTGATGGGCAGGCCGAAGTCCTCGAGACTCGCCCGGCGGATCGCCTTGACGACCGCCAACCCGGCGAACGTGCCCATGAGCTGGAAGACCAGGGAGATGCCGATCAGCATCGGATCGCCCAACAGCGCCTCTGCGGTGAGGTCGTCCGGCGGGGAGACGATCAGCGCCACGACGGACCCGACCGCGGCGGCACCGAAGGTCAGGGCCATGACGATCACGAAGTCCCAGATGCGGAACGGGGACTCGGTGGGGCGTTCGAGGGGCTGGCGGGTCATGGTGGCGGGTCGGGCGGGGAGGTGACCGCTGGTACGGTAGCGGCCTCCCCGACCCGTACCGGAGGCACCCACCGTGAGCACGAGCGCCGTCGCCCAACCGAGTCACGGTCAGGCGTCGTCGGTCGGCGAGGTCGAGACGGTGCTCGTCGTCGATCTCGGTGCCCAGTACGCCCGTCTCATCGCCCGGCGGGTCCGAGAGGCCGATGTCTTCAGCGAGGTCGTCCCTCGCACCATCACCCCTGAGGAGGTGGCGGCTGCCGCCCCGGTGGGGATCATCCTGTCCGGCGGCCCCGACTCGGTGAACGCCCCCGATGCGGTCGAGATCGACCCCGGCATCCTCCAACTCGGGATCCCGGTGCTCGGCATCTGCTACGGGCACCAGCTCCTCGCCGCCCACCTCGGCGGCGAGGTGGCGGCCACGGGGACGGGGGAGTACGGGCGGACCGACCTGACCCTGGGCGGTCACTCGATCCTGCTCGATGGGCTGCCGGCCCATCAGACCGTGTGGATGAGCCATCTCGACTCGGTCACCTCGCTGCCGCCGGGGTTCCGGTCCGTCGCCTCGACCCCGGGGGCCCCGGTGGCGGCGATGGAGGCTCCCGAGCGGGGCTTCTTCGGCGTCCAGTTCCATCCCGAGGTCGTGCACACCCCGCACGGCGCCGAGGTCATCCGTCGGTTCGTCCGTCAGGTCTGCGGGGCGGCCGGCGACTGGGATCGAGCATCGATCGTCGAGCAGTCGGTGGCCGCGATCCGGGCCGAGGTCGGGGACGAGAAGGTCATCTGCGGACTGTCGGGCGGCGTCGACAGCTCGGTCGCCGCGGCCCTCGTCCATCGAGCAGTCGGTGACCAGCTGATATGCATCTTCGTGGACCACGGCCTCCTCCGACAGGGCGAGGCCGAACAGGTCGTCCGCACGTTCCGGGACACCTTCGACATCCACCTCGTCCACGTCGAGGCCGCCGACCGGTTCCTGGCCCGGCTCGAGGGGATCACCGATCCGGAGGACAAGCGGAAGGCGATCGGTGAGGAGTTCATCCGGGTCTTCGAGGAGGAGGCCGGCCGCCATGCCGACGCCAGATTCCTCGTCCAGGGCACGCTCTACCCCGACGTGATCGAGTCAGGGGGTGCTGGCGGCGACACCGCCGTCATCAAGTCCCACCACAACGTCGGGGGCCTGCCCGACGACATGGTGCTGGAGTTGGTGGAGCCGCTGCGCGACCTCTTCAAGGACGAGGTGCGGGCGGTGGGCGCCGAGCTCGGGTTGCCGGACGAGATCGTCTGGCGCCAGCCGTTCCCCGGCCCCGGGTTGGCGGTTCGCATCATCGGCGAGGTCACCGCCGAGCGCCTGGCGATCCTCCGCCGGGCCGACGCCATCGTTCGCGAGGAACTGCGCATCGCCGGCCTCGAGCGCGACATCTGGCAGGCCTTCGGGGTGCTGCCGGCCATCCGCTCGGTGGGCGTCCAGGGCGATTTCCGCACCTACGCCTACCCGCTGATCGTCCGGGCGGTCACCAGTGAGGACGCCATGACCGCCGACTGGGCCCGGCTGCCCTACGAGGTCCTCGAGCGCATCTCGTCCCGGGTCATCAACGAGGTCGAGGGCATCAACCGGGTGGCCTACGACATCTCCTCCAAGCCGCCCGCCACGATCGAGTGGGAGTAGCTGGGCGTACGACGGTACGACGGTACGACGGTACGACCGACTGCTTCAGGCCGGTGCGTCGCCTCCCGATACCACTTCCAGCAGGCCCCTGAAACGCACCCCGGAGCGCCCGTGGAGTGGTCGAACGACCCCGAACTCGTGAAGATCTTCGTCGCCGAGACGGCCGAGCGCTCGGCGCGGCTCGTCAACGCTCCTGCCGCCATGGCCGAGGGCGGTGGAGACCCGCGCATCGCCCGGACTGCCGCCCGAGATGCCCACACCCTGAAGGGCAACTTCGCCATGCTCGGGTACGAGCTCCTGTCCGGCGCAGCTGCCGCCCTCGAGGAGGCGTGGTCCCGGATCGCCGAGGGCGAGCACGAGCTCGGCCCGGCCTATGGGTCCAGCCTCTCCGCCCTCGCCGCCGCCCTCATGCCGGCGCTCGAGCACGGGGAAGCGGCCCTGGGCCCCGCCTGCCGAGCCGTGTGCCGGCCGCTCGGGCGGGAGTGTCCCTTCGCCGATGACCGCGACCAGCCCCGCAACGACACCTTCTACGGGCTAGCCCACGACCGACCCGAACTCGACGGATTGCTGACCCGGACCCGGGGCCTGGTGCTCGGGGACGCCGTTCGGGTGGATGCCGGACGGCTGTACGAGGTGATCAACCGGGCGGTGGAGGTGCGACTCGACGTCGACGCCCTCGTCGAAGCCCTTCGGCAGGAGGTGGGGGAGGGGGCGTGGTCGGAGGCGGCCGAGGCCCTCCGAGTGGCGCTCGCCAAGCTGCAGGGCGAGGCTGCGCTGCTGGCCACCGCCCCGCTGTCGGAGATCACCGTCACCCTCGGCCAGCTCGTCCGCTACATCGCCAACCGCACCGGCAAGCAGGTGCGCGTCGACGTTGCCGGCGACGAGATCGAGGTCGATCGCCAACTGCTCGACGTGCTCCGGGAGCCGTTGCGCCACCTCGTGGTCAACGCCGTCGACCACGGCTGTGAACGGCCCGCCGAGCGGGCGGCGTTGGGCAAACCGGAGGTGGCGGAGATCCGACTGCGGTTCTCGACCGACGGGTCGACGCTGCGGATCAGCGTGTCCGACGACGGCCGGGGTGTCGAGTGGGACGAGGTGGAGGCTGCAGCCGGGGCTGCGGGCCTCCTCGGTGACGGCATCGTCACCCGGACCGACCTGGAACAACTGCTCCTCACCCAGGAGCTGTCGACGGGAGGCTCGGGGGACGGCTTCTCGGGTGACGGCGACGGGCTCTCCCTGGTGGCCCGGGTGGTCGACCAGGTCCACGGTGGCCTGCGGATCGACTCGCTCCCGGGGTCGGGCACGAGTGTGTCGATCTCCGTCCCTTCCTCGCTCGCCCTCCAGGACGTGTTGCTGGTGCGCTGCGCCGGCATGCGGTGGGGCGTGCCGAAGGCGGCCGTCGTCGAGGTGGTCGAGTACCAGCCGTCCGCGCTCGTCGTCGACGGCCTCGACATCGGTTATCGCCACGGCGGGACGAGCGTGCCGTTCGTGGCGCTCTCGCAACTCCTCGGGCGGGGCGGGGACGAGCCCACCCGCGAGGTGGTCGTCCTCACCACCCGGGCCGGACTGGTCGGGCTCGGGGTCCCGGCCGTCCTCACCAACCGGCCGGTGGCGGTCAAGCGACTGGGCGGAGTGCTCGCGGGCAACGAGTTCCTGGCCGGGGCGGCGCTCCTCGGCGGAGGCGACATGGTCGTGGTGGTGGAGCCGAACGGCATCGAGGTCGCCGGGGTGGGGGCGCTCGATCGTCCCCTCGTCGCCGTCGTCGACGATTCCCGGGCCGTGCGCCAGTTGCTGGCCGCCACGCTCGCCTCCGGTGGCTTCGAGGTCGAGACCGTGGGCGACCGATCGGCGTTGTTCGACCTGCTCGCCGCTCGGGACGTCGAGCTCGTGGTGGTCGACTTCCACCTCGACGACGACGACGGCATCAGCCTCGCCGCCGCGTTGGCGGACCGATATCCGGAACTGCCCGTGGTGATGCTCTCGGGTGTCGCCGGCGACCACGAGGAGGAGGAGGCCCGCCGGGTGGGGGTTCGGGACGTGTTCCACAAGGCCGGTCTCGGCGACGGCGGGTTCCTCGAGTCGATCCGGCGACTCGTCGACCAGGCCGTCCCCGAGGAGGTGTCGGCATGAGCGTCGAGGCGTTCCTGCCGTGGATCGGCCTGGTGGCCGGCGTCGTCGTGGGCGCGGGCGGCATCCTCTGGGGCCGGTATCGCGAGCGCGCCGCCCGCCTGTCGTTCGAGCGCGCCGACCGCATGCGCACCGGCTTCGTGAACACCGTCTCGCACGAGCTCCGGACGCCGTTGACGTCGATCGCGGGTTTCGCCACGACCCTGCGCGAGGACTTCGACACCCTCGAACCGGCGGAGGCCGACGAGTTCCTCGGCATCATCTGCCGGGAGGTCGACCACCTCTCCTCGCTGGTCGAGGACATCCTCGTCATGCCCCGACTCGAGACGGGCAAGCTGGAACTGCATCCGAGGGTGATGGACCTGTCCTCGTTGGTCGACGAGTTGGTGGCGGCCGTCTTCCCCCCAGCTCATGGCAAGGACGTCCACGTGGCCATCCCGTCGGGTGTCAAGGTGTACGCCGACCCCAAGCGGGTCGGCCAGATCGTGCGGAACCTGCTCGCCAACGCCCGCACCCACGGCGGCCCCCAGATCGCCGTCGAGGGCCAGTACCAGGGATCCCACTACCAGTTGGTGGTGTCCGACAACGGGCCCGGCGTCCCACGCGAGCGCCGCCAGGAGATCTTCGCCGAGTTCGAGCGGGGCGGTGCCGACGTCGGTGGCATCGGCCTCGGCCTCCCGATCGCCCTTCGCCTGTCGCGTCAGATGGGCGGCGACCTGTGGTTCGAGCCGCGGTTTCCCACCGGGTCCCGATTCTTCGTGACCTTCCCCCTCTCGCCGGGGGCCTCGCCCCTGGGTGAGCACCTGGCCGACCTCCACACCGTCGCCCCCCGGACGGGCTTCAG
>CAZTLW010000082.1:0-10535 GCA_964614585.1 uncultured Acidimicrobiia bacterium | reverse complement strand
CGGCAGGGCTATCCGGTGGTCGGCGGTACCCTCCTCCGCCATGGCCCGAGACCCCAAGAAGACCGTCGGCGGCCAGGCCGTCATCGAGGGCGTGATGATGCGCGCCCCGGAGGGATGGGCGGTGGCCGTCCGCAATCCCGAGGGTCGCATCGAGGCCCGGCGTGGCGACCTGCCGCGACTCTCCAGCCGTTCGGTGGCCGCCCGGATCCCGTTCGTGCGGGGGGTCGGGGTGCTCGCCGAGTCCCTCTCCCTCGGCATGCGGGCCCTCAGCTGGTCGGCGCGGGTAGCCGACGAGGAGGAAGAGGAGTTGTCGTCGACGGCGATGGCCCTCTCGATCGCGGTCGCCCTCGCCTTCGCCATCGGCGTCTTCGTGCTCGTGCCCACCTTCTTCGCCAAGTGGGTCGCCGGCGGCAACGACGTCGTGCTGGCGGTCGTCGAGACCGTCCTGCGCATCGGCCTCTTCGTGGGGTACGTCTGGGCGATCGGGTTGTGGGAGGACGTGGCCCGCGTGTACCGGTACCACGGTGCCGAGCACAAGACGATCCACGCCTACGAGAACGGCGACCCGCTCTCGGTGGTCGAGGTGCAGAAGTACTCACCCGCCCATCCCCGCTGCGGCACGTCGTTCCTGCTCCTCGTCCTGCTCATCTCGTCGGTGCTCTTCGGGGTGCTCGGTGACCTGCCGTGGCTCTGGCTCGTGGTCAGCCGCATCGTGCTCATCCCGGTGGTGGCGGGGATCTCCTACGAGATCCTGCGGTTCTCCGGGCTGCGGGATGGCTGGTTCGCCGACGTCATCGCCGCCCCCGGCCTGTGGCTGCAGAAGCTCACCACGGGGGAGCCCGACGACGGTCAGGTCGAGGTGGCGATCGCCAGCCTCCTGACCGCCCTCGACCCCGAGGCCCGTGAGGAGGCCCTCGCCCGAGGACCCGTCCCGGAGGCGTCGCTCGACGTGGAGCTCCACTGATGGACGCCACCCTCCGGGCCCGGCTCGAGGAACTCGAGGCGGCGTTCACGGAGGTCGAGGCCCGTCTCGCCGATCCCGAGTTGCTCGCCGACGCCTCCGCCTATGCCGACGTCGCCCGGCGCCACTCCGAGCTGCGGTCGATCGTGGATCGGTTCCATGCCTGGCAGCGGGCACAGGCCGATTCGACCGAGGCCGCCGAGTTGGCGGCCACCGAGGAGGACGCCGAGATGGCGACCGAGCTGGCGACCATGGCGACGGAGCGGGCCGCCGAGGCGGCGACGCTCGAGGAGCGCCTGCGCCTCGACCTCGTTCCCAAGGACCCTGCCGACCAGAAGGACGTCATCGTGGAGATCCGGGCCGCCGCCGGTGGTGACGAGGCGGCGATCTGGGCCGGCGACCTGCTGCGGATGTACGAGCGATACGCCGAGGAGCACGGCTTCGGCACCGAGGTGCTCGAAGCGTCCCCGTCGGAGGTGGGTGGGTACTCGAAGGTGTCGCTGGGCGTGTCCGGCCACGGCGCGTACTCCAAGCTGAAGTACGAGGCCGGTGTCCATCGGGTCCAGCGGGTGCCCAAGACCGAGTCGCAGGGCCGGATCCACACGTCCACCGCCACCGTGGCGGTGCTCCCCGAGGCCGACGACGTCGAGGTGGAGCTCGACCCCAACGACGTGCGCGTCGACGTGTTCCGGGCGTCGGGACCGGGGGGCCAGTCGGTCAACACGACCGACTCGGCGGTCCGCCTCACCCACGTCCCCACCGGGCTCGTGGTCTCCTGCCAGGACGAGAAGAGCCAGCTCCAGAACAAGGAGAAGGCCTTCCGGATCCTCCGCGCTCGGCTGTACACCGCCCAGATGGAGGCCCGCCAGGCCGAGCTCGCCGCCGATCGCCGCTCCCAGGTGGGCACGGGGGAGCGGTCGGAGAAGATCCGGACGTACAACTACAAGGAGAACCGGGTCACCGACCACCGGGTGGGACTCACCATCAAGCAACTGCCGGCCGTGCTCGAGGGCGACCTCGATGCCTTCGTCGATGCGCTCGCCGCCGAGGAGCACGCCACCAAGCTCGCCGCCCAATGACGACCGCCCAGCGATGACCGGGAACCGCCTCCGCGCCGTCCTCGTGTGGTCGGGCCTCGCCGCCTCGCTGCTGGTGGCCGCCATCCTCATCATCCGCTGGAACGAGGCCCAGCAGTTGCAGCCCAACGAGACCGGGATCGGGCCCCGGGCCTCGGCCAGTGCCGTCTCCATCGACTATCCGCCCGGTGCCGAGCCCCTCGGAGTGGCCATCGGCGACTGGGTCGACGCCTGGGACCCGCCTCCCACCGGGATGCCGTCGGTGGCCGTCGCCGATCGGTCCGACGGGGCCGAGTTCTGGGTCGCCGAGACGACGACCGCGGGGTTGTCGGCGGCCGTCGACCTCGCCGTCCGGGACGGGGTCGTGGAGGTCGCCCAGCTCGCCGTCGAGAACGCAGCCGGCGACGCCGACGACGTCCGCCTCGTCGAGGAGGTGGTGCCGGCGTTCCTCGCCGCCTCCGGCGCCCCGCCGGGCCTCGCCGAGGAGCTCGGGCTGGTGGACGCGGAGACGATCTTCGGTTCGCTGCCTCGCGAGCAGACCATCACCGACGGCGGGGTCACCGCGTACCTGGCCGTCAACCGGTTCGGATTCGTGCTGGGCCTGGTCGGCGGGTGAACGACCAGACCCTCCCTGCCCACGAGCGGCGGCGCCTGCTGTCGCTGGTCACCGGCGAGCCGCTGGCGGAGACCTACGAGGGCATGGAGCTCACCGACCGCCAGACCCGCCGCTACCGGGTCCTCACCGAACGTCGACTGGCCGGCGAACCGCTCCAGTACCTCGAGGGATCGGTGGCGTTCGGACCGCTCACGCTCGCCATCGACCGTCGGGCGCTCATCCCCCGTCCCGAGACCGAGCAACTGTGGGAACTGGTCCGCGACGAGGTGACGGTCGCCGGTCGGCCGCCGGGGTTGGTGGTCGACCTCTGCACGGGCTCCGGCGCCCTGGCCCTCGCCCTCAAGTACACGTTCCCGTCCGCCGTCGTCATGGGCAGCGACCTCTCCGTCGAGGCGTTGCGACTTGCCGAGGAGAACGGCTACCGGACCCGTCTCGAGGTGGTCTGGCGGGAGGGCGACCTCTTCGACGCCCTGCCGCTCGACGTGCGTGGGCACGTGGACGTGCTCGTCGCCAACCCGCCGTACGTGCCGGCCGGCGCGTTCCTGCCGATGGAGATCCGCGAGCACGAGCCCACGATGGCCCTCTACGCCGGGCCCGACGGCACGGAGGTGCTCGCCCGGATCGCCGCGCAGGCCCGTGGCTGGCTGCGATCCGGCGGCCTCGTGGCCTGTGAGATCGGCGACGACCAGGGGCAGGCCGTGAAGTCGCTGTTCGCCGACTACGCCCCGACCATCCGTCGGGACCTCGCCGGCCGCGACCGATTCGTGGTCGGCCGGGCGCCCTAGGCCGTCGGGACCTCGGCCTGGTCCGCCAGGGCGGCGTGCAGGGCCCGTTCCTGTTCGAACAGGTGGTGGATCGGGCGCCCGCCGGGTTCGAGGGTCATCGGCTCCTTGAAGTAGAACCCGAGCCAGTCGACGACGCCGGCCTCGCCCCGGCGGGCGGCGAGGTCCATGAACCTGGCGAGGTCGAGCACGATCGGCGCCGCCAGCACCGAGTCCCGGCAGAGGAAGTTGATCTTCAGCTGCATGGGGTAGCCGAGCCAGCCGAAGAGGTCGACGTTGTCCCAACCCTCCTTGTCGTCCCCCTTCGGCGGGTAGTAGTTGATGCGCACGAGGTGGGAGAGGTCGCCGTAGAGCTCGGGATGGGCCTCGGCGTCCAGGATCGACTCGAGTACCCCGCCCTTGGTGACCTCCTTCGAGCGGAAGTTCTCCTCCTCGTCGAGGACGAGGCCGTCGAGGTTGCCGAGGATGTTGGTGCTGAACCAGCCGTGGACGCCCAGCATCCGGGCGGCCAGCATCGGGGCGATGGCGGTCTTGACGAGGGTCTGGCCGGTCTTGAAGTCACGGCCGGCGACCGGCACCCCTTCCCGGCTCGCCAGTTCCCGCATCGCCGGGAAGTCGAACATGAGGTTGGGGGAGCCGTTGGCGACCGCCACGCCCTCCGACACGAGCGCCCAGGCGTAGACCTGGCTCGGGGAGATGGACGGATCGCTCGCCGCCAGCGCCGCCTCGAAGGTCTCGATCGACGCGTGGGCCGGGCCAGGGGGACGATAGGCCTCCGTCGACCCGGTCCAGACCGCCACCACCCGGTCGAGGTGGTGGTCGCGGCGGAACGCCGCGACGTCGGCCCGCAGCTGCCCGGCGAGGTCGGCGAGGGAGTCACCGACCTTGACGTTGTCCGTGTCGGTCAACGCCGGCACCCACGATCGGTCGAAGACGGCCGGCATCGCCCGGATCTCCATGAGCTCGGGGGCGAGCTTGTCCATCAGTGCCGCGTCGAGCACACCCGCCCGGCGGGCGGCGTCGAGGGCGGTGACCCGATACGGGTCCCAGGCCCCGAACACGAGGTCGTCGAGGGGCGCGAGGCCGAGGGCGTCGATGAGTGGGCGACCGTCGGCGTGGCCGGTCTCCGACAGCGAGCCGACCGGCGGGGCGAGGCCTTGGCGGGCGGCGAGGACGCCGGCGATGAACGTCGAGGCGACGGCGCCGAGACCGGGGAGGAGGACGCCGAGGCGGCCGGACGAGGTGGGCATGGGACTCCTCGGGGGAGGGCAGGATGGCGCACGCTAGGCAAGGCGCCGTTCTTCGCGATAATGGATGAAGATGATGAACGACATCGGAGAAGTCGATGAGTGACCTGCCGCCCGGACTCACGGTGCGCCACCTGGAACTCCTGTCCGCGGTCGGCCGCTCGACCTCGTGGACGGAGGCCGGCGACCGCGTCGGCATGGCGCAGTCGTCGGTGTCCCAGTCCCTCGCCCGCGTCGAGGCCCTGGCCGGAGTCCCGCTGTTCGAGCGGATCGGCAATCGGCGTCGGCCGACGGTGGCCGGTCGGCGGCTCATCGCCGCCGCCGACCGGGTGCTCGCCGACCTCGGGGTCGCGTGGGACGACGTCGTCGCCCGGTCCGGGCGTGGCCCGCTGCGGGTCGGCGTGATCGACGCCGTGGCGCTCTACCTGCGCCGGGACCGCACCGAGCACTTCGTCACCACCCATCCCGAGGTCGACCTGCGCCTCACCGTGGACGCGAGCGATCGCTTGCTGGATCGTCTCGACCGCGGGGTGCTCGACGTGGCAGTCGTGACCGGCCCGGTGACCGACCGGCCGGCGGTCGGGGTCACCACCGAGGACCTGCGCCTCTACGGATCCGACGACGGTTCGGGGCCGGCGGTGCTCTACCCCGAGGGTTCGCGCACCCGGGCGATCATCGACCGTGGCCTCGCCCGTCTCGGGATCGAGCCGGTGGTGGCCGCCACGGCTCCCAACCCGGCGGTGCTCCGCGAGCTCGCCCGGTTCGGCGTCGGATGGACGGTGCTGCCGACCGGGGTGGCCGAGGCACCGGGGGTGGCCTCCCCCGAGCCACGGGGGCCGCTCGTCGCCCGCCGACCGGTGGTGGCGGTCCGGCGGGCAGTGGGCAGTGACCCCCTCGCCGACGCCTTCGTGGCGGCCTTGGCCGACGACCGGCCGATCCCCACCGGCGGGCCGGCAACCGGGCGACCGCCGGTACCCTCGGCCCCATGACCGACGACCGACCCCTCGAGACGGTGGACCCGGAGCTGGCCGGGCTCATCCGCCGGGACCTCGCCCGCCAGAACTCCTCGATCCACCTCATCGCCTCGGAGAACTTCGTCTCCCGGGCCGTGTTGTCCGCGACCGGCTCGGTCTTCACCAACAAGTACGCCGAGGGCTTCCCCGGCCGTCGGTACTACGAGGGGTGCGCGGTCGTCGACGAGATGGAGGAGTTGGCCAAGGCTCGATGCCTGGCGCTGTTCGGCGGCGCCCATGCCAACGTGCAGCCGCACTCGGGTGCCCAGGCGAACATGGCGGTGTACTTCTCCCTTCTCGAGCCCGGCGACACCGTGCTCGGCATGGCGCTCGACCAGGGCGGGCACCTCACCCACGGCTCCCCGGTCAACTTCTCCGGCCGCCTCTACGACTTCGTCTCCTACGGCATCGACCCCGAGACGGAGCGCATCGACATGGACGAGGTTCGCCGGCTCGCGGTCGAGCACCGGCCGAAGATCGTCCTCGCGGGCTACTCCGCCTACCCCCGCCACCTCGACTACGAGGCGTTCCGGTCGATCGCCGACGAGGTGGGCGCCGTCTTCATGGTCGACGCCGCCCACTTCATCGGCCTCGTGGCGGGCCGGGCGATGCCCAACCCGGTCGAGCACGCCGACGTCGTGTCGTTCACCACCCACAAGGCCCTGCGGGCCTCGCGGGGCGGGGCGGTCGTGACCAACGACGAGGAGCTCGGTCGCCGCATCGAGAAGGGGCTGTTCCCCAACGTCCAGGGCGGCTCGCTGTACAACCAGATCGCCGGCAAGGCCGCCGGCTTCCACGAGGCCGCCCAGCCCGCCTTCCGCGACTATGCGGCGCGCATCGTGGCCAACGCGGCCGCCATGGCGGAGCGGTTCACCGAGGAGGGCGTGCGGCTGGTGACCGGCGGCACCGACAACCACCTCATGCTCCTCGACCTCCGCTCGGTCGACCCCGAACTCACCGGTCGCGAGGCGGCCAAGCGCCTCGACCGCATCGGCGTCACCCTGAACTTCAACTCGATCCCCAACGACCCCCGCCCACCGTTCCGCACGAGCGGGCTCCGGGTCGGGACGCCCGCGTCCACCACCCAGGGTCTCGGCACCACCGAGCACGCCGAGGTGGCTTCGCTCATCGCCGCCGTGCTCCGGGCCGGCGACGACGAGGGCGCCCTCGCCCCCCTCGAGGCGAGGGTGCGCGAGATCGCCAAGGCCCACCCGCCCTATCCCGAGGACTTCCCGGGGTACGTCGGATGAGCGGTCCTGAGGAGAGCGGCGGTTCGGCCCTGCCGGACCGCGACCTTCCAAGCGAACCGAGGAAGGCGACGACCTTCGAGCGGCACCACGGCATCGGCTACGAGCCCACCGGTGAGCCGGACGGCTCGTGGCGGGCCTGGTTCGAGATCGACGACCGGGCGCGCCAGCCCTACGGCATCGTGCACGGCGGCATGTACGCCGCCCTCGCCGAGACCGTCGCCTCGGTCGGGACCGCCATGGCGGTCGCCGACGAGGGCAACATCTGCATGGGCATGTCCAACAGCACCAACTTCCTCCGGCCGGCCACCGAGGGGATCGTGGAAGCACGGGCGGTGCCCGTCCACCGGGGCCGCACCACCTGGGTCTGGGACATCGAGATGCGAAGCGGCGACCGACTGGTGGCCCGCTCGACGGTGACGATGGCGGTCCGCCCCCGCCCCTGACGCCGGCTGGGCTCCTGCTCGGCCGTTCACGCGCGACCGGGGCCGCCCCGTGGGGCGGCCCCGGTGTTCGGGGATCCGGTCAGGCTCGGGCGTCGCGGAGTTCGACCACGGCGTCGTGGGCGGACTTCACCTCGGCGAACTGTCGCCGGACGAGGCCGTCGACGTCGTCGGGGAGGTCGGCTCGGAGCGCCTGTGTGTAGGTCTCCAGTGCCTCGTTCTCGGCCTTGGCGATGGTCGCGAGGATGGCGCGGTCGTCGTCGACCACCTCGTCCTTCAGCGTCATCCACGCCCGGCGGAGGGCGCCCCCGGCGGTCCCGCGATCGCGGTCCTCGACCCCGTGACGGGCGCCGGCGTTGAGCAACTCGCTTGCCATGCGGCCCCGCTCGGCGGCCATCGACCGGAAGCGGCTGGCAAGGCCGTCGTCATCGATCAACTCGGCGGCCCGCCCGAAGCCGCGCTGGGCATCGAGGTCGGTCGCGACGAGCTCCTCGAGGACGTCCTTGGTCGATCCGGGTCCCTGCTTCATGTGGGCCGTTCCCATCTCGGATCGAGTCGTCATGGTCGCAACACGTTCCTTTCCTGGTTGCGTACGACGGAGCCCTACCCACGGCCGAGCTACTCGAAACGGTCAGTCGAAGCGGATGACGACGAGAGCCACGTCGTCGCGCGGCGAGTGAGGAACGCCGGCCAGGAGGGCATCGGCCACGGATTCGACGTCGTCGGAGTCGGCGGACGCCCAGCGGTCCGTGATGAACCGGGTGCCGTCGGCGAGGTCGAGGGAGTGCTGCTCGATGAGTCCGTCGGTGTAGAGCAGGAGGGTGGCGCCCGGTTCGAGTGTCCGGGTGAAGGTGGTCCAGGGGCCGTCGTCGAAGGCCCCGAGCACCGGTCCCCGATCGGCGAGCAGCACCTCCACCGCCCCGTCGGGTTCCCGGACCAACGGCGGCACGTGGCCGGCGCTGGCCACCGACAGGCGCCGCCAGCGGGGCTCCCAGCGCGCCACGATGGCGGTCACCAGATCCGCGCGGGGGTCCTCGATGAGCAGATCGTTGGCGATTCGCAGGATGGTCGAGGGTTCGCCGTGCTCGAACCCCAGGGCGCGAAGGTAGGCGCGCATCGTCGCCATCACCTGGGCGGCGTCGAGGCCGTGACCGGCCACATCACCCAGGAGGAAGAGTCTCGCGCCATCGATGGCGAGCGCGTCGTAGAAGTCACCGCCGATCAGACCGGCCGTCGGGACGTACCTGACCGCGACGGTGATGCCGTCCCCGAGGTCGAGGTCCGTCGGTACCAGAGCCGCTTCCAGGGCGTCGGCCAGCGCACCGTCCTCGATGGCAGCGTCGGACTCCCCCCGTTCCGGCGGACCGCCGGCTTCGTCGAGCATGACGCGAGCCTACGTCGCGATCGACCGGCCGCGCGAAGCGGCCGGTCGATCACTCGGGGTTCGTGTGCGGACTCAGTCGCGTGGGTCGGCCGTGGCCGCCTGGGCGGCGGCGTCGAGTTCGTCCTCGGCGCCCGCGGTCGAGAGCTCACCGGACGTGTTGGCCAGGTGGGCCCGGATGAACCACTGCTGGAGCTCGAGGATCCCGGTCTGGGCGATCAGCATGTCCTCGGTGACGGGGTCCATCTCGGCGGTTTCGCCGATCGCGGCCCGATGGTCGGCGAGGACGCCGTCGTAGACGAGGTCGAGGGCCCCGAGGTGGGCTTCCACCACGGCTCGACCGAGGGCGTAGTCGTTCCACCGGCGATGCTCGGTCAGGTGGCCGGGCAGGCCGTTGGGGATGCCGCCGAGCGTGGCGATGCGTTCGGCCACCTCGTCGGACATCCGACGCACGTCGGCCACGTGCCCGTCGAGCATCTCGTGGACGGCGATGAAGCCGGGCCCGACCACGTTCCAATGGACGTGCTTGAGCGTCAGCCCGAGATCGACGAGGGAGTTGAGGCGATCCTGGAGCAGGTCGCCGACCTTGGTCGCCGTCCCCTCGTCGAGGCCGGACGGCGCATAGGCGGAGTCGGTTCGGTGTGTCATGTCGGCCGCCTACCCGGAACTCGCCCGGGCCAAACCTGCCCGGTCCCCAGACCGCGGGGTTTCCGTCGTCGGACCGCCGGGTAGGTCGCGGCCGACCCACATGGAGCAGTGATGATGTACGAACGCAGCCCCTCACCAGACACCCCGCCGGTCGACGGCATCGATCGCCATCCCGGCACGCCCATGACGACCCTCGACGAGGTCCGCCGCGACCACAACCTCGTCGCGGCCTACGAGGATGCCGGCCGCGCTCGTGAGGTGATCCTCGAACTCGAGCAGGGCGGGGTCCCACCCCGGGACATCTCGCTGCTCGGTGCCTGGCCGATCGAGCGACCGTCCGACGAGCCCAGGCGCCCGCGCCTGCTCGGGGGTCGAGTGGCGATCGCCGCCGGCATCGGCGCGGTGTTCTTCGGCATCGTCGGTGGGATCGTGGCCGCGGTCACCGAGGTCATTCCCTTCGTCTTCGGAGCCATCGCAGGCGCCGGTTTCGGCGCCCTGCTCGGGGTGCCCGTGGGTTGGATGCGTGGCACCGGCATGTCCGAGGCCTGGCAGGAGACCTTCTCGGCCGACGCCGAGGGCACGGTGGCGGTGGGCGTGCACGACGACGATGCCGGCGTCATCGACGACGCCGAGCCCGTCATGGCCGCCACGAACCCGAAGGCGATGAACCGCTTCTGAACCCCCACGCCACGCAGGACGAAGGGCCCCGGGACGTCCCGGGGCCCTTGGTCGTCATGGGGTGTGGGAGGGGTCAGTCCTCGCGCCGGACCACGAGCCACACGATCAGCGCGATCACGGCCGCCACCACCGTGCTCGCCACGGCGATGGCCCGCGGATCGCTCCGCCAGCGCTCGACGGCCTCGGCGGCCTCGGCGGCGTTGCCGACCGCCTGTTCGGCGGCGTCGAGGGCCCGATTCGCCCGGTCGAGGCGCTCCTCGGTCTCCCGGAGTCGTTCTGCGGTGGTGGTCATGGGCACTCCTCTCTGGATCGCGATGGCCCTACCCGCCAAGCCGGTCCGCCAAACCGTTGGGCGAATCGGGTGCGAGGAGCCGGATCACAGTGGCCCTTCGCCGCTCTCTGGAACCGCCCCCCTCCCACCGGCCTCCTGCGTCGGCCGGCGG
>CAZTLW010000081.1:0-10545 GCA_964614585.1 uncultured Acidimicrobiia bacterium | reverse complement strand
TTCTATGCCGAGGCCTCGGGTGGATGGGAGGTCGCCACGGGGGCCACCGGTGGGTACATCGTCGGGTTCGTCGTCGCCGCGTGGGTGGTCGGGGCGCTCGCCGACCGGGGCCAGGACCGATCGATCACGACCGCCATCCCCGCCTTCCTGGCCGGGACGATCGTCATCTATGCCCTCGGCGCCGCCTGGCTGGCCGTGTATCTGGGCGTCCCCCTCACCGCCGCCGTGGGCGAACCGAGCGCCGTGGCGCTGGGCATCACGCCCTTCCTGGTGGGCGACGTGCTGAAGGCGGTCCTCGCCGGGGTGCTGCTCCCGCTCGGCTGGCGCCTCGTGCGTTGACGTTCCGTGGGCCGTGGGCGTCGGTTTCCGACGCCCACAACCCTGGGTAGGCGATCGGGCGACGCCCACAACCCTGGGTTGGGATCTCAGTCGAAGAGGGAGGGGCGGAACAGTCGGTCGTGGGCGGCGAGGGCGAACCGGTCGGTCATCCCCGACACGTAGTCGATGGCCCGGGTGAGGTCGTCGGCGTCGTCCACCTTGAACGAGTCGGGGACCTCGTCGGGGTGGTGGTGGTACCAGTCGGTGAGGTCCCGGATCACCCGGATGGCTCGTTCCTTCTGGGGCTCGGCCGCCGGCCGGAGGTAGACCCGCTCGAACATGAAGTCCCGGAGCTCGTGCATCACCTCGAGGGTCGCGTCGTCCATGCCGACGGTGCCCGAGCTCGCCGACGTCTCCACGACCGCCCGGATCATGGCGTCGATCCACTCCCGCGACGTCGTGCCGAATCGGCGCACCGCGCCAGTGGGTAGGTCGTCGAAGCGGACCACGTCGGCGCGGATCGCGTCGGCGACGTCGTGGGTGAGGTAGGCGATCCGATCGGCGAACCGACAGAGCATGCCCTCGGGCGTGGCCGGCGGCGGGTCGACCTTCCACGAGTGGGCCCGTACGCCGTCGAGCACCTCCCAGGTCAGGTTCAGGGGCTCCAGCACCGTCAGCACCCGCACCCCCTGGGTCGAGTGGAGCCACTCGCCCTCGACGTAGGGCGTCAGCGCCTCCTCGCCGGTGTGGCCGAACGGGGAGTGGCCCACGTCGTGGGCGAGGCAGATCGCCTCCGTCAGGGTCTCGTTCAGGCCGAGGGACACCGCCATCGCCCGACCCACCTGGGTGACCTGCACCGTGTGGGTGAGTCGGGTGACGTAGTGGTCGCCCTCGGGGTTCAGGAAGACCTGGGTCTTGTGCTTGAGGCGGCGGAACGCCTTGGAGTGGACGATGCGGTCGCGGTCCCGCTCGAAGGCGGTGCGGAACTCGTCGGGATCCTCGGGCACCACCCGTCCCCGGCTCTCGGCGGCCAGGGTGGCGGCCGGCGAGAGGGTGGCTGCCTCGCGGCCCTCCCGCTCGGGTCGCCGGACGATCCGGAGGTCGCTCATCGGGGTGTCACAGCAGTCGCTCCCGGAGCCGGGCCGAGATGTAGTCCATGCTCGCCACGACGATGGCGATGAACAGCATCTGGACGGCAGCCGAGCGGTACTGCAGCAGGTTGACGTTCTGCTGGAGGATGAACCCGATGCCCCCGCCGCCGACGAAGCCGAGGATCGTGGACATCCGGACGTTGATGTCCCACCGGTACATCGTGAAGGAGATGTACGGCGGGACGATCTGGGGCACGACGGCGTAGACGATGGTCTGCAGGCGGGTGGCGCCGGTGGCCCGCACCGCCTCGATCGGACCCGCCGAGATGCTCTCCACCTGTTCCGAGTAGAGCTTGGCCAGGGCGGCGGCGGTGTGGAGTGTCAGCGCCAGCGACCCGGCGAAGGGCCCGATGCCCACCCAGACCACGAAGACGATCGCCATCACGAGCGGCTCGATGGCGCGGAGCGTGTTGAAGATCGTGCGGGCGATGTAGTAGATGGTCAGCCCGATCTGCACCTCGCCCCCGTGGCGGGTCGCCCGAGCACCGATCGCCAGGCCGACGACGGCGCCGATGCCGAGGGCGATGCCCTGGGCCCGGCCGGGGTCGTCGAACCGATAGAGCCAGTCGAGCCCCTGCTCGACGACCCAGGCGACCACCGCGCCGGCTGTCGCCGCCAGCAGCAGGTCGAGCGGTCGGCGGATGCCCGTTGGCACGGTGCGCCGGATCAGGTAGCCGAGGCGTCCGCCCAGCCCGGCCAGGGTTCCGGCGCCGATCAGGGCGGCGAGGGCCGTGGTGAGACCCGAGAGGATCTGGGCCATCGTCGAGAAGAACTCGGCGATGAAGTCGAACCAGCCCAGGGCCGGGGCGACCGCGGTCCCGGCGAGGTCCAACAGGTCGGCGGCCACGAGGAAGGCCCCGATGCCGAGCACCGTCGCCACCGCGAAGCCGATCCCCTGCAGGGTGCGCTGGCCCCGGGTGGGGCCTTCGAGCTCCACCGGGGGAACCGTGAGGCGGAGCACGGCCACGAGGGCGGCGAGGAGCACCGCGAGGGCGATGCTGCCCCGCAGGGCCGAGGCGGTGAGGAAGGCGACGCCCCGTTCGATGGCGGCAACCAGCGCCACGCCGCCGGCGGCACCGACGGGCAGGCCGATGAGGCCGAGGCCGAGGTTCGTCACCGTGGTGGAGATGTCCCGCATGACGTTGCGGGCGGCGATGAACGACAGGGGTACCGCCAGGAGGAGACCCGCGGTCGTGGCCACGAGGGCCAAGAAGACGGTCTCGATGATGCGGTCCAGGCTGATCCACGTGGTCTCCGACACCCTCGGCGACAGTTCGATCCGGTCGGCGAGGGTCGTCGTGCCGATGAACTCCCCGGTCGTGGCGTCGTAGAGGGCGGCGCGCCAGTCGGTGAGGTCGAAGCCCTCGGGACCCGCCACCGTGATCTCACTGCGGCCCCCGGCCGTGGTGACGTCGGCGACGGCCAACTCGTTGGGGCCGCGAGGCTCCTCGCCGATCGGCGCAGCCGTGGCGCCATTGGCGAGTCCGGCGGTGGCGGTGAAGGCGTCGCCGAACGACACGAAGGTCTCGATCGAGCGTCCCGGGTCGACCAGGGCCACGGCGGCGACCTCGGGCGGGCTGCCGTCGACCGTGGCGACGATGGAGCCGGCCTCGCCGATCTGCGGCTCGTCGCGCACGCCGTTCTCGTTGGTGTCGGTCCACACCTCGACGCGGTCACCCCACGTGCCGACCCGCTCGGCGGTGATGACCTCCAGCCGCTGGGTCTCGTCCGAAGGCCGGTCGGGCACCTCGAACTCGACGGTGAAGTCCCCGGCATCGTCCGCCCGTGTGCGGCCCATGGCCAGGAAGACGTTCTCGTCGGTGGTGGGGATCCAGTTGACCTGGACGACCTCGCCGGGGGCGAAGCCCTCACCCGTCACGGTCATCGTCTCCCCGGGGGCCGCGCAGGCCGGCGCGACGGTGACGCCCCCGACACTGGAGGTGGGCGTTGGAGGACCACAGGGAGCGGCGACGTCGAGGTCGCGCACGACCTCGGTCGTGTCGTAGGTGACCAACTCCGGGCGGGCGAGGGCCCGCATGATCCGGGTCAGCGACTCCTGTCGGGCCGGGGACGCCGCCGCCTCGAGGTCGACCTCGGTGTAGTCGAAGGCGAGGGCATACGTGACGATCGCCCCGACGATCGCCAGCACGATGAGGAACCGACGACGGGCGCCCCGCTCGGGACCCCTCGGCGGAGCCGGCGGCGGACCCGGCCCGGCCTCGTCGGGTGGCGCCTCGGGTCGGGGTGGGGCGATGTCAGCCAACGCGCTCGGCCTCCTTGCCGTAGATGCTCCTGAAGCGCGCGTCGTCGATCTCGGTCGGGGGTCCATCGAACACCAACTCGCCGTCGAAGAGGGCGATCGCCCGCTCGGCGTAGCGGTGCACGAGGTCGAGGAAGTGGAGCGAGCACAGCACCGTCACGCCCTCGGACTGGATGTCCTCGAGGTGTTGCATGATCGAGTGGGCGAGCACCGGGTCGAGGCTGGCCACCGGTTCGTCGGCGAGGAGCATCTCGGGGTCCTGCATCAGTGCCCGGGCGATGCCAACCCGCTGCTGTTGGCCGCCCGAGAGCTCATCGGCTCGCGACCAGGCCTTCTCGGAGAGGCCGACCCGCTCGAGGCGATCGAGAGCGGCGAGCTGGTCCTGCTCACTGAACCGGTTCACGAGGCTGAGGGTGGGGTTCGTGTAGCCGAGCCGCCCCGAGAGCACGTTGGTGATCACCTTCGACCGATGGACGAGGTTGAAGTGCTGGAACACCATCCCGATCCGCCGACGGATGCGGCGCAGGTCCTCCTGGCCGGCGGCGGTCACGTCGATGCCGTTCCAGATGACCTGGCCTTCGGTGGGCTCGATGAGCCGGTTGATGCAGCGGAGGAGTGTCGACTTGCCCGAGCCCGACAGGCCGATGACGGCGAGGAACTGGCCGTCGGGAACGGTGAACGACACGTCCTCGAGCGCGACGGTCCCGTTGTCGTAGACCTTCGTGAGGTGGCGGACTTCCAGCATGCGGTCCGACGCTAGAGGGGGCGGAGCCCGCGCCCCGCCCCCTCGCACGTCACGTCGTGGCGGCTACAGGTCGCCGAGCTCGATGCCCAGCTCCTGGACGATCGCCCGGATCGAGTCGAACTCGCTGTCCTGGGTCGTGGCGACGTTGTCCCAGCTGTAGGCGTCGAAGGCGGTGGCGAAGCCCTCGGGGTCGTCGAGGGCGAAGTTGACGATCGCCTCCACAACCTGCTCCTTGAGGTCCTCGGGGAAGTCGGGGCCGAAGGCGACGCCGTCGTTGGGGATCGGGTCGGAGATGGCGAGGATGCGGACCTTCTGCATGACCTCGGGCTCCTCCTCGGCCAGTCCGGCCCGGGCGTCGTTCACGAAGAAGTCGTCCCCGCACGTGAGGTCGCCCTCGGCGTCGGGGCCACAGCTCGCGAGCAGGTCCTCGGGCACGTCGGCGGTGTCGGCCGTGCCGTCCCAGAGGACCTCGCCGGCGGCGTTGGTGGGCGGGCTGAAGAACTGGGTGCCGAACTCGGCCTCACCGGAGGCAACGGCGCGGGCGACGCCGGTGTGCCCGCCGGCCTCGACGCCCTCACCCGGCTCCACGCCGAGGTTGCCGAGCTCGCCGCTCGGGACCAGGAAGCCGGAGGTCGAACCCGGGTCCGGGTAGGCCCACGTCAGCCCGGACAGCTCCTCGAGGCTCTGGATGTCCGAGTCGCGGGGCACGACGTATTGGGTCCAGTACTCGGTGTAGCCGAAGCGCTCCGCCTTCAACTGGATGTCGACGCCACACAGGTCGTTGGCGAGGACATAGGCCTGGGCGGGGATGAAGCCCATCGACCGGTCGGGTGCGGCGCACAGTTCCTCGACGGTGGCGGCGTAGGACGCCGGCACGCTCACCTCGAAGACGAGGCCGGTCGCCTCCTCGAGGGTCTGCTCCAGCAACTCGCCACCGGCGACGATCTCGTCGGCGGAGACCGACGGCACGAAGAGCACCTGGATCGGACTGTCCTCGGTGCCCACCTCGGTGGCGGCGCCCGCGGTCGTGGTGGTGTCGCCGTCGTCGCCGGTGTCCCCGTCGGTGTCGCCCCCACAGGCGGCGACCACGAGGGCCAGCGCGGCGAACAAGGTCAGCAGTCGTCGAGTCATCAGTGGTTCCTCCCAGCTCGTCTCGGCGTCACCGTAGGTGCCCCGCGGGGCGGGAGGGTAACCGTTCGGTTACGGGGCTGCGTCCCCGATGATCGCTTCGAAGGCGGGCCAGTCCGCCACGTCGACCACCCCCGGGAGCGGCGCGTTCCACGGCCTCACGTAGCGGCACACGAGCGCCTCGGGACGGTGGGCGGCCAACGCCTCCAGCACGTGGGGCCCGTCGTCGAGGTAGGCGTCGCATTCGACGACCTCCTTCGCCTCCGTGATGTGGACCTCGGTGGTCGGCACGCCGTGGTCGGCCAGCCAGCGGAAGGTGTCGGCCACGGCGAAGGCCGGCTTGGTCGTGATGATGGCGATGTGGTGGCGGCGGGCGAGGCGGTGGAGCGCCTCGATCGCCCCCGGGAACGGCTCGAGGTGGGCGAAGATCGACACCCCGTCGAGGTCGGTCGACCAGTCCCAGAACTCGCCCATGGACGCGAAGTGGGTGAGGTCGGGGATCGCGCCCCACGACCGCACCGCCTCGGGCCGGACATCGGCGCCGAATTCGCGGTTGTAGAGGCGCACCCAGCCACCGGTGAAGTCGGCGATGACGCCGTCCATGTCGATGCCGAGCCGCATGGCCGGAACGATATCGGCTCGCCGGCCGCACCTACCATCGGCGCCATGCGACGGATCATCCCGATGTTGGCCGTGGCGCTGGTGGCGGCGGGTTGCTCACTGCCGTTCGGTGGCCTCGACGAGGTGGTCGGCTCCGGCGACGGGGCCACCGAGACCCGGGAGGTGGACGGCTTCGACGCCATCCGCCTCGAGGGGGTGGGGGCGGTCGACGTCAGCGAGGGCGACGGCTTCTCCGTCGAGGTGACGGCCGACGACAACCTCCTCGGGCGGATCACGACCGAGGTCGAGGCGAGCACCCTGGTGATCGACGTGGAACGGGGTTTCACCATCGTGCCCCGGTCGGGGATCACGGTGACGGTGGTGCTGCCCGACCTGACCGGCCTCGACGTGTCCGGGGCCGGTGACATCGACGCCGGCCCCATCGAGGCCGACGCCTTCACCATCGGCGTCAGCGGGGCCGGGTCCATCTCGGTCGCCGAGCTCGTGGCCGAGGAGCTGACCGTGACGCTGTCGGGCGTCGGCGGTGTGCGCATCGGTGGAGGCGAGGTGTCCGACCAGTCCGTGACCCTCTCGGGGGTGGGCGACTATTCCGCCGCCGACCTGGCGAGTGCGACGGCCGAGGTGCGGAGCTCCGGTGTCGGCGCCGTCGAGGTCTGGGCCACCGATCGCCTCGTCGCCAGCATCTCGGGGACCGGCGACGTGCGGTACCGAGGGTCGCCGAGCACCGAGGTCTCCATCTCGGGGCTCGGGTCGTTCGAGGCGATCGACGGCTGAAACCCGGAACAGCCGCCCCGTCGGCCGCGTTGCAGGGGTGACCGTCCCGGGAGTCACATGCACCGCACCGCCCTCCTCGTCGCCCTCGTCCTGCTGGCGGCCGCCTGCACCGGCGCCGCCGACCCCGGCGACGGCGACACCACCACGGGTGGGGAACCGACGACGTCGGCGCCACCGGCGGCCGCCCCCACGTCCGACGACGTGATCGTGGACGAAGCACCCAGCCTGCCGCCGACGCTCGCCGACGCCACCGCCGCGTGGGGCACGGACTGGACCCGCCGCACGATCGAGTTCGACGAGTTGCTCATCGGGATCCCCGGAGGCGACCCCCTCGGACGGATCCCCCACATCGACGACCCGAGCTTCCAGCCGGTCGCCGAGGCTGAGTGGCTGGAGGGCAATCAGCCGGGTGTCGTGTTCGGCCTCGACGGCGACGTCCGCTTCTATCCGCTGTCGATCCTCACCCGACACGAGATCGTGAACGACGAGTTCGGCGACACCCCGGTGTCGGTGACCTACTGCCCACTGTGCAACACGGCCGTCGTCTTCGACCGGCGGGTGGCCGGCCGGGAGGTCGGGTTCCGGGTCTCGGGGCTCCTGCGCAACAGTGATCTCGTGATGTGGGAGGACCAGACCGAATCGTTGTTCCAACAGATCACCGGCAACGGCATCGTGGGCACGCTGGCGGGGGAGCGTCTCACCATCCTCCCGTCCCGGATCACGAGCTTCGACGGGTTCGCCGAGGCCCACCCCGAGGGCGCGGTCCTCGCCGACGACCAGGGGTTCGGCATCCGCTACGGCGCCAATCCCTACGTGGGCTACTCCTCGCGCCCCGAGCCGTATGGCTTCTTCCAGGGCGATCCCGACACCCGGCTCCCCGCCCTGGAGCGGGTGGTCGGCGTGGAGGTCGGCGACGAGCACGTGGCCTATGGGTTCTCGGCGTTGTCGGAGGTCGGGGTCGCGAACGACGTCGTCGGAGGCGAGCCGGTCGCCGTGTTCTGGGGCGATCCCGACACGGCCGACGCCCTCGACGACCGGTCGATCGCCGAGAGTCGTGGGGTCGGGACCGCCGTCGCCTACCTGGCCTCCGTCGACGGCGAGGCCCTCACCTTCGAGGCCACCGGTGGGGACACGTGGGTGGACGACCAGACCGGATCCACGTGGGACCTGTTCGGCGCCGCCGTCGAGGGACCGTTGGCAGGAACGCGCTTGGACCTGGCGCTGCACCGCAACGAGTTCTTCTTCGCCTGGTCGGCCTTCTTCCCCGACGGCGAGGTTCGCGAGCCCTGAGTCGCTACTCGGCCATGGACCGCAGCATCCAGGCGGTCTTCTCGTGGACGTCGATGCGCTGGGTGCCGAGGTCGGCGGTGGCGACGTCCCCGGCCTCCTCGGCGCGCTTCACGACGGTGCGGGCGGTCCGGATCACCGCCTCGTGGCCGTCGACCAGCTGGCGCACCATCTCGAGCGCCCCGGGATTCCCGCCGCCGTCGGCCACCGAGGTGAGCTGCCCGAACTCGGTGTAGCTCCCGGGAGCGGGGTGGCCGATGGCGCGGATGCGCTCGGCGATCTCATCGGCGGCGTCGCGCAGGTCCATGTACTGCTCCTCGAACATGAGGTGGAGCGATCGGAACATGGGGCCGGTGACGTTCCAGTGGTAGCCGTGGGTCTTGACGTACAGCGTGTAGGTGTCGGCCAGCAGCCGGGACAGGCCATCGGCGATCTCGGCGCGGTCGTCGGCTGCCAGACCGGTGTCGAGTTCCATGGGGGTACCTCCCGGGTCGGATGCCCCCGAGCCTACGTGGGGGACTGGGCCGGTCGGGCGCCCCCGAGGGAGTGGTCCGGCCCGACGAAGTCGAGGAGCTCGCCGATCGTCACGTGTGCCTCGATCGGATGGCGGAGGTGGCCCTCCGGTCGGAGCTCGTAGTGGTTGCGCCGGCCATGGCGCTCGTGGTGGAGGTACCCTGCCTCCTCGAGCTCAGCGACGATGCGCTGTGCGGCCCGCTCGGTGATGCCGACCCGTTCGGCGACTTCGCGGAGCCGGATGTCGGGATCCTCGGCGATGCAGATGAGGACGTGGGCGTGGTTCGTGAAGAAGGTCCAGTTCGAGCTCATGGCGGTCGCTCCTCCGGGCGGCCGGGACCGGCACCGTCCTCGCATTATACACGTAATCTGATTCGTGTAACCTCCTTCGTCTGATGGCCTGGTTGCTCGCCGTCCATGGTCTCCTGGCGCTCGTCCTCGTGGTCGGGCGCTCTCGCGTGGGCCGATGGGCGTTTCCGCTCGCCGCCCTCGCGCCGCTCGCCGTGGTCGTCTGGGCGGGTTCGGTGGCCGCCGGCGTCATCGACGGCCGCCCAGTCACGAGTTCCTTCGAGTGGGTCCCGGCGCTCGAGCTGACCATCGACTTCCGGGTCGATGCCTACGCGCTGGCCTTCCTCCTCCTCGTCGGCGTGGCCGGCGTGGCGATCTTCCTGTACTCGTCCCGGTACTTCGGCTCCGGCCCCCGGATCGCCACCTTCGCCGGCACGATGGTCGCCTTCGCCGGGGCGATGGCCGGGCTGGTGACCGCCGACCACCTCATCGCCCTGTTCCTGTTCTGGGAGCTGACGACGATCACCTCCTACCTCCTCATCGGGTTCGAGGACCGCACCGCCAAGGCCCGGTCGGCGGCGCTCCACGCGGCGCTCGTCACCGGCGGTGGCGGGCTGGCGATGCTCGGTGGGTTGGTGCTGCTGGCCCAGCAGGCCGGCACCTACCGCATCTCGGAGCTGCTCGCCGACCCGCCTGCCGCCTCGGCGACCGTGGGCCTGGCCTGGGCGTTGGTCCTGATCGGCGCCGCCACGAAGTCGGCCCAGGTGCCTGCCCACGGGTGGCTTCCCGGGGCGATGGCCGCTCCGACCCCGGCATCCGCGTTCCTCCACTCGGCCACCATGGTCAAGGCAGGCATCTTCCTCGTCGGCCGCCTGGCGCCCGCCGCCACCGAGGGGGCCGACTGGTGGACCGGGGCGATCGTCGCCATCGGGCTCGCCACGATGGTGCTCGGCGGCTGGCGCGCCCTGCGCCAGGACGACCTCAAACTGTTGCTGGCGTTCGGGACCGTCTCCCAGCTCGGCTTCTTCTTCCTGCTCGCCGGGTCGGGTGACCCGAAGCTGGTCTACGGCGGCATCGCCCTGGTACTCGCCCACGGCCTCTTCAAGTCGTCGCTCTTCATGACCGTCGGCGCCATCGACAAACAGGCGGGGACGCGTGACCTCCGACGCCTGTCGGGGCTCGCCCGATCGATGCCGGTCCTCTTTGCCGGGGCGGTGGCTGCCGCGGCCTCGATGGCCGCGGTGCCGCTGACCCTCGGGTTCGACGCCAAGGAGGCGGCCTTCGACGGACTCGTCGACGAAGGCGTGCCCCTGATCGGGGCGGCGGCCCTCGCCTCGGTGCTGACCGTCGCCTACAGCGGGCGGTTCCTCCTCGGGGCCTTCGGACGCCACCACGACGGCCACGAACCCGCCACCGCCGAGGGGCGGCCCAAGCCGCTCCTGCTGTGGCCCCCGGTCGTG
>CAZTLW010000080.1:0-10682 GCA_964614585.1 uncultured Acidimicrobiia bacterium | reverse complement strand
CACACCCTCGTCCTGCTCCGCCACGGGCAGAGCACCTGGAACCTGGAGAACCTGTTCACCGGCTGGACCGACGTGCCGCTCACCGAGAAGGGTGTCGCGGAGGCCCGAGAGTCGGGGCGGTTGATGGCCGGAGAGGGCCTCGCCTTCGACGTGGTCCACACGTCGCTGCAGAAGCGGGCCATCCAGACCGCCAACCTCGCCCTCGACGAGATGGACCTCGACTGGCTCCCGGTGAAGCGCCACTGGCGGCTCAACGAGCGCCACTACGGGGCGTTGCAAGGCCTCGACAAGAAGGAGACGGCCGAGGAGCACGGAGCCGACCAGGTGTTCGAGTGGCGTCGGTCCTACGACGTGCCGCCCCCGCCCCTCGACCTCGATGACGAGCGTCACCCGCGCCACGACACCCGCTACTCGCATCTGGCGCCCGACATCCTGCCGGCCACCGAGTGCCTGAAGGATGTGGTGGAGCGCATGCTGCCGTACTGGTTCGACGCCATCGTGCCGGACCTGGTCGACGGCAAGCGGGTGCTGGTGGCCGCCCACGGCAACAGCCTCCGGGCCTTGGTGAAGCACCTCGAGGACATCCCCGACGACGAGATCCCGGGCCTCAACATCCCTACGGGCGTGCCCCGCCTCTACGAGTTGGACGACGAGTTCGGCGTGGTCGAGGCCCGCTACCTCGGAGACCCCGAGGCCGTGGCGGCGGCGGCAGACGCGGTGGCAAAGCAGGCCGGGTAGGGGGGCCTTGCCCCACCTCCCCCCTATACTGCACTCGCTCCCCGAGACCCCAGGTCGTTCATGCAGGTCCTCACCGTCATCACCATCGTCATCCACGTGATCGTCTCATTGGCGATCATCACGCTCATCCTGCTCCACGCCGGGCGGGGTGGCGGGATGTCGGACATGTTCGGTGGTGGCATGGGCCCGCAGACCTTCCAGGCGTCGACGGTGGTCGAGCGAAACCTCGATCGCCTGACGGTGATCGCCGCCGGCATCTTCTCCGTGACGACCATCGTGTTGGCGGTGCTGCTCGGGTAGTCCTACCCGGGGCCGGGCCATATACTTCCCGGCCCCGCCGCAGGTGGGCCACCACGTCGGAGTGGCGGAATTGGAAGACGCGCCAGACTAAGGATCTGGTGGGGAGGAATCCCCGTGGAGGTTCGAGTCCTCTCTCCGACACCGAAGAATCCCCCGAGACACGGACCTCTCGGGGGATTCGCTGCAAGTGGAGGCGTGCCGATGGATCGGGATACGCCTGATCCGCGGGTCTGTCGGACCTGTGGCGAGACTTGGCTTGCGGCGTTCGATACCCGATGCCCGCACTGCGGGCGGTGGCCGGGCGCCGAGCAGCGGTACCGGCCGATCTACTGGCTCCGGGCCTCGGCTCCTCCCGAGGCGCTCGTACTGCCCGCCCACACTCCCGAGGTGATCGAGGCGGTCCTCGCCGATGGCCGGGCCGACGTGCCGGGCCCGGACGGGGGGTGGACGGCCGGCGCAGACGCTGGAGCACTTCCACTCGGAGTCGACGGGATCGAGCGGCGAGACATGCCTTCCCGGGTTCCACGCTGAGCGGCGCCGAGGGGGCTCCGGTTAGCCTGCCTCGGGAGCCCAACCGTGACGCTTGATCATCCACAGCAACCGACGAGACCGGCGCTGGTGCTCCGGGCGGGCGTCCTGGAGCGGATTCGTGCCGCCTGCGACGCGTCCCTGATCGCCGTCATCGCTCCCGGTGGCTATGGCAAGACCACCGTGCTGAGCCAGTCGAGGCTCGACGACCGCCGACCGACGGCCTGGTTGTCGCTGGACTCGACCCACAACGACCCCGCGGTGCTCCTCGCGTCGCTCTGGTCGGTGCTTCTGGCCGAGGGGGTGATCGACGAGATCGACACCCAGCCGTTGGCGTCGGAGGAGGTCCTCACCCTGGGGGTCCCGCGCCTGGTGGCAGCCCTGCGCGATCGGCCGGGCGGCGGTCGGTTGCTGGTGGACCAGGCGGACGCCCTCCGTAGCCGGAGCTCCCTCGACGTCGTCAGCGAATTGGTGACGCTGGCACCTCCCGGCTTCCAGGTGCTCCTGGCGTCGCGGTCGGCGAGCGGACTGCCCATCGCCCTCCTGCGGTCGCAGGGCCGGCTGGCCGAGATCGGCGCCGCAGACCTGGCGATGGACGAGGCCGAGGCACTCGTCCTGCTGGCGGAGTTGGGGCTCGATGTCGGCGACGACCTGGCGAGGCTGCTGGAGCGGACCGAGGGCTGGCCGGCGGCCATCTACCTCTCTGCCCTGGCGCTTCGGTCTGGCGCTGCGGCGACATCGATCGGGGACGTGGCGGGCCACGACCGGTTCCTGGCGGACTACCTGCGTCAGGAGGTCCTGGATCCCCTGTCTCCCGCCGACCTGCAGTTCCTGGTCAGGACCTCGATCCTCGATCGGATGTCGGGACCCGTCTGTGATCACATCCTCGAGACCGAGGGCTCGTCCCGGGTGCTGGCACGGCTCGAGGACTCGAACCTCCTCGTGACCGCGTTGGACCGGAGCCAGACGTGGTACCGCTACCACGCCCTCCTGCGGGACTTCCTCACCGCCGAACTGCACAAGCACGAGCCGCACCTGCTCCCCGGCCTGCACGCCCGGGCTGCCTCGTGGTTCGAGGAGCATGGCTTCCCCGAGCTCGCCATCGACCATGCCCGGGCGGCAGGCGACACCGACCGCACCGCGGCCTTGGTATCCCGATCCCTGCGGGTCACCTATGCGCGGGGGCGGACCGAGACGCTCACCGGATGGCTGGACTGGCTGGAAGCCGAGGGAGTCTGTTCCCGGCATCCATCGCTGGCCGCGGCCGGCTCGTTCGTGCGGTCACTCGAGGGGGACGCCGGGGGAGCCGATCGGCTGGCGGCCTACGCCTTTGCCGACTCGGAGGGGAACCCGCTCGCCGACGACGTGCTGGAGCCCCTGGCCTTGCTGCTTCGGAGCTCTCGGGCCCCGAAGGGCCCCGAGTTGGCGGTCGAAGATGCCCGAGCGGCCCAAGCCGGTCTCGCCCGACACGGGGATTGGTTCCACATCGCGGTCGGCATGGAGGCCACCGCGCTCAGGTCCATCGGAGACATCGAACAGTCCGACTCGGTGTGGGCTCGCGGCATAACCATCAGCCAGTCGGTCGAGGCAGCCCCCTTCACGTCGCAAGGACTGGGTCAACGGGCGAGCCTCGCGGCAGCCCGGAACGACTGGGAGAGCGCCGAGGCTTTCGCCACCCAGGCGCTCGAGATGATCGAGCGCCTGGGCCTCGGGCGCCACATAACGAGCGCCCTTCCCCTGGCCATGGGTGTTCGCCTGGCGGCCCGGGCAGGTCACGTCGATGAAGCCAAGGCCTTGATGGGCAAGGCGTCGCAGTTGCGGCCCCGGCTCAACCACGCCGTCCCGATCGGGTCACTGCTCAGCCTCCACGAGATGGCGCGTGCCTTCATGGAGATGGCGGACATGGCCGGCGCTCGACGCGTCGTGCGAGAGGCGGGCGACATCCTGGTCAACGGCTTCCGCTCCGGGGCGCTGGCCAGTGCCCACGAACGGCTGAAGGAACGGCTGGCGGCGATGCCGGGCGGAGCGGTCGGCCCCTCCTCGCTCAGCAGCGCCGAACTGCGGCTGCTGCCGATGCTGGTCACCCATCTCACCTATCCCGAGATCGGCGAGCGGCTCTACCTCTCCCGCCACACGGTGAAGAGCCAGGCGATGTCGATCTATCGGAAGCTGGGTGTCTCGTCCCGGGCCGAGGCCGTGGAGACGGCCCGAAGCATCGGCCTCATCAGCCTCTGATCCTCGGGAGGTCGGTCGGACCCGACGCCTCAGAGCTTCACGTACTCGGCCAACTGTCCGGCGAATGCCTCGTCGTGGCGGCGGATCCATTCGAGGAGCATGGCGGCGTGCTCCTTCTCCTCGTTCATGTTGTGGATGAGGATCTCGCGCAGGTCGTCGTCGGTGGTGACGTCCTGGCGCTGGTTGTACCAATCGACCGCCTCGAGTTCCTCTCGCAGCGAGTCGATCGCCCGCTTCATGTCGAGGACGGCCTCCGACACCTGGTCTCGGTCTTCGTGCAGGGCTGCCATGGTCGCTCCTTGTCTCGGATCCCTCGAAACCCGGCCGCCAGAAGCCGGGCTTCGAGCGGCCCGCTCACTCGTTGTCGGGAGGACCCGGCGCGATCTCGCCGCCGTCCACGGGGCGCATCGGTTCTGCGCCCGGGCCGGCCGGGCGTGAGCCGGTGGGGTAGGGGGCCTCGGTGGGGCCACCTTGGGGGCGATCGCCCATGTAGTCGTCCTGGGGGTAGCCGCGCCGCCAGCGCCAGACCCAGAGGCCGACGACGGCAACCGCAGCCACCGCGATGATCACGATCGTCGTGGTGTCCATGCCGGAGCACTACCCCGGCGGGGCTGGGGCCAAACGATCCGGCGGTGCGCTGGTGGCCGGCCCTGCCCGACGGCAGGCAAGTGGTCAGTCCCCGGCGGCCTCGAACTGGTCGACGGCTTCCAGTGCCTCGGCGCCGTACATGAGTGACGGACCGCCGCCCATGAGGATCGCCACACCGATCGTCTCCAGGATCTCGCCCCTCGACGCCCCGGCGTCGAGGGCATCGTGCACGTGGTACGAGATGCAGCCATCACAACGAACGCTGATGGCGATCCCGAGGGCGACCAGTTCCTTGGTCTTCGTGTCGAGCTGCCCCTCGGCCATGGCCGAGCCGTGCAGCTTCGAGAACCCGCTCATCACGTCGGGAAGTCCCTCCCGAACCTTGCCCACCAGCTGCTGGAGCGTCTCGTAGTACTGGGGATAGTCCTTGTCCATCGTCGTCCCTTTCGTCAGGTGTTCCGGGCCTCGTCCACACCGCCGACGGCCGATCGGCCGGACTCGGACGGTCCGGTCGACTGCGGCGGTCCTTCGAGTATCCCCCTGCGCCGGACGGAGAGGCGCGGCCCACGGTTTCCCGGCGGGGGCGGGCGGGTAGTCATGGACCGACCGACCCCGGAGGACCCATGCGCGTCGCCATCCTGACCGCCGACCTGTACGAGGACATCGAGTTGCTCTACCCCTACTACCGCCTCCAGGAGGCCGGGCACGAGGTGGAGCTCGTGGGCTGTGAGGCGAATCATCGCCATGAGGGCAAGCGCGGCACGTCGGTGACCACGACCATGGCCGCCGGCAATGACGACTTCGACGCGGTCGTGATCCCCGGCGGCTACTCGCCGGACCACATGCGACGCTGCCCGCCGATGGTCGACCTGGTTCGCCGACTCGGCGCCGACGGTGCCCCCGTCGCCGCCATCTGCCATGGGCCGTGGATGCTCGCCTCGGCCGGGCTCCTCGACGGCCGCCGTGCGACCGGCTTCCACTCCATTCGCGACGACGTGGTCAACGCCGGCGCCGACTGGGTCGACGAGCCGGCGGTACGCGACGGCAACATGCTCACGTCTCGCAACCCCGACGACCTGCCCGCCTTCATGCGGTCGTTCCTCGAGATGCTCGAGGAAGCGGCCTGACGCCGCCGGGGGCCCACGACCGATCCCTAATCTCGGGGCCATGAGCGAACAGCAGCGCCAGTCCCTCATCGGCATCACCGCCGCCATCGTCATCGGCGGCCTCGTCATGTGGGCCGGCAGCGATGGGAGCCGGACGGTGGGCTCGATCGCGATCTTCGCCCTGTGCGGGATCCTCGCCTACGTCATCAACTGGCTCGTCTTCATCCCGTCCTACGCCGCCAAGACCGAGGACTTCTACGACCTCACCGGCAGCTTCACCTACATCAGCATCACCGTGCTGGCCCTCGTCCTCTCCGGCGATCTCGACGGCCGGGCCGTCGTCATCGGCGGCATGGTGTTGGTCTGGGCCCTCCGGCTCGGGACGTTCCTGTTCCGGCGGGTGCGGCGCTCGGGTGGTGACGACCGCTTCGACCAGATCAAGGTCGACTTCCTGCGCTTCCTCATGACCTGGACCCTGCAGGGGTTGTGGGTGTTGCTCACCGCCGCTGCCGCGCTGGCGGTCATCACCGGGCAGGCTCGGGAGCCCATCGGGTGGGTCGCCATCGTCGGCTTCGCGATCTGGGCGATCGGGTTCGGTATCGAGGTGGTTGCCGACCGCCAGAAGTCGGCTTTCAAGGCCGACCCCTCCAATGAGGGGAAGTTCATCAACACGGGTCTGTGGGCGTGGTCGCGCCATCCCAACTACTTCGGCGAGATCACACTCTGGACGGGCATCGCCATCGCCGCCATTCCCGTCCTCTCGGGTTGGCGCTGGGTGGTCCTCATCTCGCCGATCTTCGTGTACCTGCTCATCACGCGGGTCAGCGGCGTACCCATGCTCGAGAAGAAGGCCGATGACCGGTGGGGCGGCGAGGAGGACTACGAGCGGTACAAGGCCAACACGCCCGAGCTCGTGCTTCGGCCGCCGCGATCGTGACCCACAGACCCACGACCTAGGGACCCTGCGGCTCCACGACGTAGGTGAGGCCGAGCGGGGACGTCCAGACGATCGTGCGGCCGACGACGCAGTAGCGCCATCTGCCCTCGTCCTTGGCCCGATGGTGGAAGCGGCAGAGCGGGGCGAGGTTCCCGGTGTGGGTGGGGCCGCCGTCGGCGTGACGCCAAACATGGTCGAGGTCGGCCCGCCTGGCCGGCATCCGGCAGCCCGGGAACACGCAGGTGGGGAAGCGCCGTCGGACCCGCCGCCGTTGGGCGGCGCTGGGACGCCGAGTCCGGACGTCGACCGACGCATCGGCGTCGTCGACCCGTACCCGGAGCCGACCATCGGGCCCCGTCTCGAGGGCCTGGCGAGCGACATCGGCAATGACCGGGCCCCAACCAGGAATCTCGGCCGACCGATCGGTCAGGCCGATCAGGGTCTCGAGGTCGACGGTGACCACCAGGTCGGTGCAGGTGGCACCGGCGGTCGACCCGGTGAGGAGGTCGAGGAGCACGTCGACCCGGCGTTGATCGAGGGTGCGACCGTCGTCGTGGAGGGCTCGGGCCAGTCGATCGATGTGGTCGAAGGCCTGGTTGAGCCGATCGGGCGGCAGGCCGGACGCGATCAGATCGCCGGTGCCATCGGGCTGGGGCCAGATCTCCACGCGTCGCGCCTCGGTGGCGGCTTCGAAGCGATCGACGGCATCCTCGGGGTGTGCCTCGAGGGCCGCTCGGCGGAGGCGGGCGGCGAGTTGGCCGGTGGTGAGTGTCGCAGCGACCGGCAGGACCTCGTCGACCACCCGGCGTGCGGCATGGTCGGCCAGGTGTTCGACGGCGCGGACGAGGGCCCGGGCCCGTGGCCAGTCGAGGTCGCCGGCATGCACCGCCTGCCAGGCCTCCGGGAGGCGCGTGACCAGGTCGAAGGCGATGCCGACCTCGGCCTCGGCGGCACGCCGGGTGAGGACGAGCGCCGACCCGACCTCGAGGGGGGCGAACTCCCCGTACTCGTGGAGTTGCTCGACCGGGGACCCTTCGTGACGGGAGCAGACCTCGACCATGTCGGCGGCGCGCTCGGCCATGAGGTGGTTGATCAACCGCTGACGGGCGCGGAGCACCTCGACCGTCTCGGCATCGGACAGCAACTTGCGGTCGATGGCGGCGAGGGCATCGGGCAGGTCGGCAGCCGGCAGATGACGGAGTTGGGCGATCTCGAACATCTGTTCGTATCGTAAACGACTGCTGTGACACGAACCAGACCCTCGGGACGGGGGAGGTGGCATCGCCACGGCGGTCCGCCGATCCGGTACCGTGCCGCCATGTTCTCCCGCAGCTGGCAGCTGGCCAAGGCGTCCTGGTCCGTCATCGCCGCCAATCCCGAGCTCCTGTGGCTCCCCATCCTGTCGGGGATCTCGGTGGTCGTCGTCATCGCCGCCCCGAGTGTCGTGCTCGGGACGGTCGTGGTCGGCGACGGGGCCGAGAACCCGCTCGCCTGGGTCCTCATCGCCCTCATCACCTACCTCGCCGCCCTGGTCGGCATCTTCTTCCAGGTCGCCACCGTCTGGGCGGCCAACGAGCACTTCGAAGGCCGCGACCCGACGCTGTCGGGGTCGCTGTCGGCCGCCACCGGCCACCTCGGCCAGATCGCCGGCTGGGCGGTGCTCGTCACCGCGATCCGACTCGTGGGCGCCTTCCTCCGCCAGCGGGGGGCGGTCGGGGCGATCGCCGGAGGCCTGCTCGACGCCCTGTGGGCGTTTGCCTCGTTCCTCGTCGTCCCCGCCATCGTGCTCGCCGGCATGGGGCCGGTCGACGCCCTCAAACACTCCGCGGCGTCGCTGCGGCAGACATGGGGCGAGAACATCATCGGGCGGGTCGGTCTCGGCGCCCTCGGCTTCCTCGCCTTCCTGGCCGTGCTGCCGCTCTTCGGCCTCGCGGTCTGGGCGGCCACCCAGGGCTCGGGCGTGCTGGCGCTGGTCATCGGCGTCGTTGCCGTCGTCCTCCTGGCGCTCGCCGGGGTGATCACGGCCGTGCTGTCGGGCGTGTACCAGACGGCGCTCTTCCGCTACGCCGAGAGCGGGGACACCGTCGGGCCCTTCTCCGGAGCCCAACTCGCAGGCGGGTTTCGCACCCGCTGACCACCGCTCCGCCGACCTCGTAGCCTCGGGGCATGGCTGACGCACCGGTCCTGACCTGCGAGGTCGTGGTCGTCGGGGCCGGGCTCCCGGGCCTGGCCGTCGCCGGCGACGCCCGGCGCGCCGGGGTCCGCGACGTCATCGTGGTCGACGTCCCCGAGATCCGAACCGTCGGCGACCCGCCACCCGTCGAGATCATCGGCGGCGTCGAGATCGAGGGCATCGAGGGGACCGACGACGGCGTGGTCGTCGCCACCTCGGACGGACCCATCCGGGCCCGGGTCGCCATCGACACCCGACCGCTCCACGCCCGGGCGGCCGAGATGGCGATCCCCGTCGCCCCGGAGGTGGCCGAGCACGTGCACGGGACCCCGGACGGGTTCGAGGTCGAGGACCACGACGTGCTCGTCGTCGGGGGCGGGGAGCGGGCCATCTCCGATGCCGCCCAACTCGTGGCCGATGGCGCCCGGGTCGTGCTCGCCTTCACCGGTCCGTTCGAGGGACTGGCCCCGGCCGCCCGCAGCCTGTTGGCGGCGCTCGAACATGCCGGCTACCTCACGGTGCTCTGGCACTCCGTGCCGACCGAGATCGTGGCCCTGGGCGACGAGGCGATGGCGGCGTTCGACGACCGGCGCACCCCCGACCTCGTCTTCGACCACGTCGTGTGCGCCGACCCCGTCGAGTTGGAGCCGGGGGAGGGGCGGGTCGTCGTCCTCGGGTCGCCGGGCTTCTCCACCGGCGAGGCCTGGGCGGCGATCACCCGCGACATCGACTCGGCGCTGCCCGCCCCCGAGGTCCCCGACCGCATCCCGGCTCGCCACCCCGTCGAAGTCGAACGGCTGCGGGCGCGGCACTACAACGCCGTGATCACCTCGTTCGACCACGCCCACGGCGACTTGTGGGTCCTGCGCATCCGCCCGGACCGACCGGCCACCGCCCACGCCGCCGGCCAGTACGCCACCCTCGGGCTCGGGGCCTGGGAGCCACGGGCGGACACGGCCGAGGAGGGGCGGCCGGTCCGAGCCGACAAGATGATCCGCCGGTCGTACTCGATCTCAAGCCGAGTCCTCGACGATCGGGGCTGGCTGGTGGATCCCCGCGACGAGGACGAGATGGAGCTGTACATCGTCCACGTCCGCCCCGACGGAGAGAACATCCCCCAACTCACGCCCCGCCTCGCCCTCAAGCGGCCCGGCGACCGGGTCTACCTCGGCCCGAAGGTGACGGGGCGCTACACCCTCCGGCCAGTCCAGGACCCCACCGACGACGTGGTGCTCCTCGGGACCGGGACCGGCGAGGCGCCCCACAACGCCATGACCGGCGAACTCCTGCGGCGCGGCCACACCGGGGCGATCGTCAACGCCGTGTCGGTGCGGTACCGCGACGACCTCGGGTACGAGGCGACCCACCGGGTGCTCGAGGACCGCTTCCCCAACTACCGCTATCTGCCACTCGTCACCCGGGAGGAGGGCACCCCGAAGCGGTACGTGCAGGACCTGCTGCGGGACGGCGACCTCGTCGAGCTGCTGCCCCACGGCTTCGACCCCGAGCGCACCCACGTCTTCCTGTGCGGGAACCCGGCCATGATCGGGCCGCCCACGTGGGACGGCGACGTGCCCACCTTCCCCGAGCCGGTGGGGGCGTGCGAGTTGCTCCACGAGGCGGGGTTCACCCTCGACCGGCGCACCGTCGACGGCAACGTCCACTTCGAGGAGTACTGGTAGGTGGCCGGGCCCACCCGCCTGCGGCTCGGCACCATCGTCCTCGGGGTCGAGGACGTCGACCGGGCGGTCGGGTTCTGGTCGGCCGCGCTCGGCTACGAGGCGATCCCCTTCCCCGAGGCGACGGACGGGTTCACGATCCTTCGGCCGCCGTCGGGTGTTGGCACCCGGGTCGCCGTCCACCGGTCGGAGGTGCCGGCCCGCCCCGAACCTCGCATCCACCTCGACCTCGTCGTCGACTCCGCCGCCGACCAGGCCGCCGAGGTCGATCGTCTCCTCGGGCTCGGGGCCGTGCGGGTCGCCTGGGATCGCTATCCGGCCGACCCCGACTTCGTCGTGTTGGCAGACCCCGACGGGAACCGGTTCTGCCTCGTCGACGCCGGTCACGGCTGAGGCCG
>CAZTLW010000079.1:0-10755 GCA_964614585.1 uncultured Acidimicrobiia bacterium | reverse complement strand
GGCCTAGATGCCGCCCGTGCCAAGACCGGCGGCGAGCACGAACGTGAAGATGCAGACGTCCTGGACGAAGTGGATCGCCCACGGCCAGCCGATGCCGTCGGTCTCCAACATTGCCTTCGACACCCACAGGGCGAACACCGCGGCCATGGCCACACCCGGGAGGCCGTAGGGGATCCCCGAGTAGTGGACGATCCCGAACAGGGCGGCATTGAGGGCCATGGCGTGACCGGTCCCGACCGTCGAGGTGAGGGTGGCCAGCGGCGCCGACCGAAACACGACCTCCTCGTTCAGGGCGTTCACGGCGGCGAGCACGACCACCACCGGCAAGACGTCGAGGATCTCGGCCGGACCGGGTACGTCCCCGGCGGCGACCACGAGGAAGGCGACGGTGCCGGCGGCGATCGCCAGAGCCGACCAGGTGCCCGCCCAGACCCACGACGCCCCCTCGTCGACGACCCACCACAGTCGACGGGCGGGCGCTCCGAGACGTCCCGGCAGGAGGTGGGCCGCCCGGGGCGTCACGCCGACGAGGGCGAGGACGCCGACCACCAACAGGGCGAGGCCGGCCTCCACCACGAGGTCACCGGCGATGCTGCCGGCGGCTCCTTCCAGCCCACCAAACCCCTCCACCCGCAGGATCGACGGGCGAATGGCGGGGTGGACGATCGGCATGAGGGCCGCCAGGACCAGGAGGTAGCGGCGGATCGGCGACCAGCGGCGAACGACGAGACCGAGGACGGCGACGACTGCGACCGTCACCGCCTGGGCGGGCACGAGCCAGTCCGGGGGACTCCCGGCGACTTCGAGCCACAGGATGGCGGGGATCCCGGCCCCCACCACCGTGGCGGACCAGGCAACCGTGAGCAGGTCGAGGGGGGCGTCGACTCGGGTGCTGGAGGGCGGCATCGACCTGGGTCGACACTACGCGGCCCCGGTCTCAGTCCTGGCCGGTCTCGAAGTTGGCGATGGCGGCCGGGGCGGCGGGCTCGGGACGGGGCTCGGGCATCCGGATGCGGGCCCGGCCGTCGGGGTCGTGCTCCCACTTGGGCACGTCCGAGAGCACCTCGGAGACCTCGCTCGCCGACAGCGTCTCCCGCTCGAGGAGCGCATCGGCGAGGGCATGGAGGGCGTCGACATGGGCGGTGAGGATCTCCCGGGCCTCGTCGTGGCCGCGGGCGATGATCTCGCGCACCTCCTCGTCGATGCGGGACGCGACCTCGTCGGAGTAGTCCTTGTGGGTGGCGTAGTCCTTGCCGAGGAACACCTCGCCCTCGTTCTGCCCGTACTTCATCGGGCCGAGCCGGTCGGACATGCCGTACTGCATCACCATCTTGCGGGCGAGGTCGGTGGCCTTGTCGATGTCGTTCGAGGCGCCGGTCGACGGGTCGCCGAAGATGATCTCCTCGGCGGTGCGGCCCCCGAGCAACATGGCGATTCGATCGACCAGCTCGCTGCGGCGGGCGTAGTTGCGGTCCTCCTCGGGCAGCGAGAGCGTGTAGCCGCCGGCCCGGCCGCGGGGAATGATCGTGATCTTGTGGATGGGGTCCGCCTCGGGGAGCGCGAAGCCGACGAGGGCGTGCCCGCCCTCGTGGTAGGCGGTGAGGCGCCGCTCCTCCTCACTCATGACCCGGCTCTTCTTCTCCGGGCCGGCGATGACGCGGTCGATGGCCTCCTCCAACGTCTTCATCGTGATGAGGTTCTCGCTCTTGCGAGCGGTCAGGAGAGCCGCCTCGTTGATGAGGTTGGCGAGGTCGGCGCCGGTGAAGCCGGGGGTCTGGCGGGCGAGCGTCTTCAGCTCGATCTCGTCGGAGATCGGTTTGCCCTTCGAGTGGACCTCGAGGATCTGGGTTCGCCCGTTGAGGTCGGGCCGGTCGACGACGATCTGGCGGTCGAAGCGGCCCGGCCGCAGCAGGGCCGGGTCGAGGATGTCGGGTCGGTTCGTGGATGCCATGACGATGACGCCCGAGTTCATCTCGAAGCCGTCGAGCTCGACGAGCAACTGGTTGAGCGTCTGCTCGCGCTCGTCGTGCCCACCGCCGAGGCCGGCGCCGCGATGGCGGCCGACGGCGTCGATCTCGTCGATGAAGACGATCGCCGGGGCCTGGGCCTTGGCCTGCTCGAAGAGGTCTCGCACCCGGCTGGCGCCGACGCCGACGAACATCTCGACGAAGTCGGAGCCAGAGATCGAGAAGAACGGGACGCCGGCCTCCCCGGCGACGGCTCGGGCGAGCAGCGTCTTGCCGGTCCCCGGCGGCCCGTAGAGCAGGACGCCCTTGGGGATCTTCGCCCCGATCGCCTTGAACTTCGCCGGGTTGGCGAGGAACTCCTTGATCTCCGTGAGCTCCTCGATCGCCTCGTCGAGGCCGGCGACGTCGTCGAAGGTCACCTTGGGGTGGTCCTTGCCGATCTGTTTGGCCTTGGCCTTCCCGAACTGCATGACGCGGTTGCCCCCGCCCTGCATCTGCATGATGAAGAAGATCATCAGGCCGAAGAGGAGCAGGTAGGGCAGGAAGCCGATGACGACCGTCCAGATGCTCGTGCCCTCCTGGACGTTGGTGAAGGCAATGCCCTGTTCCAACGCCGTCTGGGTGAGGATCTCCTCGAAACCGTCCGGATAGGAGGCCTGGACGTCGGCGCCGATCCCCTCCGACAACTCCTGGTCGGTCGCCGGGGCGGTCTCGAAGCCCTCGACGATGTCGGCCTCCGAGCGGATCCGCACCGCCTCGAACTCACCGCCCTCGAGGCGCTCCATGAACGCGTCGAGGGTGATCTCGTTGGGCGCCGTGCTGGTCTGGAAGACCGTCTGGAGGGCGAAGACGACGACGACGAGGATCAGGGCGTAGACGATGATGGTGCGGACGGTGCGGTTCACTGCAATGGTCTCCTGGGTCCGTGACGCCCCGCCATCGGCCGACCGTCACGTTGCCATGGTATGTCGTCGGGTCCTCTAACGCTCGGGGCTGCCATCGTCATCCCCGTCCTCGGTCATGAGCGCGATGTGGGGCAGGTTGCGGTAGTAGCCGGCGTAGTCCAATCCGTAGCCGACCACGAACTCGGATCCGATCTCGAACCCCACGTACGCCACGTCGATCGACACCCGTTGGATGCCGGTCTTGTGGAGCAGGGTGGCGACCTCGATCGATGCCGGCTTGCGCACCTGCAGGCTCTTGAGGAGATAGGAGAGGGTGAGCCCGGAGTCGATGACGTCCTCGACGATGAGCACGTGGCGGTCCTCGATCTCCGTGTCGAGGTCCTTGAGGATGCGGACCACGCCCGAGGTCTGGGTGGCGGCCCCGTAGGAGGAGACCGCCATGAAGTCGAACTCGACGGGGATGGTGATGTGGCGGGCGAGGTCCGCCATCACCATGAAGGCGCCCTTGAGCACCCCGACGAGCAGCAGGTCCTTGCCCTGGTAGTCGGAGGAGATCGCAGCGCCCATGTCGGCGAGCGCCGCGTCGATCTGCTCCTCGGTGATCAGGGTCTCGCCGACCTTCACCATCCCTCCTCGTCGGTGGCGTGGACCCCAAGGTAGCGACCCGACCGGGGGGCCGGTCCCGCCGCCCGGCGGACCAGGGGGAGCCAGACGACCCGACCGGCGTCCTCCACCACCGGCCACGCCGGTCGCAGCTCGGCCGGCACCCCGACCTCGGCCAGGGCATCGCCGACGGCCTTGTGGCCGCCGACGATGGCGATCCGATCCTCCGGGTCGACGCCGCGGAGCACGGAACCGCCCGCCAGCGTCGCCGTCGACAGACCGCCACCCGGCGTCGCCCGCTCGAATCGGAACCCGCCCCACCGGAGCGGGAGCTGGTCGATCCGGATCGGGCCGGGCGGGATCGGGACGGGGCCGATGCGCAGCCAGCTCCGGTCCCTGAGGACGACGAGGCCACCGTCGAGCTCGGTCCGACGCGCCAGCCCCTCGGTCACGGACAGCACGCGGTCGACCTCGTCGCTGGTCGGCGGGTGCGGGGGCCGGATGGCCGACACCGCCGAGCGGATCGCCGCCGCCCGGCGGCCGCCCCCGACCACGGTGAGCAGCGGGAGGGGGAGCCGGGCCACGCCCGCACCCAGCCGGATCGGGACCGCGGGGTCGGGCTCGTCGGCATGGGTCGCCAGTCGAACCAAGGCATCGACCACGCCGGGGTTCTCGGCGGCGAGGGCGGGGAGGATGCCCTGCCGTAGACGGGTCCGGAGGTGGCGGGGATCGTCGTTGGCGGGGTCGTCGATGAAGGGCAGGTCGGCGCGTTCGGCCTCGGCGCGCACCTCCGACCGGCGTCGGTGGAGCAGCGGTCGCAGGACCAGGTCCTCCTCGGGGCGCATGGCGGCCAGCCCGCCGGGACCGGTGCCCCGGATGATCCGCTGGAGCACCGTTTCGGCGAGGTCGTCGGCGGTGTGGCCCGTGACGAGGTATTCGCCCGGGGCGAGGGCGGCGAGCAGGGCGGGACGCCGCGCCGCCCGGGCCGCGGTCTCCGATTCGTCGTCGGGAGCGACGGCCACCACGTCGAGATCGAAGCCGAGCCGATCGGCGACGGCTCGAGCTGCATCGGCCAGCCGGTCCGACGCCGGGTAGCCGTGGTGGACGTGGACCGCCCGCGCCGCGACGGCGTGTCGGGTTGCCTCGAGCGCCGCCACGGCGGAATCGGCGCCGCCACTGAGGGCGACGACGCAGCGCCGGCCCGAGAGCAGGCTCAGGCCACCCGCTCGAGCCACCGCTCGGGGTCCTCGATCTCGTCGAGGGTGGGCAGCGACTCGGGCCCCGACCAGGCGGCGTCGAGCGCCTCCCAACCGGCCGCCCGCTCGACGCCGAGGACGAATGCCTCGCCGAGCTCGTACTGGCGGAGCTTCATCTCCATGCCCGTCAGTCGGAAGAAGGCGGCGGTGCGGGGATCGGTCCGGCGCTGCTTCAGCAGCCTCGACATCCGGGCCTGGGTGGTGAGGATGCGTTCGCCGACGCGGTCCATCACCACGTGTCCGTGCCCCTCGAGCAGGCACATGAGCGCCTGGATGCGCTCGACCTGGGCGGCCTGCTCCTCGGTGGCGAACAGGCCGAAGAGGCCGTCCTCCTCGACGAGTGGGCGGCGCCCGAGGACGGCGTCGCGGACCCGACCGGCCATGCGGATCCACCGATCTGGGTCGGTCTGGCGAGCAGCGACGAGGTCGGTCACGAGCCCGAGGAAGTGGTCCCGGAGCCAAGGGACCCCGAGGAACTGCGCCCGGTGGCAGGCCTCGTGGAGGGCGAGCCACGTGCGGAACTCGGACGGCCGGAACTGGTGGGCCCGCTCGAGGGCAAAGACGTTCGGCGCCACGAAGACGACGGTGTCGGCCGAGCCGCCGGTGGGGAGGACGAGTTCGTACTGGCCGAGCACGCGCCGCGCCATGACGCCGAGCAGGGCACCGGTCTCGATGGCAACGAGGGTCGAGGCTGCCTCGCCCATGTGCTCGGCGAGGCGCTCCTCCTGGGGATGGAGCATCGCCGAGAAGGTGGCCACGGCCCGACCGGCCCACTCGGCGCGGTCGACCACGGCGACCTCCGGTTGCTCGGGGGTCTCGAGACGGGTCTCCTCGGAGACGAGCGACGTCACCGCCGCCACGATGCCGGGCGCCTCGGCCTCGAGCACGTCCCGGTGGTAGGAGCGGGCGAGGGGGTGGTCACCGGCAACCCGCCCGGCGATGCGGCCCGCGAGGGGCCAGGGGATGGAGTCGGGGTCGGACCGGACGGTCACTCGACGGGTTCGTAGCGAGCCCGGACGACCCGCACGAAGTACTGCACGACGGTGCCGACGACGACGAGCACGGTGAGGACCATCAGCGTCGGGATGAGGAACCGATAGGTCCACGCCGGAGTCTGTTCCTCCGCCACCGGCTGGGGGTCGAACTCGACGGCCGGGGGCGGCACGTCGACCGGCGCCTCGGTCTCCTCGGAGATGGGCTCGGGTTCCTCGGCCGGTTCCTCGTCGGCCGCCCATGCGGGCAGGGCGGCGAAGGAGGCGATGAGTCCGATCAGTCCGAGCAGCAGGAGTCGTCGCATGTCCCGGCCAGCGTAGACGAACGGCCGAGGGTGCCGGATCCCCCGCCCGGCGGGCAGGGCGGCCCGAAGGCCCGTCAGCAGTCGCAGTCGTGCTCGCGCAGGAAGCCCTTCAGGCGGTCGACCACCTCGTCGGGGACGTCCTCCTGCGCCCTGTCGTGGACGACCGCCTTGACCCGGTCCTCGAAGTCGTAGATGTCCGAGCACGGGGGGCAGACCCGAAGGTGCCAGCGGATCTTGACGCGCTCGACCCAGGTCAGTTCGCCGTCGAGGTAGGGGTAGACCCGTTCGAGGGCGTTGGTGCAGGCGTCATCACTCATCGGTCGCTCCCACGATGCCGTGTTCGAGGGCCAGTTCCCACAACCGTTTCTGGAGTTGCTTTCTTCCCCGGTGGAGCCGGGACATGACGGTCCCGATGGGGATGTCCATGATCTCGGCGATCTCCTTGTAGGCGAAGCCCTCGACGTCGGCGAGGAGCACCGGCTCCCGGAACCGCTCGTCGAGGTCCTCGATGGCCGCCTTGATGTCGTCGTCGACGAACGAGTCGAGCACCGACTGCTCGGCCGACCGGGCAGACGATGGCGTGTCGGCGTCGCCGATCCGCTTGTAGAGGTAGAAATCCTCGAGGTCGTCGGAACCGATCTCGTCGGGCCGCCGCTGGGCGGATCGGTAGCGGTTGATGTAGGTGTTCGTGACGATCCGATAGAGCCAGGCCCGCAGGTTGGTCCCGGCCTCGAAGGAGTCGTAGGCCCGGTAGGCCTTCAGGAACGCCTCCTGCAGCACGTCCTCGGCATCGGCGGGATTGCGGGTCATCCGGAGGGCGTGGGCGTACAACTGCTTGGCGTACGGCATCACGTCGTCCCCGAAGGTGGCTTGGTCGGCCATGGGGCGGAAGGGTATCGACCCCCAGGACATCCACGACCGGGATCCCAACCCTGGGTTGTGAGCGTCGCTCCAGGCCGAACCGTGGAGCGTGAGCGTCGGAATCCGACGCCCACAACCCTGGGTTCGGGCTCGGGGTGGGGGTTCGGGACGCCCCTCGGTATCATGCCGTCCCCCGCCGGAGTAGCTCAGTGGTAGAGCAGCGCTCTCGTAAAGCGCAGGCCAGGGGTTCGATCCCCCTCTCCGGCTCCCCGCCCATGGCCCGGTCCCCGACCGGGCCACGACGCATTCAGCGCCCCTGGAATCTCGGCAGCCGCCGCTCGGCCATTGCGGCGACCCCCTCGGCGAAGTCCTCGGTGCCCTGCAATGCCTCCTGGACGGCCTGCTCACGCTCGGTGGCCTCCGCGACCAACCGCGGGAGGTCGCCGCGCATCGTCCGCCGAATCTCGCGCACCGCCAGTGGCCCGGATCGGGCGATCTCGGCCGCCATCGCGTGGGCGGCGACACGCAGCTCGTCCAGCGGAACCAGCCCGTCGGCGAGGCCGATCCGAAACGCCTCCTCCCCCGTCACCCGCCGGCCCGTGTAGAGCAGGTCGAGGGCCCGCTGCCGACCGACGACCCGCGGCAGGGTCACCGAAAGCCCGAACCCCTGGTGGAAGCCGAGCCGGGCGAAGTTCGCCGTGAACCGGGCTTCGGGAGCCGCCACCCGGAAGTCGGCCACGAGCGCCAACCCCAGGCCTCCGCCGACGGCCGCCCCCTGCACGGCAGCGACCACCGGCGTCACCCCTTCGAAGAGTCGGATGGCGCCGTCGTAGAGGCGACGCCCGCCGGCCTCGGTGATCGGCGTGGTCGGATCGCCCCCGAAGTCGGCCCCGGCGCAGAAGTGCTTGCCCGCCGACCGGAGGACGATGGCCCGACACGCCGGGTCGTCGTCGAGGGCGTCGAAGGCCTCGACGAGCGAGTCGACGAGATCGATGTCGAAGAAGTTGTCGGGTGGGCGACGGATCTCGACCGTGGCAACGAAGTCGTCGCGAACCGTCACTTCGACGTCGCCGTACGTCGCCGACATCAGACCTCGTCCCGCCACGAGACCTGAGGCTCCCAGCCCAACACCTCCCGGGCTCGGTCGATGGCCAGCAGCGTCCGGTGGGGACCCCAGCCCGGCTCGAGGGGGACGTCGGGGAAGCGCCGGGCGACGAGCTCGGCGTTCGGCGTGTCGACGATCGTGTCGGCCGCCGCGATCGTCAGTTCCAGACTGCCGGGGAGGTCGGCCTCGAGGGCGAGCCGGGTGGCCACGGCCGCGTCCCGGGCATCGATGTAGCCCCAGAGGTTGCCCACCCGCACCATCGGATCGGCCTGGTAGCTCGGCACCTTGGCGTACGACGCCGGGTGGTCGGGGTCGGGGTGGAGGATGTTGGAGAACCGCAGCGCCACGAACGTGGTGCCGAACCGCGCCTCGAGCCGCCGCGCGAGGTCCTCCCCCACCACCTTCGAGAGGGCGTACCCGGACTGCGGCTTGAGCCGGGCGTCCTCGCGAACCGGGAACGAATCCGGGGCCACCTCCTCGTAGGGGTGGCCGTAGACGGTCTCCGACGACGCCCAGGCCACCCGGGGCACGCCGGCGTGGCAGGCGGCCCAGAAGACGTTGAACGTGGAGACGGTGTTCTCCTCGAACCGCGGTGGGCCGGTGGCCTCGTCGCGGTCGGGCTCGGGATTGGCGGCGAGGTGGGCCACGAGGTCGGCCCCGGCCATGACCTGGCGCACCCGGTCGTAGTCCCGCAGGTCGAAGGTCAGGTCGGGGGGACCGCCCGGGGACACGTCGACCGGAACGACGTCGTACCCATGGGTCCGGAGCTCGGCCACGACATGGCGGCCGAGACCGCCCTGGGCTCCGGTGACGACGACACGGGCTGGCACGGCTTCGAGCCTACGGACGACCGAGAGGAGCGGTCACGCGACCTGGACCCGGGCCGCCTCGGCGAGGATCGGGCGCACGTGGCCGTCGACCACGGCCACATGGACGGGGTGATCGCGATAGGCGACGAACCCGTTCTCGTCGTCGAAGGTCGCGACGACCGCGTAGTCCCAGTTCCCCTCGGCGAGGCCGAGGTCGGCCCCGTGCCGATAGGACCGGATGGTCGGCACCTCGGGGACCATGGCGTCGAGGGCGGCGCCGAGGGCGGCCACCCGCTCGGGCGGCGTGCCCGGTTGCCAGCGGAAGAGCACGACGTGGGTGGTCATCGTCGCCCGGCCCTCGCCAGCACCCGCCGGGCGCCGCGCACGGTCGCCTCGTCCATCATCCGCCCCGACCGGTCGACGCCGATCGCCGAGCCGGCCGCCTCGAAGGCCGCCACGACCCGCTCGGCCTCGGCCACCTCCTCGTCCGAGGGGGCGAGGCCGCGATGGACGGGATCGACCTGGACCGGGTGGATGACGGCCCGGGCACCGAAGCCCAGCGAGACCAGTCGGCGGGTGGACGCCTCCAGTTCGGCGGGATTGGAGAAGTCGGCGTCCACCGGGCCGATCGGGCTCTCGAGACCCGCGGCGGCCGCCGCCACGACCACCGACGCCCGGGCCGCGTCGAGCGCCGGGTGGCCCGGGTGGACCGGCATGCCGAGGTCGGCGGCGAGGTCGTACTCGCCGATCATGAGGCCCACGACCGCCGGGTGCTCGGCGATGGCGGCGACGTCGCGCAGGCCACGGGCGGTCTCGACCATGGCGACGACGGGGACGCCGGCGGGCAGTCCGTCGAGCTCGGCCATCGACGCCACCTTCGGCACGACGATGCCGGCGGCGCCGGCGGCCGCGGCCAGGTCCTCGGGAGGTGCCACCGGGGCGGACACCCGGACCCACACGGGGACGGTGGGACCCCGCTCGGACAGCCAGGTCCCGAGGGCCTCGCGGGCCGCCGGACGCGCCGCCGGTTCGACGGCGTCCTCGAGGTCGACGATGACCGCGTCGGCGCCGCACGAGGTGGCCTTGTCGAAGCGGTCGGACCGATCGCCGGGGACGAACAGCCAAGTGCGCGGCCAAGTCATCCGATCACCGCCCGCCCCGAGACGAGTCCCTTGGCGATGAGGGTGCGAAGGATGTCGTTGGTGCCCTCACCGATCGCCATGAGCGGCGCGTCCCGGTACAGCCGCTCCACCTCGAGCTCGGTCGAGTACCCGGCCCCGCCGTGGATGCGCATCGAGTCGAGGGCGAGCTGGAGGGCGACCTCCGACGCGTGGTATTTGGCCATCCCCGCCTCGACGTCGGGGCGCTCACCGCGGTCGGCGCGCCAGGCGGCCCACCAGGTGATGAGGCGGGCGGTCTGGACGGCCGTGGCCATGTCGGCCAGCTTCAACTGCACCGCCTGGAACCCCGAGATGGGGCGGCCGAACGCCTCCCGCTGGCGGCTGTACTCGAGGGCCCGGTCGTAGGACTCCTGGGCGACGCCCACCGCCCGGCCGGCGATGTTGAGCCGCCCGACGCCGAGGGCGTTGACGACCTGCACGAACCCCTGTCCCTCCTCGCCGCCGAGCAACTCGGCGGCCGGCACCCGCACCTGGTCGAGGACCACCTCGCAGGACTCGGGGCCCTTGTACCCGAGCTTGCCGAGGTCGCGTGACACGGTCAGGCCCTCGGCGTCACCCGGGGCGAGGAACACGCAGAGCCCCCGGTGGCCCGACCCCGGTTCGACGGTGGCGAGCACCGGGAGCGGGTCGGCGAACCGGGCGTTCGTGATCCAGAACTTGGTGCCGGACAGGACGTACTCGTCACCGTCGCGCACCGCCCGGGTCCGGATGCCGGCCAGGTCGGACCCGCCGTCGGGTTCGGTCAGGGCGATGGCCGTCCGCCGACGGCCG
>CAZTLW010000078.1:0-10976 GCA_964614585.1 uncultured Acidimicrobiia bacterium | reverse complement strand
GGGGGTCGCTCGATCTCAGTACTCGATACTCAGTACCGGATACTTCGCTGGGCGTCAGCCCAGCGAGACGAACAGCTGCTCCACCTCGTCGGCGTCCACGCCGCCCTCGGCCATGCAGGCCTTGAGTTGGCCGGCGAGCAGCTTGACGCCCGCCCGGTCGAGGGCGCGGTTGGCGGCCGACAGCTGCTGGACGATCGACTTGCAGTCGCGTCCCTCCTCGAGCATGCGAACGATCCCGCCGATCTGCCCCTCGACTCGGCGGAGGCGGCGGATCGCTTCGAGGGTGGCGGCTTCTTCGAACTGCACCGGTCGACTCCTTCTGGGATCTGTACCCCGTAGGGTACCACGACCGCTGCCGCTTGTACCCCCGGGGGTATCGCATTATACTCCCCCGGGTATCCACCGATCCCGCAGGAGACACCCATGTTCGAACGCACCCGCGACTGGCAGTCCTGGCGAGCACAGGGGGGCACGATCCTCGACGTGCGAGAGCGCTTCGAGGTGGCGATGGGCACCCTCCCCGATGCCATCCACATCCCGCTCGGCGAGTTGCCGGCCCGGCGCGCCGAGTTGCCCGATGCCCCGGTCCTCGTCATCTGCCGCTCCGGCAACCGCAGCGAGCAGGCCGCCCGCTTCCTCGCCAACTGCGGCCACCGTGCCGGCAACCTCGAAGGCGGCCTGGTGGCACTCGGCATGGCGTGAGGCGCCGAAGGCGCCCGACGCAGTACTGAGTACCAAGTACTGAGTAAGAAGAAGCGGTCCCCGGGGCTCGACGCCCCGGGGACCGCTCGTTCCCGGTACTTGGTACTTCGTACTCGATACTGCGGCGGCTACGCCGCCGCTACCACGGCTGCCAGGTCGGGCTCGTCGGGTCGAAGCCCTGGATGATGAACGCCGGCGTGTAGGCGAGGGCGACCAGCGCCACGGCCATGATGAACCAGAACCCCAGCGAGTCGAGGATCGCCGGCCCACTCGACGCCGGGACGATCGAGTCCGAGGTCTCGAACTCCAGCTCGTGCACCCGGGCGGGCTGGCGGGAGGCCATCGTCCGGATGAGGTTGTAGAAGAACATCGCTCCGGCGATCACCATCATGAACCCACCGATGGCGGCCAGCGAGTCGCCCTCGAACCACGAGGCGTTGCCGTAGGTCGCCTGGTTGATCGGCACCCGTCGCGGCTGGCCGTTGAGCCCCGACACCATGAGGCCCCGACCGAACACGAGGACTCCACCCGCGTACAGCCACGCCTGCACGAGGGCGAGGCGGTCGCTGAACAGGCGTTTGCCGGTCAGGTGCGGCACGAGCCAGTAGGCGATGCCCATGAACGACAGGGCGACCGCCGAACCCACCGTCATGTGGAAGTGGCCGGGCACGAACGAGGTGTTGTGGACCACCTTGTTGACGGTGGCCGAGGCATTGATGAGCCCCGACATGCCGCCGAACAGGAAGGTGATCATCGCCAGGATGTTCGTCGTCGCCAACGGGTCCTTCCACGGCAGCTTGGGGATCCAGCCCAACAGGCCCTTGCCGCCCCTCTTTCGCCCGCCCTCCTCGAGGGCGGCCATGAGCGTGAAGGCGGTGATCACCGACGGGAAGAACACGGCGAACGTCAACAGGCCGTGCACGAACTTCAGGCCCTCGTCGACGCCCGGGTCGGTGAACTGGTGGTGCAGGCCGACCGGGGTCGACAGCAGCAGGAACATGATGAACACGACCCGCACGACCGGGTCCGAGAACAACCGCCCCCCGGCCCGCTTGGGCACCACCAGGTACCAGGCCACGTACGCCGGCAGGAGCCAGAAGTACACGATCGGGTGGCCGGTGAACCAGAACAGCGTCCGGGTCAGCAGCGGGTCGACGCCGTCGATGAGGCCGAGCGACCACGGCAGCAGGAACACCAGCACCTCCACCGCGATGCCGATCGAGGCGAGACCCCACATGAGGTAGGTGGTGATGGACGCGTACGAGATGAGCGGGATCCGCTCCCCCGGGTTGTCCCTGCGCCAGGCCCGCAACGTGACGAGCTGGTTGGCCAGCACCGCCCAGGTGCCCACGACGAGCAGGGCGGCGCCGAGGTAGTACATCCAGCTCGCCTGCAGCGGCGCGTACATCGTGTAGAGCACGGTCGCCTCGTCGGCGAGCAGCGCGAACGTGGCGAGGGCGATGCCCACCGCCGACAGCCAGAACGACGCCTTCACGAGCCATGTCTGGCTGAGCGGCCGGTTGAAGCCCCGCATGGTGGCGTACTGCAGCCAGCCGTTCGAGAACGTGAAGGTGAAGACGATGGCGAGCGCCACGCCGTGGATGCTCAGCCCCTGGTAGTAGCTGTTGAGCCCGACCGACTCGTAGAAGTCGTGGCCGGCCCGGTCGAAGGCCTGCAGGGTGCCGATGGCCCCGCCGAGGGCGAGACCCACGAACGAGAGGTAGATCTGCCAGAGCGAGTAGCGCCGCTGCACGGCGCCGTCGGGCATGGCGTCGATCTTGGCCGCGAAGGTGGCGAGCGCCGCGCTCGGCTCCGGGGCGTCATCGGGTCGATCGTCGATCATGGGGTCACCACCACCCTTCCGAACATCTGGTGATGGCCGATGCCGCAGTACTCGTGGCACACGACGCCGTACTCACCGGGCTGGTTGAACGTCTGGCTGACCCGGGTGATCTGACCCGGGATGATCATGGCGTTGATCGACGTGTCCCAGATGTGGATCCCGTGGAGCACGTCGATCGAGGTCATCTCGAAGTGCACGGTGCTGCCGGCCGGCACCTCGATGACGTCCGGCTCCCACAGCCAGGTCTGGGCGATGATGACGGCGTCGTAGGTGCCATCGCCGTTGTCGAAGACGCCCGGATTGTCGAACGGCGGCGTGTCGCGCACCTCGGCGGGATCGATGCGGCCCTCGATGGTGGGCAGGTGGATGCCCGCCTCGACGACCGAGAAGACGATGGCCACGATGCCGAGGATCAGGCCGACGATCGTCGCCCCGAGAATGATCTTCTCGTAGCGGTCGAGGGTCTTGATCATCCGGCGGCCCTGTCCAACAGGGTCGTGAAGGCCCAGATCCAGTACCCGGCGGTCACCGCCAGGAAGGCGAGCAGGAGCACGAACGTGCCCCGTGGATGGTGGTCTTCGTCGTCGTGGGTCGCGTCGGCGACCACATCCGGCTCCTCGGCCATCTCCGTCTTCCCTCTCCTTGTCGGCATGCCCACACCGTCGCGGGCCCCAACATACCGAGCGTTAGGCAGGGTGGTGAAATTATCCGACCGATCGGGGTCGTCGTACCCTGCGCCGTCCCGTGTTGGACTTCGCCTCCCCCATCGAATGGGCCGTCGCCGTCGTGACGGTGTTCGCCGGCGCCGCCGTGCAGGGCACCCTCGGGCTCGGCCTCGCCATCGTGGCGGTGCCGATCCTCGCCACCCTCGACACGGCCTTCGTCCCGGTGCCGATCCAGTTGATCGCCGTCGTCGCCGCCATCTCGGCACTCGTGCGCGAGCGCGGCGATCTCGACGTCCGGGGGGCCGCCTGGGTGCTGGTGGGCCGGGTACCCGGGGCCGCCCTCGGCCTCCTGGCCCTGTCGCTGCTGACGGAACGGGCCCTCGGCCTCGTCGTGGGCCTCGTCGTGCTCTTCGGGGTCGTGGCCATGGCCCGGGGGTGGACCGTGCCGGTGACCCCGTTCACCCAGGTCGCCACCGGCGTCACGTCGGGGGCGATGGGCCTCAGCACGGGCGTGGGGGGTCCGCCGCTCGGGATGCTGTACCGGAGCCGCTCGGGCCCCCAACTCCGCTCGACGCTGGGCGCCGTCTTCACGCTCGGCCTCGGCATCAACCTCACCACGCTCGCGGTCGCCGGGCGGATCGGGCCCCGTGAGCTGGCCACCGCCGGGGTGCTCGTCGTGCCGCTCGTGGTCGGCTTCGCCCTCTCGGGGTCGATCACCCGCCGGGTGCCGCCGGCCTCACTCCGGGCCGGGGTCCTCGCCATCTCGGCGCTGGCGGCCGTCGTGCTGCTCGTCACCGTCGCCCTCGGCGGTTGAGAACCACCCCGGGGACGGCCGGTCACCGCCCGGGCCGAGGGCCGCACCGACCGCCAGGAGGCCACCCAGGAGGGCGACGGCGTAGCCGACGTAGGGCACGACCACGAGGCCGAGCAGACCCACGAGACCGACCACGTGGGCGGCGAGATGCGAGCCCCGGCGAACCACGAGGTGCCCGGCGGCGACGGTGACCGCCGACGCCCCCCCGACGGCGGCGCCGGCCCCCACGACGAACCACACGAGGGCGATGATCGATGCCGCCGTCGCCGCCGGCCCGGCAGCGGCCGGCACGGCGAGGGCGGTCGCCACCAGCAGCCCGACCACCAGGGTCGGCCCGAGGACGAAGACCACCCCCCGACCGAGCACGGCCAGCGGACGGCGGCGGGTCCGGTGGATGGCCCGCCGCAGGAAGCCGGGCGCCACCCAGGCGAGCATCGGCCCCGCCGCGGTGGCGACGACGAGGCCGACCACGGCGCCGACGACCACCGTCGATCGGGCACGGATCGGCAGCACCGGCACCGGGGCCCGGCGCACCGAGCCGGTCACGGTCGCTCCCTCGGCGACCTGCGGGTCGGCCGTGGCAACGACGTCGCCCCGAACGGTGGCTCCCTCGGCGACGGTGACCGCGCGGCCGAGGAGGCGGACCTCGCCGTCGACGGTGCCGGTCACCTCGATCGACCAGCCCCGCAGCGACAACGGCCCGGACGATCCGTCGACGGTCGTCACGACGCCCACGCCGAGTACCTCGCCGTCGACGGCACCGTCGATGGCCACCAGCCCGGCCGTGACGGCGAGGTCGCCGCCCACCACGCCCCCGGTCGCCACCCGGACCCGTCCCACCAGCCCACGGATCGATCCGGTGACCTCGCCGGTGACCACCACGCTGGGGGCCGTCACGAGGAGGTCACCCTCGACGAGGCCGTCCACCCGCACCTCCCCGAAGGCGGCGGCCACCACGTCGCCCTCGACGGTCCCGGCCACCACGACCCGCCCGGCGCCGGCGTACAGGTCGTCGCCGAGCACGTCGTCGGCGGGGATGAGCACGAGGTCCGCCACCGCCGTGGTGGCGGCGAGGACCGGAGCCGGGGTGGCGACCACCCAGAGCGCCGCCGCCAGCGACACGGCGACGGCGGCCCTAGCCAAGGGCGGCGGTCAGGGCCTCGAGGAGGGGTGTCGGGTAGACGCCCAGCAGCAGGGTCACGGCGACCGACAGGGTCAACCCCGCCCAGGCGAGCCTCCCGACGCCGGTGGGCTCGCCCTCGCCCTCCTCGAAGTACATGAGCACGATGACCCGGAGGTAGAAGAAGAAGGCGGCGACGGTCGCCAGCAACCCGACGATGACGAGCCACTCCAGCCCGGCGTTCCAGGCCTCGGCGAACACCCCGAACTTGGCGATGAAGCCGGAGGTGACGGGCATCCCCGCCAGGCCCAGCATGAGCACCGACAGCGCGGCGGCCAGGCCCGGCGACCGGCGACTGAGGCCCCGATAGCCGTCCAGCGGTGAGCCGGCCGACCCCGGGCCCTCGACGAGAGCAACGATGCCGAAGGCGGCCACCAGGGTCACGACGTAGGTGGCGAGGTAGAAGAGGAGCTGCACCTCGCCCGCGATGCCGGTGGCCACCGCCGTGAGCAGGAACCCGGCGTGGGCGACGCCCGAGTAGGCGAGGACCCGTCGCAGGTCGGACTGGACGATGGCGTAGAGGGTGCCGACCGCCACCGAGACGGCCGCCACCGCCGCGATGGGGAGCTGGTAGGTCTCGAGGAGATCGGCGAAGGGGACCTGGACGAGCCGGAGGATCGCCACGATGGCGCCGATCTTGGCGACGGCCGCCATGAAGCCCACGATGCCGGCCGGGGAGCCCTGGTACACGTCCGGCGCCCACGAGTGGAATGGGGCGGCGGCGATCTTGAAGAGCAGCCCGACGAACACGAGCGCCATCCCGGCGGTGAGGACCCCGTCCTGGAACACGATGACGTCGCCGGCGAAGAAGCCGAACAGGCCCCGGTAGTCGAGGGCACCGGTGCCGGCGTAGAGCAGGGCGGCGCCGTACAGGAAGATCGCCGAGGCGACCGACCCCAGCAGGAAGTACTTGATGGCGGCCTCGTCGGACTGACGGGACTGCTGGCCGAGCCCGGCCAGGACGTACAGGCTGATCGAACCGACCTCGAGGCCGAGGAACAACATGATGAGGTGGATCGACGAGCCCATGAACATGAATCCGGCAGTGGCCAGGAGCACGAGCGCCAGCGCCTCGCCGCCGCGGGTGCCGAGCTCGAGGAGGTAGCGCCAGCCGATGAGGAGGGCGAGCGTCAGCACCGTCAGCAGGATCACCCGGGCGACGACCGTCTGCTGGTCGAGGATGATCATGTCGGCGTAGGAGAAGGTGGTCCCCTGCTCGACCGTGTCGACCCACTGCACGGCGGTCCCGGCGACGGCGCCGGCCACGGTGAGCCCGGCCACCCAGGGGAGCCACCGATGACCGTCGGCGGAGCTGACCACGACGATGAGGGCGGCGACGGCGCCGAGCACGAGGATCACCTCGGGCAGGATCGCGACGAGGCTGATGTCGGGGGCCTCGATCATCCGTGGGCCTCCGTCTCGGGATCGCCGACCGGCGCCAGCACGATCACGTCGGGCGCCACGTAGTCACTGCCCTCCTCGACCTGGGCGATGATCGCGTCGGTGCTGGGGGTGATCTTGTCGAGGAGCACGTTGGGGTAGAGGCCGAGGACGAGCACGAGGGCGGCGAGGGGGACCAGCACGAGGCCCTCGCCCCAGCGAAGGTCGGCGATCGTGCGGTTCTCCTCCGTCTCTGGCTCGCCCGTGAAGACTCGCTGGTAGGCCCACAGCAGGTAGATGGCGGCGAGGATCACCCCGACCGCGGCGACCGCGGTGAAGCCCGGCAGGGTCCGGCCCGAGCCGACGAGCACCAGGAACTCGCCCACGAAGCCGTTCAACCCGGGCAGGCCGATCGAGGCGAGCGACATGAAGAGGAAGAAGCCCGCCAGCAGCGGGGCCGACTTCGCGACGCCCCCGTAGTCGGCGATCTGCTTGGTGTGGCGACGCTCGTAGAGCATCCCGACGATGAGGAAGAGGGCACCCGTCGTGATGGCGTGGTTGACGTTCTGGATGACGGCTCCCTCGAGGCCGGCCCCCGTGAGGGCGAACGTGCCGAGCACGATGAAGCCGAGGTGGGACACCGACGAGTAGGCCACCAGCTTCTTGAGGTCGGGCTGGACGATGGCCACCGCCGCCCCGTAGATGATGCCGATCACGGCCAGCGTCGCCATGACCGGCACGGCCGACACCGAGGCCTCGGGGAAGAGCGGCAGGTTGAACCGCAGCAGGCCGTAGGTGCCGAGCTTCAGCAGCACGCCGGCCAGCAGCACCGACCCGGCGGTCGGGGCCTGGACGTGGGCGTCGGGCAGCCAGGTGTGGAGCGGGAACAGCGGCACCTTGATGGCGAAGGCGAGGGCGAAGGCGGCGAAGAGCCATAGCTGCGTGTCCGCCGGCAGCCCGAGGCCGACGAGATCCTGCCAGGCGAACGAGATCGCCCCGCCGTCGGCGGCCGTCAGGACGAGGGCGATGATGCCCGCCAGCATGAGCGCCGACCCGAACGCCGTGTAGAGGAAGAACTTCACGGCGGCGTAGATGCGACGCTCGGAGCCCCAGATCCCGATGATGAACGTCATGGGGACGAGGACGAACTCGAAGAACACGAAGAACACGAGCAGGTCGAGGGCGACGAACACCCCGATGGTGGCCGCCTCCAGCAGCAGCACCATGATCACGAACAACTTGGGGCGGTCGGTGATCCCGGCGCTGGCGCCGAGCGCGATCGGGACGAGGACGGCGGTGATGACGACGAGCGGCATCGAGATCCCGTCGATGCCGACGTTCCAGGCCACCCCGAGCGGCTCGTAGATGGTGGCGAACTCGGTGAACTGGAAGCCGCCGGTGGCGGTGAACTCGAAGAAGAGCCACCCGGCGAGGGCGAGGGGGATGGTCGACAGGCCGATGCCCACCGGCAGGGCCAACTCCGTCCGACGCGTCGGGAGCAGGGCGACGACGAGGGCGGCGACGATCGGCGTCGCCACCAGCAGCGTGAGGATGGGGACCTGCTCCATCAGATCCCCCTCGAGACGAACCAGAGGACGAGTACCAGTGCTCCGGCGGCGATGCCGACCCCGTAGCTGCGGGCGAAGCCGTTCTGGAGCGGCTTGAGCGCGGTGCCGGCCCGGCCCACGACGCGGGCGACCCCGTTGACGGCGCCGTCGATGACGCCGGCGTCGAAGCGGGAGGCGGCCTCGGCGGCGGTGGTGAGGGGTCCGACGATCCAACGGGAGTACGCCTCGTCGACGCCGAATGCCCGACCCGAGGCGGCGAGGAAGCCCGACGCCCGGGTCTCGAACGCCTCGCGGCGAGCCGGGTCCCGATAGGTGGCGAATCCGACCCCGAGCCCGACGAGGGCGCCGGCGGTGGCGATCCCGGCGAGGATCCACAGGATGGCTCCCTTGGCCGGCACCTGGAGGGCGACGCCCTCGAACGACGGCTCGAGGAAGTGCTCGAAGCCGAGCGCGAACGGCGTGTTGATGAGGCCGATGACGGCCGTGAGCCCGGCGAGGCCGACGAGCGGCAGCGACATGACCGCCGGCGACTCGTGTGGGTCGACGCCCTCGTCCCAGCGGGGCTGGCCCAGGAAGACGAGCACGAACCAGCGGGCCATGTAGAAGGCGGTGAGGACCGAGGTGAGAAGGCCGACCACCCAGATGACCTGGTAGATGCCGCCCCGGTCGAAGGCGGCACCGAGGATCTCGTCCTTCGACCAGAAGCCCGCCAGGGGTGGGATCCCGGCGATGGCGAGGGTGGCGATCGCCATGGTCCAGCCGGTCACCGGCATCTTCTTCAGCAGCCCGCCCATCCTGCGCATGTCCTGCTCGTCGCCCATGGCATGGATGACCGACCCGGCCCCGAGGAAGAGCAGCGCCTTGAACACGCCGTGGGTGATGAGGTGGAAGAGCCCGGCGGTGAAGGCGGCCGAGCCCACGCCGATGACCATGAAGCCGAGCTGGGACACCGTCGAGTAGGCGAGCACCCGCTTGATGTCGTGCTGGCCGACGGCGATGAGCGCCGCCCACAGGGCGGTGACGGCGCCGACGAGGGCCACGGCGATGAGCGCCCCCTCCGAGAGCTGGAAGATGGAGGCGCTGCGGGCGATGAGGTAGACGCCGGCGGTCACCATGGTGGCGGCGTGGATGAGGGCCGAGGCGGGGGTCGGGCCGGCCATGGCGTCGGGCAGCCACACGTACAGGGGGATCTGGGCCGACTTGCCGATGGCGGCGATGAGGAATGCCACGCCGATGGCGGTGGCCCATCCGGCCGACAGCACCTCGCCGGGGGCCTCGAGCACGCCTTCGAACGACATCGTGCCGAAGAAGGCGAACACGGCGATCAGGCCGAGGATGAACCCGAAGTCGCCGATCCGGTTGACGACGAAGGCCTTCTTGCCGGCCTCGGCCGCCACCGGTTTCGTGTACCAGAAGCTGATGAGCAGGTACGAACAGAGGCCGACCATCTCCCAGCCGAGGAACACCATCCCGAAGTTGTCGGCCATGACCAGCACGAGCATCGAGGCGGCGAAGAGGTTGAGCCACGTGAAGTAGCGGCCGAATCGCTCGTCGCCGTGCATGTAGCCGATGGAGAAGAAGTGGATGAGGGTGCCGACGCCGGTGACGAGCAGCACCATGGCGATGGCGAGCGGGTCCCACCGGATGGCGAACTCGACCCCGATCGAGGGCATCCACGACCACAGCTCGACCCGCACGGCCTCCTGCGGCCCGTCGATCCACGGGATGGCCGCCACCACGGCCACGACGAAGGCGAGCCCCGAGGCCCCCGTGGCGAGCAGGCCCGGCAGCGGCTCGGGCAGCCGCCCACCGACGAAGTGGTTGACGACGGCGCCGGCCAGGGGGAGGGCGATGATGAGCCACACCCACTGCTCGGCGAAGTCGAGGAGCGCCTCCATCAGCCCGAGAGCTCCGACAGCTCGTCGACGCTGGCGCTCTGGCGGCGCCGGTAGACGGCGACGACGATGGCGAGGCCGACCACCGCCTCGGCGGCGGCGACCACGAGGATGAAGAACACCGAGAGCTGCCCGGCGAGGTTGCCCACGGCGGTGCCGGCCGCCACGAACGTGAGGGCGACGGCATTGAGCATCAGCTCGATCGACATGAACATGATGAGGGCGTTGCGCCGGGTGAGCACCCCGGCGATGCCGATCACGAAGAGCGCCGCGGCGAGCAGCATGTACCAGGCCGGGGTGACGATCACTCGGCGCCCTCCTTCCGTCGGGGTCGGAAGAGGGCGAGGCCGACGGCCCCGATCGAGGCGATGATGAGCAGCAGCGAGGTCACCTCGAAGGGCAGCAGCCAGCCCTCGAAGAGGAGCCGGCCGGTGGCCTCGACCGTGCCGTTGACCGGTTCGGTGCCCTCCCCCACGACCGACCAGGTGAAGACCCCCGAGAGCCACAGGTAGCCGGCCACGAGGACGGCGCCGCCGACGATCGCCAGCGCCCCGGCCCGCTGTCCGCGGATCGTCTCGGTCGTGTCCTCGTCCCGGTCGACGCCCACGAGCATGATCACGAAGAGGAACAGCGTGACGATCGCCCCGGCGTAGACGACGATCTGCACGGCGGCGATGAAGTGGGCCAACTGCGTCACGTAGAGCACCGCGATGGCAAAGAGCGTCCCGAGCATCCCGAGCGCCGAGTAGACGGGGTTCTTGGCGAGCACCAGCGTCAGGGCACCGGCCAGCGCCGCCGCCGCCATGAGCACGAAGACGACGACCTCGATCATGGGCCACCTCCGGTGGCCAGTACCGAGTACGCCACGGAGGGAATCCCCCCGGAGGGGGGATGGGCCCCGCCGGCCGAGGTACGAGGCCGGTGGGAGG
>CAZTLW010000077.1:0-11051 GCA_964614585.1 uncultured Acidimicrobiia bacterium | reverse complement strand
GCGCCGAGGTCTGGTCGCGGCTGACGATGAACTCCCAGGACGACTGAGGACGCGCAGGACGCGGGTCCGAGTTGATGGGAGGCACGGTCGGTACCGTGCCGAGCGAACCATCGAAGGAGCCAATCGTGCGACGACGCACCCTCGTCATCGTCGGTGCCGTCCTGACCGCCCTCACCGCCGCCACGGTCGCGGTGGCGGAAGGTCCGTTCGAGGACGTGCCCGAGGACTACCTGTTCGCCAACGAGATCCAGTGGGCGCAGGACAATCGGATCGTCTTCGGCTACGGAAACGGCGACTTCGGCCCGGAGGACTTCATCACCCGAGGCCAGGCGACCGCCATCCTCAAGCGGTACCACGACAACCTCGGCAGTGCGGGAGGGAGCACCGGCCCGACCGGGCCACCCGGGGCCGACGGCGCAGACGGCGCGCCGGGACCGACCGGACCACCCGGACCCACGGGGCCACCCGGGGCCGACGGCGCAGACGGCGCGCCGGGACCGACCGGACCACCCGGGCCGACCGGACCACCCGGGGCCGATGGCGCAGACGGAACCGGTGCGATTCCCAATGCCAGCGGCGCCGCGCCCGCACCGACTCCCGCCGCGGGCCTCGAGTACGTCGAGGCCCCCATCTCGGGCACCACGGCGACCGTCTCGTGCAGTCCGGGATTCGAAGTTACCGGTGGTGGTTTCTCGGTCCCGTCCGGCACCGAGGTCCTCGAGAGCCGACCCGAGGCCGACCTGTCGGGTTGGACCGTCGGCGTCGACGTGGCGGCCGGCACCGTGTACGCCGTGTGCACGGGGTCGGAGCCCGCTGGGGTGTCGCTCGTCCTCACGTCGTTCTGCACCGAGGCCGAGTTCTTCGACGACTTCCGCAAGTGGCGGGTCCGCAACAACAACACCGAGACCGTGGCGGTCACCATGTCGACCAGCGGTGGTGGCACGCTGTCCGGTGGCGCGCTGCCCGGCGACACGTTCTGGTACCTCCCGGTCGGCGGCGGGGCCAACACGACGATCCTGACCTGGAACGACGGCGCCAGCAGCACCAACAAGGCGTCGAGCAACGCTGTCTGCCCGTAGCGACGGCAACCCGAGTCGCCGGCGGCGGCTGACGCCTGCGACACCGAAGGGGTCCTGAGCACACCAGGAGCCCGCGCGTGGCGGGTCCGGGGGTCTGGGATCGGGTGGTCTGGGTCGAGTAGTTGAGTCCTGGCCTTCGGTCGGCTCAGCCGGGCGGGGCCCGTTCGTGGCCGGGTGGGAGCAGGCGGCGTCGGCCGGGTGGGCTGGTGCGGTCGATGGCGAAGCCTCGCCGGTGGACCACCACGTGATGGTGGAACCAGCACAGGGTCGTGAGGTTCCAATCCTCGTTCGGCCCGCCTTGGGTTCGAGGGATGACGTGGTGGACTTCGAGGCGGGAGCGGCTGGTGCAGCCATCCACTGAGCAGCGGTACTGGTCTCGATACAGGATCCGACGCCGCTGACGAGGGCTGACCGACTGGCGCGTCCCACCCACCGGTCGGCCGCCTACGTCCTCTTCAATCGATCCGATGCAGGTGGCATGCTCCAAGTCGCCTTGGGAGGCAGCCGACCTTCGGTCGGTTGAAGAACGGCGGAGCCGTTCTTCTGGAACCCCGAGAACGGCGGAGCCGTTCTCGAACCCGGCCCTGTGCGCCGGGCGTCGACTTCGATCGAGCCCTCGGTGGTGTGGTGGACCGACACGACCGCTCGACGTTCGCCGCCCTCGGCCAGCGACACCAACGCGTCGGCTCGCAGTTCCGAGCGGGTCGGCCGCTCGTGACCGGGGATCCCGTCACACAGCCGGTCGGCCTCGGCCTCCAACGCCTGGGTCACCACCGAACCTTGCACCGCACCAAGCCGGCCGTGAAGTCTGTAGCCGGCCTCGTCCAACTGGGGCTGGATCACGAGGTAGCCCTCCGTCGACACGGGTTCCTTCCGGCGGCGACGGCACAGATGCCGCACCCCCGCCAACTCGAGGCCGTCGAGGAGGTCGACGGCGATACCAGCCAGCGACGCCTCGGTGTAGGCATGGGCCCGGTCGGCCGTGATCTCACCGGCGGCGAGCCGGTCGAACACCCCGTCGGGGATGCCTCGGGCGGTGCGAACCCACCGGCGGGCGGTGTCGCGCTCGACGTCGAACCGGCGAGTCACCCACTCGACCAGATCCCGAGCCCCATCCACGAACGCCACCTGCGCCCGGTCGGCAGCTCGGATCAGCTCGATCCGACGGGCCGACACCCGGGCATCGACCTCGATCAGTCGATCGATCTCCGCTTCCAGGGCGTCCAACGTGGCTTCCATGCACCCATCATCACAGGAGGGTGCGACACAAAACGATGCGGAACGATCAGCGGGCGAGGGCCTCGTCCAGGAAGTCGCCGGCTGCCCGATGGGCCCGCTCGATGGCGTCGGGAATGGAATCCGAGGCTCGATATCGGAGGCGACCGGGGTCGTTGTATCGGTCCACGTGGTCGGCGCCGGTCGGCAGCACGCGCAGCGTGACGTGCTCGGGCAGGGTCTCGAGATCCCGGTGGAAGCGATGGCGCCGAGCCACCTCGAACGCCACGATCGCCACGTCCCAGGCCTGCCTCGGCAGCTGGAGGGGGACGTCCACGTTGCCGACCTGCAGAACCCAGATCTCCTCGGCGCCGAGCTCGAGCGCCCGGGAGATGGGGATCGAGTTGACGACGCCGCCGTCGACGTAGTGCTCGCCCCTGATGGCGACCGGGGCGAACAGCCCCGGCACGGCCGCCGAGGCGAGGACGGCATCGGCGAGGGGGCCCTCGGCGAACCAGACCTCCGACGAGGTCTCGATGCGGGCCGCCACGCACTGGAACGGGACGTCGAGGTCCTGGATGAGGGTGGCGGGGGCCCAGTGGTCGATGAGTCGCCGCAGCGGTTCGCTCGAGTGGAGGTGGGTGCGGTGGCGCACGAAGTTCGCCGCCCGCTCGGTGAGCCCCTCGGAGAACACCGCCCCGAAGTCGTCGGACAGCCACACCGCCTCCAACCGCTCGACCCCCTTCATCAGCGGTCGGCTGGCGACGATCGCCCCATTCAGGGCGCCGACCGAGGTACCCACGATGAGGTCCGGCTCGACGCCGGCCTCGGCGAGGGCCTTCAGCATGCCCACCTCGGCGGCTCCCCGAAACCCCCCACCACCCAGCACGAAGGCGCGTTTCGGCCGACCGGATGGATCCATGGGTGTCAGACTAGGAACCACGATGACGCCGCCGCCCCGTCTCGTGCGCTGGTTGGTGTTGGCCCCCGTGACCTGGGTCGGCGCGATCCTCGCCGTGGTCCTCTCCCCGGTGGCATTCGTGGTATCGGTCGTCCTCGACCTCGTCGATCGCGCAGCCTGGCGCAACACCCGGTTGCTGGGCCTCGGCGTCATGTTCTGTGCCCTCGAGGCCGTGGCCCTGCCGGCGGCGTTCGGCGTCTGGATCACGAAGCCGTTCCGCACGGCGGCGGCCAACGAGTCCGTCTACCAGTCGCTCCTGTGCTGGTGGCTGGGAGTCATCACGGCCACGCTTCGCCGCTGCCTCCACTTCACCTTCGACGTGCGCTTCCCGCCGCCCGACGATGGTCGACTCATCGTCGTCAGTCGGCACGCCGGCCCCGGCGACGCGCTCTTCCTCATGGACGAGTTGGCCAACCGCCAGGGCCGCATGATCCGGGGCATCGGCAAGGGGAAGCTGCTCTGGGACCCGTTCTTCGACCATGTCGCCGCGGCTGGCGGCTACCTCTTCATGGGTCGCCGTGACACCGCCGAGACCGTCCGCACCCATGCCGCCGTCCCGCCCGGCGGTGCCTACATCACCTTCCCGGAGGGCGGCAACTTCACCCGGCGGCGACATGACGATCGGGTGGCCGAGCTCCGGGCCGCCGGCCAGGTCGAGTTGGCCGATGCCGCCGAGCGTCTCGACCACCTCCTCCTGCCCCGGGTCGGCGGGGTGCACGCGGCGATGATGGCTGCCCCCGATGCCACCGTGGTGTTCGTCGCCCACGTCGGTTACGAGGACCTCGACTCGCTCGCCGGGATCTGGCGGGCGATCCCCGAGGGCCGCCACGTGATCCTCGAGGGGCGGCCCGCGCCCCGGCCCGAGCACTGGGAGGACCGAACCGTGCTGGCCGAGTGGCTCCTCGCCCGCTGGGCCGACATGGACCGGTGGATCGAGAAGCACTCGACGGGGTGACCGGGCGGGGGCCGCGCTGTCATCTCATCCCGTGCCGCGGTTCCTTTCGAGCAACGACGGGATGGAGTACGGGCTGACCCGGTCCCAGAAGCTCCCCATGCCGAGCAACTCGGCCACGGCCCGTTCGTCGGGAGGCGTTCCCCTCGTCCGGAAGCGGGCCACTTGCCGCAGTTCCGGCACCAGGGCGGTCCAGAAGAGGACGTTGGCGACCACGGCGAAGCCCACCACCCACGGGTCGCCGGTCCGCCACCAGAGCCAGGGGATCATGAGCACGATCCCCGACCATCGGATCACGAGGACCCTGCCGGCGGCGATCCCCAGCGCCAACGCGGTGATCGTCGTGGCGACGACACCGACCCAGTCGACGACCAGGAAGGCGCCGTAGATCGTCGACAGGCCTCCACCGCCCCGGAAGCGGTGGTACAGGGGGAGGATGTGGCCGACGATGGCCCCGGCGGCGGCGACGAGGTAGTAGGGCCGGTCCGGGAACGCTGCCAGGAAGGCCAAGGCGACGATCGCTGCCTTCGAGGCGTCGAGCATCGCCGTGAGGCAGCCGAATCGAGCGCCGAGCTGGTCGCGGATCGCCGTGGCGCTCACCTTGTGGGCCTCGAAGTCCTCCGTGGATCCCTCGACCTCGCGGCGGACCTCGCCGACGGCGCGTCCGGGCGCCGCCAGCCGCATCGTGAGGCGGGCGAAGGACACGGAGCCGATGAGGTAGCCGGCGATCGCCGCCACCAGCCCCCAGAGCCACGGGTCCACCTGTCCTCCGATCGTCGTCGGGCCGATCCTCGCAGCCGTCGGCGGATCCCCTCAGCCCACCGGCCGTCCCACCACCTCCGACAGGATCTCCTCGAGGGGGCGCCCGGCGACCTGCTCCGAGCCGTAGGTGGCGTGACGGATCGGGTGGCCCACGTCGAGCACGTGGGCGAGGTCGATGGGGGTGCCCGTGATGACGACGTCGCACGGCACCCGTCGGATCGTCTCGGAGAGCTCGGCGAGTTGGTCGGCTCCGTAGCCCATGGCCGGCAGCACCGGACCGATGTGGGGGTACCGGGCGAAGGTCTCGACGATCGAACCCACCGCATGGGGCCTCGGGTCCACCACCTCGGCGACCCCGGCTGCCCGGGCGGCGACCGTGCCCGCCCCCCAGGGCATCCCGCCGTGGGTGGTCGTGGGGCCGTCCTCCACCACCAGCACCCGCGTGCCGGCGACCTCGGGACCGGGTTCGAGCCGCACCGGCGAGGCGGTGTGGAGGATCTCGGCACCCGGGTTGGCGGCCGCCACCGTCGCCTCGATCGCCGCCACGTCGGCCGGGTCGGCCTGGTCGACCTTGTTGACGATCACCACGTCGGCCATCCGCAGGTTCACCTCCCCGGGGTGGTAGGCGAGTTCGTGACCGGGTCGCAGGGCGTCGACCACGGTGACCAACAGGTCGGGCCGGAAGAACGGGGTGTCGTTGTTGCCCCCGTCCCAGACGATCACCTCGGACTCCGCCTCGGCCGCCCGCAGGATCTCCTCGTAGTCGACGCCTGCCCACATGAGCAGGCCCGCTCGGACGGGCGCCTCGTACTCCTCCCGTTCCTCGATCGTCGGGTTCGAGGCGTCGATGTCGGCGAGCGTCGCGAACCGCTGGAGCCGCATCGCCTCGAGGTGGCCGTACGGCATCGGGTGCCGGACGAGCGACACCGCCAGGCCGGCGTCCCGGAGCGAAGCCCCGATCCAGCGACTGGTCTGGCTCTTGCCGCTGCCGGTGCGGGCGGCGCAGACCGCCACCACCGGCTTCGTGCTCTCGAGCATGCTCCGGTGCGGGCCGATGAGTCCGAAGTCGGCACCGGCCGCGAGGACGACCGACGCCTTGTGCATGACGTCGACGTGGGCGAGGTCCGAGTAGGACAGGTAGGCGAGGTCGACGTCCTCGGTGGCGATCAAATCCGCGAGGTCGTCCTCGGGGACGATCGGAATCCCGTCGGGGTGGTGGGGTCCTGCCAGTGCCGGTGGGTAGATGCGACCGGCGATGCCGGGGATCTGGGCCGCGGTGAAGGCGACCACCTGGGTGTCGGGGTCGTGGCGGAGGACGACGTTGAAGTCGTGGAAGTCGCGTCCCCCCGCCCCGAGGATGACGACCCGGCGCCGGCTCATCCGGTCGTGATCAACGTCGTGTGGGTGAGATTGGCGACCTTGTGGGACACGCTGCCCATGAACAGGCCACCGATGTCGCCGAGACCACGGCGGCCGAGCACGATGCAGTCGACCTTCGACGCCTCGGCCTGCTCGGCGATCCGGTGGGCGGCGTCACCCATCAGGACCGCCTCGTCGCCGACGGTGCCGCCTTCGTCGCGGACGATGCGAGCCGCCTGGCCGACCACCTGCTGGCCGGCTTCGCGCAGGATCTCGCGCTCGGACACGTAGACGTGCTCGAGCGATCCCCGTGCCACCATCGCGTCGCCCGGCACCATCCGGCGCTCGGGCACGACGTTGATGACGTCGACCGATGCCCCCAGTCCCTTCGAGAGCTCGCCGGCCACCCGGGCCGCCCGCTGGGCGTGCTCCGAGCCATCGACGGCCAACAGGATCCGGTCCATGTCGTCTCCTCCGCTCGTCGCCCACGACGCTACCGACGGCGTCGCGCTCCGGTGTCTCGACTCGGGGTCCGGTGGTCGTCAGGACCAGATGTCCCGGCCCGTCGCCGTCCGACGTTCGTGTGCCTCTCGCACGACCTCCATGCCGAAGAGCAGGGCTGCGGCGGCCCCGTAGACGAAGACCAGACCGAGGACGAGCGTCCCGGCGAGCCCGGTCGTGGATTGGAACCCGTACACCTCGAGGTAGATGCCATAGCCCCAGGCGCCCACGACGAGGAGGCCCATCGTGAGGGCGGCGGGGAACCAGACGTCGCGCCAGTCGACCCTCGCGTCGGGCGTGTACCGGAACAGGATGCCGATGGCCACCGCGCCGAGCAGCGTGGGGGCGGCCGACGCCGTCACACGGATCGCCGTGTCGAGGACGATGACGTCGACGATTCGGTCGACCAAGGCGATGGCGCTCTGGGCGAAGAGGACCGCCACGAGGAGCAGACCGGTCCCGAACACGACGCCGATCCCGAAGAGCCGTCGCCCGACGAAGGCCCGGATCCCGCGTACCCGGGGGATGCCCCACATGAGGTCGATGAGTTCCTTCCACGCCACGAACACGAGGGCGGCGGCGAACAGCAGCACGCCCAGGCTGATGGCGGTGATGAGGGACTGCTGCTCGTCGGGGCTGATGGCGTCGATCGCGTAGAGCACGAACCCCGCGATCTCGTCGCCGACCACGCCCGAGATGGCGGACGCGATCTCGGCACCCACGATCTCCGAGCCGAAGAACACGGAGGCGAGGGTGACGGCTACCCAAAGCACCGGGATCAGGCCGAAGAGGGCGTAGTAGGCGAGTCCGGCCGCCAGCCGGATCACGCGGTGGTCGGAGGCGGCGTAGCCGGCGCCGACCAGCACCTCGACGAGGTTCCGGGCATGGGCCCCGAGGTTGGGTGAACGCGGCATCCCGACAGGGTACGAGCCGGGACCGAGCCATCGGTTTCGAGTGCCATGCCGACGGGTAGTCACGCGGGGACCACCACGGAGCATCCATGGACGACGAATCCCCCCAGCCCGACCGGCCCGGCGAGACCGAGGAGATCGGCCTCGAGGACCTGCGCAACCTCGTCGTGGAGGCCGCCAATGCGCGCGACCCCCAACTGATCGAGCTCGCCGGCCTCGCCGAGGCCGACACCCTGCGCCGAACCCTCCGGGTCATCGACGAGCGGTGGCCACGGCTGATGATGACCCGCGGCGACGTCGGCGGCACGCCGGTCGCCGTCGTCTGGATGCCCGACGCCCACGAGCGCTATCGACCGGTCGCCCACATCGAGGTGTCGGTCGTGCCCGGCGGCCTCGGCCACCTGACGCTGGTGGATGGCATCTCGCCCGACCTCGTCACCGAGGAGCCCCCGGGTCTCCGGGTGGCCGAGTGGGAGAGCGCCACCGCCTTCGACCGCGGCGAGGACCGCTGGGTCTGAGCGTCGTGGCGGCCGACCGAGGTGTCGGGGCCACGGAGAGGGGTAGTGGGGGGCGAGGAGGACACCATGCCCACATTCACCGACCGAACCGATGGCGGCCGCCAGTTGGCGGCAGCGCTGTCCGAGGGCCTCGAAGGCGCCGATTGCGTGGTGCTCGGGCTGCCACGAGGGGGTGTGCCCGTCGCCGCCGAGGTGGCCCACGCCCTCGGAGCGCCCCTCGACGTGCTCGTGGTGCGCAAGGTCGGGGTGCCCGGTCAGCCCGAGCTGGCGATGGGCGCCGTCGCGTCGGGCCACGCCACCGTCCGCAACGTCGACCTGCTGGGTGCTCTCGGTATCGACGATGCCGCCTTCGAGCGGTACGCCGAGGCGCAGCGCGCCGAGGTGCGGTCCCGGGAGCAGCGGCTCCGGGGCGATCGGCCCGAGGTGCCCGTCGCCGGGCGGACCGCCGTCGTCGTCGACGACGGCATTGCCACCGGCTCGACCATGCAGGCGGCCCTCGCATCGCTCCGTCAGCGCGAACCGGCGCGGATCGTCGTGGCCGTCCCGGTGGCGCCGCCCTCGGCATGCGCCGATCTGGAGGGCCTCGCCGACGAGGTCGTCTGCCTGTCCACGCCCGCGATGTTCCGGGCCGTCGGTCAGTGGTACGACGACTTCCGACAGGTCGATGACGAGGAGGTTCGCTCGCTCCTCGCCCAGGAACGAGAGGCAGGCCGCCGATGACCGAGACCACCATCCACCTCGACGACGGCACGCGCCTCGCGGCCTTCGTGGACGGCCCGAAGGATCGTGGGACCGTCGTCTTCGCCCACGGCAGTGGCAGCAGTCGCCACAGCTCCCGCAACCAGCACGTGGCCGCCTCGTTGCGCGAACGCGGGCTCCGCACGGTGCTCGCCGACCTGCTCACTCCCGCCGAGGAACGGGTCGACGTCCGCACGGCCGAGCACCGCTTCGACATCGACGTGCTCACCGCCCGTGTGGCCGGCCTCGTCGATTGGGCGGTCGACGTCGACGAGGCGATGCACATCGGCTTGTTCGGGGCCTCGACGGGAGCCGCTGCCGCCCTCCGGGCGGCCGCCGAGCGACCCGAGCGCGTCCACGCCGTCGTCTCGCGGGGAGGCCGACCGGACCTCGCCGGCGCCCTGGCCCTCGGCACGGTCGCGGCCCCGACCCTGCTCGTGGTCGGCGGTGACGACCAGGTCGTGTTGGACCTGAACCGGGTGGCGGCGAGCCACCTCCGATGCCCCCACGCCCTCGAGATCGTGCCGGGCGCCACCCACTTGTTCGAGGAACCCGGCGCACTCGATCGGGTCGCCGAGCTGGCGGGTGCCTGGTTCGAGGACCACCTGGGCGGCTGACTCGCCGGGATCACCGACCGAACGGCCAGGTCTCCAGCTCGTCGGTGTCCGCCTCGGCCGGCAGCGGCTCGAGCGCCTCGGTCGTCTCGAAGTACAAGAACGCGTCGTAGCGCCGACCCATGACGGTCGGTACCCAGTTGCCGCGTCGCTCCTCGTGGGGGTGATAGACGACGCCGATCGCCCGGTGGCCATGCCGTGAGCCCGTCCACGGCCCGTCGCGCCGGTCGTCGAACAGGAGCAGGGACCGGGTGCCGAGGGCGTCGTGCAGCCGGGCCTCGTGGGTGTCGACGGGAGCCGGCGGCACCGGCAGGCGCCGCGGAGGCGACCCCCAGGCATCGGCGGCGATCACCTCGCCTCGGTGGCCGCCGAACCCGACGATGGCCACGTCGTCGGCGCCGTGGCGTTCGCGCACCAGTTGGCCGACGTTGACGAGGCCCGACGCCGCCATGTCGGTGCCTCGGGCGTCGCCCACGTGGGTGTTGTGCTCCCACACCACGCCGACGGCGTCGGGTCCGTGGCGCTCGAGCAGGCGATCGAGGGTGTCGGCCATGTGGGTGTCGCGGACGTTCCACGACGAGGCATCGGCCCGCACCATGGTCCGGTAGTAGTGCTCCGCGTCGGCCACGACCTGGGCGTTCTGTCGGGCATCGAACGCCGCGAGGCCGTCGTGGGCGGTGAGTCGCGTCACCTCGGTCAACAGCTCGACCACCTCGTCCTCGCAGGAGGTCGGGACGAGTCGGGTTCCCCAGGCGTAGCTCTGGGGGTCCTCGGCGTAGGGCTCGAAGCAGCGGACGGCGTCGCGGGCGGCCGGCACCGCCGTCGGCTCGTGCTCCTCGAGGTACTCGAAGACCCGTCGGAGCGACTCCCACAGGGAGTAGACGTCGAGGCCGAAGAAGCCGACGTCGCCATCCGGGCGGTCGTTGTGGGCCCGGAGCCAGTCCATGAACGAGGCGACCTCGCGGTTGGCCCACATCCATGTCGGCCACCGCTCGAACCCCGCGAGGACGGCGGCGGCGTCCGGCTCGGGACCCTCACCCTTGACCCATCGGTCGATCTCGGCGCAGTCGGGCCAGTCGCCCTCGACGGCCACGAAGGCCACGCCACCGCGCTCGATGAGCCTCCTGGTGATGGCCGCCCGCCAGGCGTAGTAGTCGTGGGTGCCGTGGGAGGCCTCGCCGAGGAGCACGATGCGGGCCTCGGCGAGTCGGTCGAGCAACGGCTCGAGGTCGTCCTCGGTCTCGAGGGGGGTGGCGAGCCGTCGGATCTCCTGGCGCTCGTCGGTGGGGGTCGCAGCGTGGGTCATGTCCGCCACTACCCGTCCGCCGGCGGCCGCAATCCTCGGCCCTCCCGGCCCACGGACCGGTCCGCCGTAGCATCGTGCGGATGGACGACCGGGCCGACGTGCCACTGCGCCGACAGCTCGGCCGCCTCACCGACC
>CAZTLW010000076.1:10306-11528 GCA_964614585.1 uncultured Acidimicrobiia bacterium | reverse complement strand
CGTCGCCACAGGCGTCGATCGGGTTCCCGTCGACCGTGGCGCCGTTGAAGAGGCCCGACCCGGAGCCGTTGCAGTCGTCGTCGTAGCCATCGTTCCCCGGATCGAAGAAGTCGACGGTCACGGTCACGGTCTGCTCGACGCCTTCGGCGAGCGTCGTCGAGCCCTCCAGCGGCGACGTGGTGTCATCGTTCAGCGTCCAGCGCACTTCGTCGATCGACAGGTCACCCGAGAAGTCCGGGGTGTCGGTGATCGTGACGTCCTTGGTTTTCCCGTCTTGGGCGGAGCTGAACGTCGTGCGGATGTCGTACGTGGCAGTGAAGGTGCCATCCGCGTTGCGGGATGCGCCGTTGAACGTCTTGGACTGCTCGAGCGAGTCCTGTTCGTTGGTGGCCGTGCAGTTGATCTGGGCCTCGATGCCAACGCCGCTGATCGTGAAGCTCGCTGGGTCCTGGTCTTCGTCGACGAGCCCACCACTGCTATCCGAGCACGTGAGGGACGTGAGCTCCCAGTCGTCGGGGATGTTCTTCTCGGTGATGACGACTGTTGCTCCGTCGCCGTAGTTGTCGGGCGTCCACTGGACCGTCTCGGTCGAGGCGGTGTTCCCCCCACCGACGGTTGTCGACACGGTCGCCGTTCCGACCCCGTTCACCGGATCCGGAGCGTCGTCGGGCGAGTTCCACCTGAAGGGGCCGCCGGCATCCACCTGGACATCGAACTCCCACTCCCGGCTCTCGCCAGTGGCGGTCTTGTCGATGTCCACCCTCGGCGAGCAGAGCTCTTCCGCAAGTGCCTGCCACTGGTCGACGAAATCGCCCGCGGCCGAAGTGGTGAGCCAATCGTCGTCGGTAACGGAACCGATCTGAGCTTGTCCCGTCACCAGCTGCAATGACTCGAGCTGCTGACCCGTCGTTCCGCCAGGGAAGAGGCCGAAACCGATGACGTGGGTGTCTCCACTCTTCAGCTGGTTCGCCTCGTCGATGGCGTTGAGGGTCGCCAAGCGCTGGGTGTCGCCGGCACCAAAGGGCGAATTGGGGTAGGCGACGAGTGCTTCTGCTTGACCGTTGGCGGGGTCGTCGTCGTCGTCGCCATCGTCGTCGATGACCGTGTTGGGCTCCCCGTCGGTGAAGAAGATGACGAGGTCGGCGTTCCCCGCCGTGCCCTCGAAGTCCACCGCTCTGCGGAGACCGGCCTCCCAGTTGGTGAAGTTCAGCGGCACCGGATT
>CAZTLW010000076.1:0-10296 GCA_964614585.1 uncultured Acidimicrobiia bacterium | reverse complement strand
TGAAGCCCGCGCCACCCGAGAACGAATTCACGTTGTTGAGGTAGTCATCGAACACGGAGTCTGACGGGTCGAGGTATTGATCAGAACCCCCGAGCTCATCGGTGATCGGGTTCCTGGCCGACTCTGCATAGGTCTTCTCCTCGCCGAACCCGTCCGGCGACGAGAACTCCACGAGACCGACCTTGGCCCGCGTACCCGTGAGGGCAGCAAGGAAGTCGGTGACGCCGTCCCGCACATCGTCGTCGTAGTCGACGGAAGTGTTCACCAACGACCCGGTCTCGTCGAGGATCAGCAGGATGTTCAAATCGCAGCTGTCGGCCACGAGGTCTTCGTTGGTCGCCGGCGCCGGATACGGCGTCGTGTCCCCTCGCGCGACGTTCGCCGCCGGGAAGGCGGCGAGCAGCGAGAAGACCAATGAGAAAGCGAAAAGAATCAGCACCATGCGGGAGGAGCGCAGCTCCTGCCACCGTGCCTGTCGAAATGCCGACATGGCGAAAACCCCCGGATAGCCCGTTGACCCAGTGGGGACCATGCTACGACAGTGAGAATCCGCGTGATCACCGAAAGTGATGAATCCCGCGAGGCCGATCAACCGAGCGTGAACGGCGTCCACGGACGGGGCTCGGCCGACCGGGACGACGGTGACGCCGCCACGGACCGCTGACCCGCCCGCCCACGTCCCACCCCACCGATACGCTCGCGCCATGGGCGTGCTAGACCCCTTCTCCCCCGCCACCCGGGCCTGGTTCGAGGCCGCCTTCGCCGCGCCCACCGCCGCCCAGGCCGATGGGTGGCCCGCCATCGCCTCGGGCGGCCACACCCTCATCCATGCCCCCACCGGCTCGGGCAAGACCCTCGCCGCCTTCCTCTGGGCCGTCGACCGCCTCTTCGCCGAACCGCCCCCCGAGGACCGCACCCGCCGCACACGGGTCGTCTACGTCTCCCCCCTCAAGGCCCTCGCCCACGACGTGGAGCGCAACCTCCGGGCCCCCCTTCGAGGCATCCGTACCACCGCAGAGCGGCTCGGGATCGACCCCCTCCCCGAGATCGACGTCGCCATCCGCACCGGCGACACCCCCCAGGACGAGCGCCGCCGGATGCTGCGCCACCCGCCCGACATCCTCATCACCACCCCCGAGTCGCTCTACCTCATGCTCACCTCCCGCCACCGCGAGACCCTCCGTGCGGTGGAGACCGTCATCGTCGACGAGGTTCACGCCGTCGCCGGCACCAAGCGCGGCGCCCACCTCGCCCTCTCCCTCGAGCGGCTCGCCGACCTCCCCGAGGTCGAGCCCCAGCGCATCGGGCTGTCGGCCACCCAGCGGCCACTCGAGGCAATCGGCCGGTTCCTCGCCGGCGGCATCCCCGTCGACGACGGCTGGGCACCACGCCCGGTCACCATCGTCGACGCCACGTCCGGGGGACCGCCCGACCTGGTCCTCGACGTGCGGGTCACGGTCGAGGACATGACCAACCCGCCCGGCGAGCTGGAGGACACCGGCCGGCCCCAGCGTTCGATCTGGCCGTCCATCTACCCCGAGCTGCTGCGGGCGATCTCCGAGGAGCGGTCGACCATCGTCTTCGCCAACTCCCGCCGTTTGGCCGAACGGGTCTGCAACGAGCTCAACCAGCTCGCCGGCTCCGAGGTGGCCCGCGCCCACCACGGGTCGGTCAGCCGTGACCAGCGACTCGAGATCGAGGACGCCCTCAAGCGCGGCGAGCTCCCGGCCGTGGTCGCCACCTCCACCCTCGAGCTCGGCATCGACATGGGCGCCGTCGACCGGGTCCTGCAGGTCGAAGCGCCGATCTCGGTCGCCTCGGGGCTCCAGCGCGTGGGTCGGGCCGGCCACCGGGTGGGCGAGACATCGCGGGCCAGCGTCTTCCCCAAACACCGCGGCGACCTCCTCGTGGCCACCGTCGTCGCCGACCGCATGCGCCACGGCGAGGTCGAGGAGACCACCATCCCCCAGAACCCGCTCGACGTCCTCGCCCAGCAGCTCGTCGCCATCGTCTCGGTGGAGGACCGCACCGCCGACGACCTCTTCGACCTCGTGCGCCGCTCAGCCCCCTACGCCACCCTCGGACGCGGCCCGTTCGACGCCACCCTCGACATGCTGGCCGGTCGCTACCCGTCCGACCTGTTCGCCGAGCTGCGCCCCCGGGTCACCTGGGACCGCCTCACCGGCGAGGTGACGGCCCGGCCCGGCGCCCACCGCCTGGCGGTCTCCAACCCGGGCACGATCCCCGACCGCGGCACCTTTCGGGTCACCCTTCCCGAGGGCACCCGGGTCGGCGAGCTCGACGAGGAGATGGTCTACGAGTCACGCCAGGGCGACGTCTTCGTGCTCGGCACGACCTCATGGCGGATCACCGACATCACCCACGACCGGGTCGAGGTCGTGCCCGCCCCCGGCGAACCGGCCGCCCGACTGCCGTTCTGGCATGGCGACACGCCGGGGCGGCCACTCCCCACCGGCCGAGCGGTGGGCGCTTTCCTGCGCGGTCTCGCCGCCGACGACCCGGCCACCGCCACCCACCGGCTCACCGACGACCTCGGCCTCGACGGCCACGCCGCAGCCAACCTGCTCGCCTACCTGGGCGAGCAACGCGAAGCCACCGGGGTGGTCCCCTCCGACCAGACCATCGTGGTGGAGCGGTTCCTCGACGAGATCGGCGACTGGCGGGTGGTCATCCACTCCCCGCTCGGGGCCCGGGTGCACGCACCCTGGGCGATGGCGCTCACCCACCACCTCCGGGATGGGTTCGGCCACGACGTCGACGTCATCTGGTCGGACGACGGCATCGCCTTCCGCTTCATCGACGCCGACCGGGTCCCCGACGCCGACGACCTCATCCCCGACCCCGACGTCGTCGAGGACCTGCTCATGGCCCACCTCCCCGACACGGCCCTCTTCGCCGCCCGCTTCCGCGAGGCGGCGGGCCGGTCGCTGCTGCTCCCCAAGCGGCGGCCGGGGTCCCGGACACCGCTGTGGCAGCAGCGGCGGCGCTCGGCCGACCTGTTGGCGGTGGCCAAGCGGTTCGAGTCGTTCCCCATCGTGCTGGAGACCTACCGCGAGATCCTCCGGGACGACTTCGACCTGCCGTCGCTGCGGGAGGTGCTCACCGACGTCGCGGCCCGGCGCATCCAGGTCGTCGAGGTCGACACCCCCTCCCCGTCGCCGTTCGCCCGCAGCCTCGTCTTCGCCTTCACGGCGGCCTTCCTCTACGAAGGCGACGCCCCCCTCGCCGAGCGGCGGGCCAATGCCCTCACGCTCGACCGCCAACTCCTCGCCGAACTCCTCGGCGAGGGGGAGCTGCGCGACCTGCTCGACCCCGAGGCGATCGCCTCGGTCGAGCTCGAGCTCCAACGGCTGACGGACGACCGCCGGGCGCGGGACGCCGACGAGGTCGCCGACCTGCTCCGGGTGCTCGGTCCGCTGTCGGTCGCCGAGGTCGACGCCCGCTCGACCGGCCTCGACGCCGCTGCCGTGCTCGAGGGGTTGGTCGCCACCCGCCGGACGATCCCGCTGCGGGTGGGCGGGCAGGCGCGGTTTGCGGCCATCGAGGATGCGGCCCGCCTCAGGGACGCGCTGGGCATCCAGCCACCCCAGGGCGTGCCCGACGTGTTCCTCGAACCGGTCGACGACCCGCTCGGCGACGTCGTGGGGCGATTCGCCCGCACCCACGGCCCCTTCACCACCGCCGAGGCCGCCGAGGCGCTCGGGCTCCCGGCGGCGGTGGTCGACCAGACCCTCCACCGGCTCGCGCCCCGGGTGGTGGAGGGCGCCTTCCGCCGCGCGACCACCGACCAGGAGTGGTGCGACGCCGACGTGCTTCGGCGCATCAAGCGCCGCACCCTGGCCGGCCTCCGCGCCGAGGTCGAGCCGGTACCGCCCGAACGGCTGGCGGCGTTCGTGGGCCTCTGGCAGCGGGTGTCGGCCGATCCCACCCCCCGCACCGTCGACGAGGTGGTCGCCGCGCTGCAGGGCGCCACCGTTCCGGCGTCCGTCCTCGCCCGCGACCTCCTCGGGGTGCGCACCACCCGTGGCCTCGACGACCTCGACCGTCTGTTCGTCACCGGCGAGGTCGTCTGGGTCGGCCGGGGCGGGCTGGGGCGGCGGGACGGTCGCCTCGCCCTCTACGCCCGCGACCAGCTGCCCCTGCTGTGGACGCCAACCGGCGAGGACCCGCCCACCGGCCCCATCCACGGCGCCCTCCGCGCCCACCTCGAGGAACGGGGTGCGTCGTTCTTTCCCGACCTCTACGCGGCGGCCGAGGGCGGCGACCCCGATGACGTCGCCGAGGCGCTGTGGGACCTGGTCTGGGCCGGGGAGGTCACCAACGACACCCTCGCCCCGGTCTGGGCGTACCTGTCGCGGGGACGGTCGAGCCGGGCCCGGGGCCGAGCGCTGCCGTCACGGTTCGGGGCCCACACCCAGGGCCGGTGGTCACTCGTCGACGTGCCCGAGACGGCGCCGGAGTCCCGGGCGGCGGCGTGGGCCGACCAACTCGTCGAGCGCCACGGGGTCGTTACCCGATCGGTCGTGGCCGCCGAGGGCGTCCCCGGTGGCTTCTCGGGGCTGTACCCGGTCCTCGCCCACCTCGAGGAGATCGGCAAGCTCCGCCGTGGCTACTTCGTCGAGGGTCTCGGCGGCGCCCAGTTCGCCGCCCCCGGGGCGGTCGACCGCCTGCGAGGGCGCGAGTCGCCCGGCCTCCTCGCGCTGGCGGCCACCGACCCCGCCAACCCCTGGGGGGCGTCGCTGGCCTGGCCGGAGACCGAGGTCCGGCTCGCCAGGTCGGCCGGTGCCTACGTACTGGTCTCCGACGGTTCATTGGCCGGCTACTGGGAGGCTGGGGGCCGGGCGTTGCACCTGTTCGCCGAGCTCCCCCCGGCGGCGGTCGCCGAACTGCTCACCGACACGGCCCGTCGGCACCGGCGCCTCGAGCTCCTCACCGTCGACGAGCGGCCGGTGGCCGACCACCCCCTCGGGCCGGCGCTCGCAGGTGCCGGCTGGCGCACCAGTCCCAAGGGACTCCGCCGACCGGCCTGACCACGCGAAAAGCCGCCACCGCGACGGTCGGTGACGACCCGTGCGGCGCGTAGCGTTCGCGACATGGTCGCCGGCTCCTACCGATCGGTTCAGGCCCGGATCGCCGACCTCGTGTCGACGGCGGACCCGTCCGTCGTCGTCCCCGCCGCCCCCCGCTGGACGATCCGCGACCTGGTGGCCCACCTCACCGGCCTCGCCGCCGACGTGGTCGAGGGGAAGCTGGCCGGCTACGGCGGGGACGCATGGACGGCCCGACAGGTCGCCGCACGGGCGGCGATCTCGATCGACGACCTCCTCATCGAGTGGGACGAGCTCACCGGCGAGTTGGACACCATCCTCGAACACCCGACGTCGGCCGGTCTCGGCGCCACCTTCGAGACCGAGGCCCTCGGCCCCCAACCCGTCGAGACGCTGCCGGGCGCCGTGCTCGGCGATGCGGTGATCCACGAACAGGACCTGCGCGGCGCCCTGGGTGATCGCAATGCCCGCACGAGCGCCGAGTTGGTCGGGGCGCTCGACGCCATGGTCCGGGGCCTGCGGCGGGGATTCCCCCGGGCGGGACTCCCGACGCTTCGGGTGGTGGCCACCGACGTCGGCATGGAGTGGCTCATGGGCCTCGATGCCCCTGCCGCCGCGCTGCAAGGGTCGGCATTCGAGCTGTTCCGCACCGTGTCGGGACGGAGGACCCGAGCCGAGATCGCCGCCCTCGGGTGGTCGGGCGACCCGGCCCCCTTCATCGACCACCTCATCTGGCCGTTCTTCACCCCACCGGCCAAGTCGCTGGGCGAGTCCTGACCGGTCGGCCGAGCCGCCGGGCGAGCCCTCACCCCGCCCGCCGGCCGAGCCACTGGCCGAGCCCTGACCCCGTTCTTGTGTCGCCCAGCCCCCATATGGAGGGCTGGGCGACACAAGAACGGGTGGTTCGGCGCCTCGCGTGGTGGCTGGCCGTGGTCCGCATCGACCCCTCGCGCTCGAACCTGTCGGGCTGAACCATCCCCACCATGGGCCAGCCCGACAAGAACGGGTGCAACGGCTCGCCCGACGATGGGGTTCTTCCCCGTGACATGCCCACCTCGCCCGGTACCGTCGCCGCCGTGACCGACTCCCTCGCCGAGCGCCTCGCCGTCGACCTCGACGGGGCGTTCCCCGACCTGGTCGCCGCCCTGGCAGACGACCTCCACGCCGGACTGCGACGACTTCACCCCGCCGACGCCGAGGACCTCACCCAGGAGGCCTTCATCCGCGCCTACCGGGCCCTCTTGGCCTACGACCCCGCCCGCATCCGGACACTGCGCCTGCGCGGCTGGGTGTGGACCATCGCCCTCAACCTGGGGCGCAACCACACCCGGGACCGGTCGCGACGCCCCACGCCGGTGATGCTTCACGACGTGCACGGGCACCACGACCCAGAGCCGGCGGACGACGACGCCTGGGACCGGCGGTTCGCGGCGCTCTCGCCCCGCCAACGTCGGGCCGTGGTGCTCCGCCACGTCGTGGGACTCTCCTACGACGAGCTCGCCGCGGCCCTCGACCGGCCCGTCGGCACCGTCAAGGCCGACGTCCACCGGGGCCTCGGACGGCTCCGGGCGATCATGGAGGACGAACGATGACCGACGACCTCGAGCGCCTGCTCATCGACGCCCGCGTGCCGGCCCCACCCGGTACCGACGACGCCGTGCTGTTGGGCACCGGCCTCGTCGACGGCGCGATGGTCCACGACTCCCCGGCCGGCGACGTGGTCGTCGCCTTCAACCCGATCGGGGTGGTCTCGGTCGACCTGCCCGGAGACGACCTGGAAGCACGCCACCAGGCTCGCTTCGGGCGACGGCTCGTCGACGCCCGACCGCCCACCGCCTGGGCCAGGCACCTCGACCGGGCCCTCGAGGTCGGCCGCCCCGGCAACCTTCCGCTCGACCTCCGAACCCTCACCGGGTTCCAACGGGCGGTCCTCGACCTGACGGCATCGATCCCCCGCGGCGAGGTCCGCCCCTATGGCTGGCTGGCGGCCGCCGTCGGCAGGCCCGGGGCGACCCGTGCGGTCGGGTCGGTCATGGCCACCAACCCGGTCCCGCTCATCGTCCCGTGCCACCGGGTCGTCCGCAGCGACGGTCGGATCGGCGCCTACAGCCTCGGCGGGCCCGACACCAAGCAGCTGCTCCTCGAGGCCGAGGGTGCCGACCCCGACCGGTTGGAGGACCTGGCCCGACGGGGCATCCGCTACCTGGGGTCGGACACGACCGGCATCGTCTGCTTCCCGACGTGTCGCCACGCCAGGCGGATCGCCGAGACCCACCGGGTCCCGTTCCGCTCCCTCGCCGACGCCGCGGCCGCCGGCTACCGGCCCTGTGAGGTCTGCCGACCCTGAACGCGACGATGCCCCGGCTGCGCCGGGGCATCGTCGGATCGGGATCGATCGAGGTCAGCGGCGAGGACGGGCCTCGTTGACCTTGATATTGCGGCCACCGATGTCGGAGCCGTCGAGCGCCTCGATGGCGGCATTGGCCGCCTCGTCCGGCATCTCGACGAAGCCGAAGCCACGGGAGCGACCGGTCTCGCGGTCGGTGATGACCCGGGCCGAATCAACGGTGCCATAGGGCTCGAACATGCGATGCAACTCGGCATCGGTGGTGGTGAAGGGCAGGTTGCCCACGAACAGGTTCAACGGAACGTCCTCTCGACTGGTACCGGGCGCCAAGTGCGTGGCCGCCCGACGACCCCTCGGGGTCGCGGCACCAGCGTAGCGGGATGGTGAGGATGCGCGGGTTCCATCTTCCAGCCAATACGCTGCCGCCGTGCGTTTCGCCGAGATCGTCCTCGTCATCATCGTGGTGGTCGGCATCGTCCTGCTCGGGCTGCCGGGCCGTCGTCGCGGCCTCACGAGCCTGCTGGTCGGGGCGGCCGTCGTCGCCCAGCTGGCCATCGAAGGGCCCCGCTGGCAGCTCTGGCCCGCCTGGCTGGCAGCGGGGATCATCGTCGTCCTCGACCTCGTCGCCCCACCCCGCACCGAACCACCCGGCCCCGGGCGCTTCGTGACGGCCGGCGTGGTGGGCCTGGTCGTGGCTGCCCTGCCAATCGTGCTGCCGATCCCCGACCCCGCCGACCCCGATGGCCCCGACGCCGTGGGCACTGCGTCGTTCGAGTTGGTCGATGCGGACCGCCCGGAGGTCTACGGCGACGCCGACGGGCCTCGCCGGATCGTGGTGCAGGCCTGGTACCCCAGCGACGACACGGGCGAGCCGGTGACGTGGGAGGAGGAGATCGAGGTCCGGGGCGCCGCCATCGCCAACTACCTGGGGTTCCCCGACTGGTTCCTCGACCACGCCCGCTACACCCAGACCGCCGCCATCGAGGGGGCGGCGCCCACCGGCGACGACCTGCCCGTCGTGGTCTACAGCCACGGGTGGCGGGGTTTCCGCACCATCGCCGTCGACCAGGCCGAGCGGCTCGCCTCCCACGGCTTCCTCGTCCTGGCCCCCGACCACACCTACGGGGCCATCGCCACCCGCTTCGACGACGGCACGGTCGTCCGATGGGACCCCGAGGCCCTACCCGACGAGGACGACGTCGGCCCCGACGCCTATCGGGCCGCCCGGGAGCTGCTCGTCGAGACCTACGCCGGCGACCTCGACCTCGTGCTCGACGCCCTCGCCGACGGACGCCTCAAGGGATTGGGCGAGATCGCCGACCTGGAGACCGTCGGCGTCTACGGCCATTCCACCGGCGGCGGCGCCGCGGTCCGGTTCTGCCTCACCGACGATCGCTGCGATGCCGTCCTCGGCCACGACGCCTGGGTGGAGCCGCTGCCCGACGACCTCCGCGCCGCCTCGCTCTCGGTGCCGGCGCTCTTCCAGCGGTCCGACGGCTGGCGAGGCGACGACAACGACGCCTTGCTGGCGACGATCGCCGACACCGCCCCCGTCACCGTCTGGCAGGGCATCGTCGGCGCCGAGCACTTCGACTTCATCCTCATGCCCGAGTTCTCCCCCGCCGCTCCGTGGATCGGGCTGAAGGGGCCGATCCCCGCCGACCGGGTCGTCCCGATCGTGTCCGACCACCTGCTCGCCTTCATGGACGGCCAGCTCCGGGATGGGTCCGGTGTGGCCGCCCTCGAGCCCCGCTGGGAACCCGGCGACCTCGAGACCGAGGTCCGGGGCCGTTGATGGGAACCGGCCCGGGGGTGGCGTCGTCCAACCCCCGAACGGAAGGAGACCCCCCATGCGCATCACCCTGCTCATCGCCATCGCCGCCCTCGCCCTGGCGGCCTGCTCGAGCCCAGCCGACGAGGGCGCCCTGCCGCCCGACGACGGCAGCGCCGCGGGTGATCAGACTTGCTTGGCCGGCGACCCGAACTGCGCCGATGACCCCTCCAACGGCGAGGGCCAGGCCCCCGAGCTGCCAGCGGAGTTGGGCGACGTGACGATTGCCGATCTGCTCGACGAGGCGCCCGGACGGGTGACCGCCGCCGGCTTCATCGTGGCCACCGGCGACGAGGTGCGGCTGTGCGAGGCGCTGGCCGAGTCGTTCCCGCCCCAGTGCGGTGGCCTCTCGATCCCGCTCTCGGGCTACGGCGAGGCGGAGTTGTCGGGCCTGCCGACCGAGGGCGACGTGACCTGGTCGGACTTCCCCGTCACCCTCGAGGGCGAGGTCGTCGACGGCGTGTTCGTGGTGGGCTGAGCGGGCAAGACACCCGGTCCTATGATCCGGCGACACCACCCACCGGGAGGGTCGTGGTCGCCACCCAACCCGGGGCCCTGGCCCCGTACACGCCGAGGATCTCCGTCGAATGGGACCTCGACGCGCCGGGGACCACGTGGCAGGTCGTCGACGGGTCGCTCGTCTTCGTCGACATCTCGGGGTTCACCGCCCTCTCGGAGCGGTTGGCCCGTCTGGGCCGGATCGGTGCCGAGGAGTTGACGGCCGTCCTCGACACCGTCTTCGGGGCGATGCTCCGAGCCGCGTACGCGCGGGGCGGCAGCCTGCTCAAGTTCGGTGGCGACGCCCTGCTGCTGCTCTTCGAGTCCCCCGACCACGTCCTGCAGGCCACCGCCGCCGCCGTGGAGGTCGCCGGCGTCGACGTCCCGGCCGACGTCGCAGTGGAGGCCGTCCTCACGGCCCGCACCCTGACCCTGCAGACCCGCGACACCCAGCAGGTCCTCGCGACCTGGGACCTCACCGACCCGAACCTGCGGGTCGCCGGCGAGCGGACCTCGACTCCGCCACCGAGCGGACGTGGCACCTCCTGATC
>CAZTLW010000075.1:0-11558 GCA_964614585.1 uncultured Acidimicrobiia bacterium | reverse complement strand
GTCGCGTCCGCTGGCTGTTCGACCGCGGTGACGAGCGGCGCCGGCGCGGAGGGCGCGAGCGCCGCGGTGACCACCACCACCGAGTCGACGACCACCACGACGCTGGCGCCCACCACCACCGAGGCGACGACCACCACCGAGGCGACGACCACCACGACCACCACCCCGCCGACGACGACCACCGAGGCGACCACCACGACGACGGTCCCCGAGGAAGGCGGCGGGGAGACGCCCTAGTCCTCGAACCCAGGGTTCGGTGACGCACCCCACCACCAACCCAGGGTTGGGTGAAGCGCTGACGCGCCACCCAGCCCCGAGAACCGACCCCCGGCCGATCCCGGAGCCTGCCGTTGCGGTCCCCCGTGGACCTCAGCCGACCGTGTCGCGCACCGCCGCCGAGAAGAGCCGGTACCCCTCGGTGGCCTCCTCCGACGTCACCGACAGCGCCGGCGCCATGCGGATGACGTTCCCGTGCAGGCCACCCCGTCCGATGAGCAGGCCCCGGGCCTTCGCCGCCTCCATCACCCCGAGGCTCAGGTCCGGGCGTGGGGCCAGGTCGCCCGAGTCGGCGAACTCGATGCCCAGCATGAGGCCTTTGCCCCGCACCTCGACGATCTCGTCGACCTCGTCGGCGAGCCCGTCGAGGTCGGCTCGGAGCTGCTGGCCGACCTTGCGGGTGTTGGTCCGGAGATCGTGCTCCAGGAGGTAGTCGAGGTTGGCGAGGGCGGCGGTGGTGGCGAGTGGATTGCCGCCGAAGGTCGAGATGGCGTTGGCAGGCAGGCAGTCGATGACGGCGGCCCTCCCGACGACGCCGGCGATGGCGGTCCCGTTGCCGAGGCCCTTGGCGAACGTGAGCAGGTCGGGCGTGATGCCGTGGGCCTCGTACCCCCAGAAGTGTTCGCCGGTGCGCCCCCAGCCGGTCTGGACCTCGTCGGAGATGAAGAGGGCCCCGTGTTCGTCGAGCACCGCCTCGATCGGGCCGAAGAACCCGTCGGGTGGGGTCGCGAACCCACCCACGCCCTGGATCGGTTCGGCGATGAGGCACGCCGGGTGGCCGGGGACGGCGACCCTCAGCAGGTCCCGGAGGTCGTCCACGCAGGCGGCGATGTAGGCGTCGTCGTCGAGGTGGCGGAACGGGCTGCGCAGGCGGTAGCCGGACTGGACGTACGTGACGTTGAACGGCGACAGTTGGGTGGGCGTCCAGGCGGTGTTGCCGGTGATGGCGACCGTCGAATGGGACTTGCCGTGGTAGCTGTTGCGCATCGCCAGCACCTGGTTCGACGACCGGTACTGGGTGGCCATCATGAGGGCGGCGTCGTTGGCCTCCGTGCCCGAGTTCGTGAAGAACACCTTGGCGTCGGGGATGCCCGAGAGCTCGGCGATGCGCTCGGCCAACTCGATCTGGCTCTCGATGAGATAGAGGGTCGACGTGTGGAGCATGCGGCCCGCCTGGCGGCGGATCGCCTCGACCACCTCGGGCACGTTGTAGCCGGACATGGTCGTGAGGATCCCGCCGAAGAAGTCGAGGTAGCGGTTGCCCTCGGCGTCGACGACGTGCCGGCCGTCGCCGTCGACGAGCGCGATCGGCTCGTCGTAGTAGAGCGCCATCCACGATGGGAGCACCGCCCGATGTCGGGCGAGCAGGTCGGCGTGGGTACCCACATCCTCCTCCGATTCCGAGTCGGGAGGACGGTAGTGGGCGGTCAACGGCCCCGTCGTTCGAGGTCGCGCACCTGGCGTTCGAGGTCGGCGGCCACGGCGGCCGGATCGGTGCCCTCCACGTCCTGGCCGACGACGAAGGCGGCCACCGCTGCCTCGTCGCGGAGGGCGGCGAGCAGCCGGGGGTCGCGGCTGCGGGAGCGGAGCAACCCGTGGGGCTCGAGGAGCCGGGCGGCGTCGGCGGCGTCGAGTTCGCCCAGCACGGCCAGGACCTCGGTGTCCCGACGGCGAAGACGCCGACGCACCTCCCGATCCCAGGCGGCGAGCAGGGCGGCCCGATCGTCGTCCGAACCGACTCGGTGCAGTGCGCGTCGAACCCATGGGGCCAGCGGCACGCTGCCGTCGGCCAACTCGGAGGCCAGGCGCCGGGGCGTGACGAGGCCGAGTTCCAGTTCGGCTTCGATCCAACGCCGACCCGGGTCGTCGGCCGCCACCACGCCCTCGGCGGCTACGGCGAGGTGGTCGTCGGCCACCGGTGTCCGGTCGAGCCTCCGGGCGAGCCCGGCCAATCGGCCGCGGAGGCCCGTGGTGGGATCGGGGGGCAGACCGAGGTGCAAGGACGAGATCGGGAGCATGGCGAGGGCGGCGACGGCGACGCCGGTGAGGCCGGGCTCCTCCACGCCATTGAGGGCGCCGATCGCCGAGACCCCCAGCCAGGTCGCCCCGAATGCGAGGCCGTAGCCCTTGGTGAGATGGTCGCCGGGGAGTGCTCGCCAGAACCTGGCGAGCGGCCGTCGGGCGGGGTCCATCGACCGCCATCGGGCAACGAGGACGCCAACGGCGAACGGGTTGGTCTCGTCCACGCCTGCCTCCTCTCGTCTCGTCGGTCTCCCAAGCATGCCGCATCGGCGGGACAACCGGCGGGGATTCAGCCGGCCGGCTCCCCCATCCTCGTGATGAGCCGGGCTCCCCGCCGGAACGTGAGGTAGTTCCACGACCACGAGAGGAACACGAAGACCCGGTTCCGGAACCCGATGAGATAGAAGATGTGCACCACCAACCAGGCCAGCCAGGCGACGAACCCGCCGAACCGCAGCCCCGGCAAGTCGGCCACCGCACGGGCCCGGCCGATCGTGGCGAGCGAACCCTTGTCCCGGTACCGGAAGGTCGGCCGCTCCTCGCCGGCCGCGTCGGCGGCGACGACCTCGGCGGCGTGCCGTCCCTGCTGGATGGCGGCCGGGGCCACACCCGGCACCTGACCGTCCGGCCCGTCGATGCGAGCCAGGTCCCCGAGCACGAGGACGTTGGGATGGCCGGGGACGGAGAGGTCCGGGCAGACGACGACCCGGCCGGCGCGATCGGTCGGCACTCCCAGCGCCGCCCCCAGCGGCGAGGCCTCGACGCCGGCGGCCCAGAACACCGATCGACTGGCGATCTCGGTCCCGTCGTCGAGGCGCACTCCTCGGCCGTCGATGTGGGTGACCAGCGCGCCGGTCCGCACCTCGACGCCCATCCCCTCCAGCTGGCGGCGGGCGCTCGCCGACAGCGACGTCGGGTACACGGGCAGCACGTGCTCGGTGCCTTCCACCAACACGACTCGCGCCCGGGCCGGGTCGATGTGGTGGTATTCCTCGGCGAGGGCGTGGACGGCGATCTCCGTCATCGCACCGGCGAGCTCCACACCGGTGGGACCGGCGCCGACGATCACGAACGTCAGGTACTCGTCGGCCGAGGCCGGCTCCCGCTCGGCGAGCTCGAAGGCCTCGAGCACCCGGCGTCGGATGACGAGGGCGTCCTCGATGGTCTTGAGTCCAGGAGCGTCGTCGGCCCACTCGTCGTGGCCGAAGTACGAGTGGGTGGCACCCGTGGCGAGCAGGAGCCAGTCGTAGTCGAGGCGGATCCCGTCGGCCAGTAGCACGGCGCTCCCGTCGAGGTCGACGTCCACGACCTCACCCAGCACGACATGGGTCACATTGTCCTGGCGGCGGAACACCGAGCGGATCGGGTGGGCGATGTCGGAGGGGTTGAGAGCGGCCGTGGCCACCTGGTACAGCAGCGGCTGGAACAGGTGGAAGTTGCGCCGGTCGACGATGGTCACGTCGACCGGCACGTCCGCCAACCGCTTGGCGGCGTTGATGCCGGCGAACCCGGCGCCGACGATGACGACGCGTGGCACCCGGCCAGTATCGCGGGGTGGCGGCGGATTCACTCCCTCCGGGAACCGTCGCTCGGTCCGAGGCACCGAACCAGGCGTGTCGGGCGACGAGGTGGGCCCGGTCATCATCGCGCCGGAGTCCACCCCGTGTCATGGGGGTCACCCCTGAACCCACGCCGGAGGCCGTGCCCGGACCGGCGATCCATCGACCCCGGTGGGATGCCGCCTACGGCCCGCCGACGACGTCGACCACCGGTTCGACCCGGACGTGGGCGATGCGCAGACCGGTGCCTGCCTCGACGACCCGGAACACGGCGATGCCATCGCTCCCGCCCTCCGGTGGGCGATCCGATGGTGTCGCCGTGTCCAGGCGCTGGGGCACGGCGACGAGCCACGGCCCATCGCCCGCGGCCACCGACGGCCCAAGCACGGTCACGACGAGGTCGCTCCGGTCGAAGTTGGCGATCGTGTCGGCGAGCGTCTCCCGATCCCCGAGCGTGCCGCCGAAGTCGATGCTCACGAGTGCCAGCGCGGCGTCGGCATCGTGCCGATTGACGGCCTCGTACCAGTCGTCGATGAGTCGGTCGATGTCGGCTTCGGGGGAGGCATCCGGGGCCAGGAGCAGGTCCCATGCGACCCAGCCGGCCAGGAGCACCACGACGACCGCCAGGGACACGACGCCGACGGTGAGGTCACGGATCCGGCCCGTCGTCGTGTCCAGCACCCGCCTGGTCTTCCTCGGGGTAGCCATGCGCCCTCCTTGCCCGCCGGCGGTCCCGCGCCGGCCTCCACCTCGAACGACCATTGTCGCGCCGGCGGGAGCCCGCTGTCAGGGGGTGTTACGGCATTCTGAACGGCGGCCCGTGGCCGGGCACGACCAAGGTGGCGAGGTCGGCCACCCTCGCCCGGTGGTGCTCGAGCAGGTCGGGATCGGTGGCCCGGGGGTCGGAACCGGCTCCCTCGTACCACCAGAGGTGGGTGAGGGCGGCCACCCCGTCGTCCGTCTCCACCAGGGTGGTGATGTCCTGGGGCGTGTGCCCCGGTGTCTCCATGAGGCGGACGCCGGGGGCCAGTTCGACGCCGTCGGCTGGGCGACTCGTCCACTGGTCCCGGTGGTAGGTCGCCCAGTGGTCGTGGACGCGGACGTCGGGGAACAGGGCGATGTGCATCGTGTGGTCGGGGTGGTGGTGGGAGACGATCACGTCGGTCACGTCGTCCGGCGCAAGGCCGAGCGAGGCGAGCGGGTCGAGGATCGCCGACCGGTGCGGGACCATCCCGGGATCGACGACCGCGACCAGCCCGTCGGAGCGCACCAGCGAGACCGTGCCGGCCACCCCGCCGGCCCCGGCGTAGCCCGCGAAGAGGACGTCGAGTCGGGCCATGGTCGTCTCCGGGTCGGGGGACGGGACCCTAGGCTGGGTGCATGGATGGCGCTTGGATCCTCGCCCTCATCGCCATGGTCACGGCCATGGCGACGATCTTCATCGGGGTGCGCTGGTCGCGCCGCAAGGGCGGCGACTGACTTCACTCATGCCGGGCGACTGACCAATCGGCCCCCGTGGTCGACGAGGATGTCGGCGACGTCGACTGGGTGGCCGTGGCCGGCCACGACCACGAGCACCTCACCGGGCTCGAGCGTGACTCGCTCCCAGTGCCACTCCTCGTCGAGCAGTGGTTCCTCCGCCTCGAGGCCGAGGAAGGCACCGATGACGGTGCCGGCCAACCCGCCGACCACCGCCCCGGCGGCGAGGGCGCCGGCGACGCCGATCGTGCCGACCCCCGGGACGGCCAAAGCGAGGAATGCCATCCCGCCGATGGCTCCGAGCGGGGCACCGACGGCGATGCCCGTCTCCATCCCCGCCGCGACGTCGTGGTCGACGTCCTCGTCGAACACCACCGACTCGTCGGGGTGGTGCACGGCGATGCCGAGATGCTCCTCGGCGAAGCCGGCGGCGAGCAAGGCCTCCACCACCGACTCGGCGCTGGTCCGGTCGTCGAATACGGCTCCCAGGTGGCGTTCGACCGGCATGGTCCCCTCCGTTGTCGACCGAGCCGAGACTACGCCGCTGCGGTCAGGCGGCGGCCTTGGGCGTCAACGGTGCCCGGCGGGCTCGGCCCCAGGCGATGAAGAGCATCACGCCGGCGTTGGCGAGGTTGAGGAAGATGTTGAAGGCCTCGCCGTCTCGGCCGGCATGCCAGATCGCCGCCCCGACCATGACGAGGGCGAGGCCGATCGCCGCCCAGATCGTGAGCTCGGGGCGGATGCCGGTGAGGCCGGGGAGGATGAGTCCGAGGCCACCGAGGATCTCGGCGATGCCGGATGCCCAGTGCAGCCCGTCGGACAGCTCGTACATCCAGGCCATCGCGTCGGGAAGCCCCTCGGGCACGATGAAGTGCAGCACGCCGATGACGATGAAGTAGAGACCGAACACGATCTGCAGCACCCAGAGGAGCCGGTGCACGAGGACCTCCCGTTCCGATTGGATCACAGGCTACGGGGCGGGCGCGATGTCCGTCACGATCCCAGATCGGCGAGGAGGTCGCCGAGCTCGTCGACGCCCCCGGCCCGGTAGGCGACCCAGCCGCGGCCGGCGTCCCGCTCCCGGACGGCGACCAACTGGTCACGCCACCTGGACGCGATCGATTCCACGGTGGCCGGGTCGGGGTCGAGCTCGTGGCGTGTCGCCCGGCGGGCCTCGGCGAGTGCGGCCATCCGCCCCTCCAGGTGCTTGATGCCGTCCACCGGCCCGCCGCTCCGGGAGATGGTGCAGAGCGACACGTCGCCGGCCGCCGCGGTGAGTTCGGCCTCGACGGCGGCGAGCCGGTCGTCGATGGTGCTCATGGTCGGACGCTACCCCCGGCCGGCGAACGCTCAGGGGGTGTCGTGCGGGATGCCGAAGGTGTCGGCGACCCGCGACCACAGCGACTCGGCATCGATCGGCTGGTCGCGGAACGGCGAGCGCCGTGCCAGCGTCGCGGCCACCGCCGGCCCCATGCCGCGCATGAGAGTCCGGGTCACCGGACCCGCCGAGATGGCGTCGAGGTGATCGGCCCACGAGATCCGCTGGAAGTCGAGGAGGCGCTGCGCCTCGGCCGTGTCGACCGCGTCCTCGGCGTACCAGGCGTGGTCGGCGTCGGGGTGGGCGCTGCGGAAGGCCCGGGCGTCGGGCATCGGGAGGCCCTTGGCGGCGAGGGAAGCGGCTCGGTGCTCGCGGGCGGTCGTGCGCCAGTCGTCGGTGCCCCCGATGGCGAGAACCCGGCCTTCGACGTCGGCGGTGGCGGCATTGGCGACCGCCCGACCCACGTCGCGCACGTCACAGCCGTGCTCCCGCTGGTCGAGGGGGATGAGGAACATGAAGCGCAGGAACTCGTCGCCCCGGCCCCAGCCATCGTCGAGCGACCCGACGGCGGGGAGTCGCAGCACCGTCCACGGCAGCCCGGACGCGGCGACCATCGCCTCGCCCTCTGCCTTGTGGCGGGCATACGTGTCGGCCGGGTCGGTCGGGGTGTCCCCGGTGATCGGGGCGAGTCCGCGGTGGGGGTTGCGGGGCCCCACCACCGTGTAGCTCGAGAGGAAGACGAATCGCGGATTCAGGCCGGATGCCTTGGCCGCCGCGAGCAGGTTGGCGGTGCCGTCGACGTTCACGGCTCGGGCACGCTCGGGCATGGTGAAGGCCGTCGGGGCGATGACGGCCGCCGTGTGGATGATCACGCCAGGGGCCACGGCGGCGACCACCTCGGCAACGGCGAGGGGGTCGGTGAGGTCCACGGCATGGGCGGTGAAGGGCACACCCTCGGCCCGGAGGGCCTTCGCCTTGGCCGTGGTGGCGTCCGTCCGCAGGTCGATCACGGTGACGTCGTGGCCGGCGGCGGCGGCGCTGCGGACCACGTGGGCGCCCACGTTGCCGAACCCGCCGGTGACGAGGACGCGGGAGGAATCGGTCATGGTCCTGACGTTAGGACTCCGCCACTTGTTTGAGCCCTGCCGCCGCTGCCGCATACCCCCTGCGGAGCCACCGTCCCGTCAGCGCGACCACCAGGGGACCTGCCGGTCCCTCGAACGTCTCGTGGCTGCGATAGCGCGTCCGGCCGTCCCCGAGATCGGTGAGGGTCTGGCACCGCTCCACCCGAAGCACCCGGCTCTCGGCGCCCCAGCACAAGGCGTGGGGCGGGTCGATCCGGGTGATGACCAGGTCGGTGCGCCGCGCCGGGAGCCGCTCGGACAGCACCGCCTGCAGGTTCACGGGGTCCCCCAGCCGGCCGTCGGTGGAGACCGACGGCGTGAACGGGTTCCATTCCTCGTACCGGTCGAAGTCGGTGAGGTGGTGCCAGACCACGCCGGGCGGGGCGTCGATCTCGGTGGTGAACTCGATGGCCGGCACCTCGCCGGCGACCTATCGGTGGTCGGGGAACTCGCCGAACTCCCCGGCGAGGCCGCCCGCGATCACGAGGCCGACGGCGATGACGGCGAAGACGGCACCGAATCCGTAGGCGAGCACGGCCATGGACGCGCCGCCGAAGGCGAGGGCGGCGAAGATGACGACGGCGGCGAGATCGAAGCCACGCAAGGGGCACTCCGAGGTGGGAACGGCCGCACCCTACCGCGGGTCGGGCCCGAAGATGGTGGCTCGAGCGCCGGTGCCGCGCGATCGGGTTCAGGGGGCGTCGGCGCCCCGGTCCGCCGTCGGCAGTCCCACGAACCGCAGGACGACGATGGCGGCCACCGTGCCCAAGCCAATGCCCACCAGCGACCCCACGACGACATCGGTGGGGGTGTGGACGCCGAGGAGCACTCGGGAATGGGCCACGAGCACGGCCCAGACCGGCACGACGACCGCCGTCACTCGAGCACGCCAGTCCGTGAGCCAGGCGAACCCGAGCATCGCCATCAGGGCTGCGAAGGTCATCGCCGCCGTCGAGTGCCCCGAGGGAAGGGCGAAGCCGGTCTCGTGGGCCCAGTGGTCCTCGACGAGTGGCGACAACGCCGGTTCGTCCAGTTGCTGGAGTTGCGGGGCGAGGAACTGCCGTCGGGCGTCCTTGTCCCCGAGGGCATAGAAGTCGGCCGCCTCGGTGATCTGAGGACCGAGGGCACCGGTCTCGGCCAGCGTGACGATGTTCGGCCGCGGCACGGCCAGCGCTGGCTTGATCACGTGTTCGTTCACTTGGGCATTCCCCGCGACGACCACCAACAGGGCGACCGTGGCCACCACGGCCTCAACGGCTCGTCGACGACCGTCGATACCCGGGCGGGAAACCACCAGGAGCACGACGACGACACAGACCACCGGCATGAAGCTCCAGTAGGCGGTGTCGCTGACGCGCACCCAGAAGTCGGCGAAGGGCGTGTCGAGGGGGATCTCCGGGAGGGCGAAGCTCACCAGCACGAGCGCGAACGCGGGGCCGAGCACCAGGGCGAGCCGGGTCGGCGAGGAGTGGGGGGTTCGCTCCGGGTCGAGGGCCACGCCGGGGAGCCTACGGCGACGGGGCCGAGCGGAGCAGGTGGGCAACTCTCATGGCCTCCGCCAACCCGGCTCGGTCAGCCACTCGCGTTGGTGGGCCGAGCCGTGCACCTCCACGCCGCCGCCGGTGGTCCTCCCCTCGAGCACGACCTCCCCGTTGCGCCACAGCGTGACCGAGACCGGGCCGGCGATGCCCTCGACGACGGTCCGGTCCATCCCAAGAGGCGACGGGCCGGCGAGATCGACCGGATGGCCGATCGTCGCCTCCACCTCGAGTCGCCACTCGTCGTCCTCCAGCACCACGCGGGCGCTGGTGTCGTCGGTCGAGAGGTCGGCGATGCGAGCCCCGGTCCAGGTGGCGAAGCGAACCAGCCCGTCACCCTCCGGCAGGAGGACGGCCGCCAGGAACCCGGGAAAGCTGCCACCCAGGAAGGGAACCCGGGCAATCGACACCATCACCGAGGCGCCTCCCACGAAGGCGTGCATCCACACCCACGTCTGCGGGAAGTTGCGTCCCCAGTCGGTCTCGATGTAGCCGAGGCCGCCATCGAAGGAGACGGTGTCCCCGGCCACGTCGAGGGACCCGACGAGCTCGTGGGCCATGCTCACCACACCGTGGTAGCACTCGAGCGGCATCCACCCGTACCAGCCCATGCAGCCGGGGGCCCGAGCGGTGACCGGCCAGGGCGAGAGCTCGCCGAAGGCGACACTGCCACGGATGGGCCAGTCGCCATGGGGCAGGTCCACCTCCACGCCCCCTACCTGGAACCGACTGGGACCGACCGTCACGTCGAAGGTGTCCTCGGCTCCACGAAAGGCCGAGGTGGGGAACCGCAGGAGGTGGGACTCGTCGCGTTCGGTGTCGGCCACCATCACGAACGAGTGGGGGTCGTCCCCGCCCTTGAAGACCCCGGGGATCAGGACGATCGTCCGGCCGTCCCGGGCGACCAGCTTCACGTACCACCCCTCGAAGAATGGGCCTTTGTCCCGGGCGCCGTGAAAGGCCTCGGGGTGCATGACGCCTTGGTGGAAGCGGCGCGGACGCGAAAGCAGGGATGGCATGTGGTGGGACCTCGGGAGCTGCGGCAACTCTACGGGTTGTGGCGTTCGGCGACTCGGACGTGCCATGCACAGGCCGACGTTGGTCCGTGGGACTGCCAGCCGGACGGCTGGCGAGTGCCTTGCGTAGGGTCGTACGGTCGGGACCACCAGGGAGAGATGCCGATGACGAAGCGACTTCTCGCCGTGTTCGTAGTGCTGCTCGGCAGCGCCCCCGCAGCCTTTGCCAATGGCCTGCCCCCGGGCGGCACGTTCATCGACGACAACGGGAACGTCCACGAGGGCAACATCGAGGCCATTGCCGCGGAGGGCATCACCAAGGGCTGCAACCCACCGACGAACAATCGATATTGCCCTGAGGAGCCGGTGAGCAGAGGCCAAATGGCGGCCTTCATCAACCGAGCGCTGGGCCTCCCTGCTTCGGGCGTCGACTACTTCGACGACGACGAGGACTCCATCTTCGAGAGCGACATCAACGCTTTGGCAGCGGCGGGCATCACTACCGGATGTGGTCCGGACACCTTCTGCCCGAACGGATTGGTGAAGCGAGAACAGATGGCCGCCTTCTTGGTGAGGGCACTAGGACTCACCTCCAACGACGGCTCCGAGTTCAGCGACGTGCCATCCAGCAACATATTCAGGACCGACATCCAGAAGCTCGCGACGGCCGGCATCACCAAGGGCTGCAACCCACCGAGCAACACGAGGTTCTGCCCCTCGGACAATGTGACTCGTGCCCAGATGGCTTCCTTCTTTGCTCGAGCCCTGAAGCTCCAACCGATCGTCCCACCACCACCGGTCCAGACGATCTCCTTCGGACCCGGCACGTACGTAGTGCCAACGGAGGTGCCGACGGGTCGCTACATCGCTTCGAAACCCTCGCCCGGCTGCTACGCAGAGCGACTCGATGGATTCAGCGGCGATTTCGATGACATCATCTCAAACGAGTTCATCGCCGACAGCACGCCGCTCATCGTGGACATCACTGGGTCCGAGGCCGGATTCTCGACGGATTCGGATTGCGGGACCTGGACGAATCAGATCCCGGTTCGTTCGAACACGGCAGCCCCGTTCGGAGGGGGATATCACGTGGTAGGCGACCAGGTGGCCCCCGGGATCTGGCGCAACTCGTCGTCGTCGGAGACGTGCTACTGGGAGCGGCTCTCCGGGTTCACGTGGAGCTTCGGCGACCTCATCGCCAATGGGCTCTCAGATGCCATCCAGAT
>CAZTLW010000074.1:7155-12049 GCA_964614585.1 uncultured Acidimicrobiia bacterium | reverse complement strand
CCGGCCCAGAGAGCCGCCTTCGCTACTGGTGTTCCTCCCGATATCTGCGCATTTCACCGCTACACCGGGAATTCCACTCTCCTCTACCGGACTCTAGCCATGGCAGTATCGACCGACATCCAAAGGTTGAGCCTTTGGTTTTCACGGCCGACTTACCAAGCCGCCTACGAGCTCTTTACGCCCAATAATTCCGGACAACGCTCGCCCCCTACGTATTACCGCGGCTGCTGGCACGTAGTTGGCCGGGGCTTCTTCTGGAGGTACCGTCAATTTCGTCCCTCCTGAAAGGGGTTTACAACCCGAAGGCCGTCATCCCCCACGCGGCATCGCTGCGTCAGACTTTCGTCCATTGCGCAAGATTCCCTGCTGCTGCCTCCCGTAGGAGTCTGGGCCGTGTCTCAGTCCCAGTGTGGCTGATCGTCCTCTCAGACCAGCTACCCGTCGTTGCCTTGGTGAGCCGTTACCTCACCAACAAGCTGATAGGCCGCGAGCCCATCCCGAAGCACCGGAGTCTTTCCTCGCTCGGCCATGCGGCCAGGCGAGGACATTCGGTATTAATCCGGGTTTCCCCGGGCTATCCCGATCTTCGGGGCAGGTTGCTCACGTGTTACGCACCCGTTCGCCGCTCCGTCATGCCCGTGGGTTACCCCTCGGACATGCGTCGCTCGACTTGCATGCATTAGGCGTGCCGCCAGCGTTCGTCCTGAGCCAGGATCAAACTCTCCGTCGTACATCGTTCGGGCCGGCCCGTGGGCCGTCCCAGGTGATGTCAGAGAGCTTGGGGAGTTCTTCCTCCGTGCGAGCACGGATTCCGAACACTCACCTTGCTCGGGTGCCTCGGGCCTAGGCCTTCGGCACCCAATGGTTTGGTTCGCCACCATTCGACTTCCGACCTACACCCCCTGGGGGGCCGCTCGGTCGGCGGTCGGCCGGCGACGTAACCGGCTTTTGAACGCACTGTTCAGATGTCAAGGAGCCTGCGCTCCGTGGAGCGGGAGCGGGCACGCTAGGTGCCCGTCGGCTCTATGCCAATCCCGACCCGGCGTCTCGACGCGGTTCGGGGCGCCCGATTCGGGCGGACTCGCCACTATAGCGCAGTCGCAACCGGAGTGCCAACCTTTTCGGTGGGTGAACCGGAGCGCCGAGCGCCGTGTCGAAGCCCGTCTCGGACAGCGGGCGATGTGCCCGTGAGTGGCAGTGTACGCACCCCCGTGGCGTATGCGGATCGACGGTCAGACGAGGCGCAGGAACCGCCGTTTGCCAACCTGGACCACCTGTCCGAGCAGGTCGGAGCGGGGCACCTCGAGGGACTCGACCCGGGTGCCAGCCAGGCGGACGGCCCCCTGGTCGATCAGTCGGCGTGCCTCGCCATTGGAGGCGACCAGCCCCGCCGCCGCGAGGATCGCCGGCAGGTACACCGGGTCCTCGTCATCGAGGGCGTGCTCGGGCACGTCGTCGGGGATCTCGCCTCGTTTGAAGAGTGCGTCGAACGCCGCCTCGGCCGCCTCGGCCGCCTCGGCACCGTGGTAGAGGGCCACCACCTCTCGCCCGAGGTTGCGCTTGGCCTCGTTGGGATCCACGTCCCCCGAGGCGAGGACCGCCCGCCACCGCACCACCTCGTCGATGGGGAGGGCCGTGGCATGGGCGTACCAGTCGGCCATGAGATGGTCGGGGATGCTCATGACCTTGCCGAACATGTCGGCCGGCTCGTCGGTCACCCCGACGTAGTTGCCCAACGACTGGGACATCTTCTGCTGCCCGTCGGTCCCGACCAGCAGGGGCATGGTGAGCGCCACCTGCGGCTCCTGGCCGTATCGCCCCTGCAGGTGGCGACCCATCATGAGGTTCCACAACTGGTCGGTCCCGCCGAGCTCGACGTCCGCCTCGATCGCCACCGAGTCGTAGCCCTGGAGCAGGGGGTACATGAACTCCATCATCGAGATCGGTCGATGGGCATCGAACCGCTTGGCGAAGTCCTCCCGCTCGAGCATCTGGGCCACGGTCACGTTGGCGGTCAACTCGAGGACGTCCGCCATGTCGAGCGACCCGAGCCACTCGGAGTTGTAGCGAACCTCGGCCGCCGCGACGTCGAGGACCCGATCGAACTGGTCCAACAGCGCCTCGGCGTAACCCCGCACCTCCTCCTCCGAGAGACGCTTGCGCGTCTCCGAGCGCCCCGACGGATCGCCCACGCGGGCCGTGAAGTCGCCGACGATGAGCACCGCCTGGTGCCCGAGTTCCTGGAACTCGGCCAGCTTGCGCAGCACGACGGCCCACCCCAGGGTCACCGACGGTGCGGTCGGGTCCAGGCCGAGTTTCACCCGCAACGGGCGCCCCTCGGCCAGCTTCGCCGCCAGCGCGTCGTCGGGCGCGACCGTGTCGGCGTCGCGGGTCAGGTGGGCTCGTTGCTCGTCGGGCGTCATCTCCGCCTCGGGCCTGGATGGGGCGGCGGAGCGTAGTTCCTAAGAAATCGGGGTCGAGGTGCCGATAATGCGCGGGTGCCGCGCCTCCGTCGTCTCGTCGCCGTGCTCGCCGCCCTCGCCGTGGCAGGCGGTGGCTGCGCTGCCGAGATCAATCCGCTGGCCGATCCCGGGCTCGGCGAGCTCGGCCTGACCAGCATCGTGCTCGCCGCCGACGGGTCGGTCATCGCCGAGTGGCACGCCGAGGAGGACCGGGTCGTGGTCGAGTACGACGACCTGCCACGCCACCTCGTCGATGCCGTCGTCGCGATCGAGGACGAGCGTTTCTGGGACCACCCCGGCGTCGACCTGCGGGCCATCGCCCGAGCGCTCATCGCCAATGCCGAGGCCGAGAGCATCACCCAGGGCGGGTCGACGATCACCCAGCAGTACATCAAGAACGTCGTCCTCACCCCCGAGGTCTCGCTCGAGCGGAAGCTCGAGGAGGCCCAGCTGGCGGTGCGGCTCGAGGAGGGACTCACCAAGGAGGAGATCCTCACTCGGTACGTCAACACCATCTACCTCGGCGACGGTGCGTACGGGGTCGGGTCGGCCGCGGCCCACTACTTCGGGAAGCAGGTCGCCGACCTCACGGTCGGCGAGGCCGCCCTGCTGGCGGGGCTCATCAAGAACCCGTCGACGTGGAACCCCTTCGCCGACGAGGACGCCGCCCTCGGCCGTCGCCGGGTGGTCCTCGAGCAGATGACCCGAATCGGCGCGCTCACCCCCGACCAGGCGGCGGAGGCCGACGCCGAGCCCCTCCAACTCATCGAGCAGGCGCCGCCGCTCGTCGACCGGTACCCGTACTTCACCGAGGTCGTCAAGCAGGCCCTCCTCGACGACGAGTCGCTCGGGGCCACCCCCACGGACCGGTACAACGCCGTGTTCCGAGGGGGCCTCACGATCCGCACCACTCTCGATCCGGCGATCCAGGAGGCATCCCAAGCGGCCGTCGCCGCGGTGCTGCCCGAGGACGGGCCCAGCGGCGCGGTGGCCGTGATCGAACCGTCGACCGGCGAGGTCAAGGCGCTCGTCGGTGGCAAGGACTTCTACGACGAGGACGACCCGGTCGCCCGGTTCAACCTCGCCACCCAGGGCCGCCGACAACCCGGCTCGGCGTTCAAGCCGTTCGCGTTGGCCGCCGCCCTCGAGGGGTCGTTCACCCTCGACTCGGTCTTCGCCCGAGGTGCCGGCATCACCATCGACACCGACGCCGGCCCCTGGACGGTGGCCAACTACGAGAACCAGGCCTTCCCCGACCTGACCCTGCTCGATGCCACCCGCTTCTCGGTCAACAAGGTCTACGCCGAGCTCGTCGACGCGGTCGGACCCGAGGAGGTGGTCGAGGTGGCCCATGCCGCCGGGATCACGTCCGAGCTGGATCCGTTCCACTCGGTGGTGCTCGGCGCCCAGGAGGTCACCGTGCTGGAGATGGCGTCCGCCTACGGGACCTTCGCCTTCGACGGCCTCCACCTCTCCCCCAGCCTGGTGACGTCGATCGAGACCCGCGACGGTGTCGAGGTGTGGCGCCGGGTCCCGGTGGTGACCGAGGCCCTCGACGCGGCGGTGGCCCGGGAGGTGACGGCGGCGCTCACCGAGGTCGTGCGAGCCGGGACCGGCGTCCGGGCCCAGATCGGTCGACCGGTGGCCGGCAAGACCGGCACCACCCAGAACCACAACGACGCCTGGTTCGTCGGGTTCACCCCGGAGCTGGCCGCCGCGGTGTGGGTGGGGTACCCCGAGGGCCAGGTACCGATGGAGCCACCCACGACCGAGTTCCCCGTGACCGGTGGCACCTGGCCCGCCGAGATCTGGGCGGCCCTCATGCCGGCGGCGCTCGCCGATGCCCCGTTCGGCGCCCTGGCGTCGATCGAACCGGGCTCCACGGTCCGGGTCGAGGTCGACACGAGCACCGGCTACCTGGCTGGGCCGCTGTGTCCCCGCGAGCACGTGCTGACGCTGGAGATCGCCGTGGAACAGGCCCCCACCGTGGTCTGTCCGATCCACAACCCCAACAGCGTCGTGGCCGCCGGGTCCCTCGAGGTCCCGTCGGCGCTCGGCGCCGGCATCGAGAACGCCGTGGCGACGCTGCAGGACGCCGGCTTCAGCGTCGTGACCCTGTGGGAACCGCTCGACGGCACCCCGTCGGACCGCGTCTGGGACCAGTCTCCCGAGCCGGGGAGTCCCGCCCAGGCCGGCTCCGCCGTCACAATCAAGGTCGATGCCCATGAGCCGGGTTCCGTGGTGCCGAGCCTGCTCGGCTTCCCCCGGGACGAGGCCGAGCGGCGCCTGGCCGGCCTCGGCGTCGAGATCGTCACGGTGGTGGAGGCCGAGGCGGACCCCGTGGCCGCCGCCGAGCACACCGGCACGGTCTGGGCGCAGGAGCCGAACCCGCGCGACCCCCTCACGGGGACCGTCACGATCTGGGTGAATCC
>CAZTLW010000074.1:4205-7055 GCA_964614585.1 uncultured Acidimicrobiia bacterium | reverse complement strand
CTGCGTTCCCTCCGTCCCGGCCTCGGTACCGATCGACGGCGATCCGAACCAGACGATCGAGGACATCGTCGAGGCGATGACCGGCTTCCGTCAGACCGCCGACTTCCCCGGCGAGGAGAGCATCGACGATCCGAACCATGGGGGTGTCTACGGCGATCGGCGTGGCGGCATCGTCGTCACCGTCCTCGATTGCTCCGCCATCGACGTCGACGAGTTGGCCCGCATTGCCGGAGGGTCGGCGCAGGTCCGGTTCGTGGAGGTCGCCCACAGTTGGCAGGAGTTGAACGGCTACCGGGACGTGCTCGTGAGCGAGCTCGATCGGGCCGGCGTGCCCGGCGACGTCTTCATCGAGTCGACGCCGCAGGGCCGCAGCATCGAGGTGCGCACGCCCGACCTGGACGCACTGCCGAGCGACTTCGCAGCGTCGGTCCCCACGGATGCGTACACCGTCGTCGAGTCCGACGACCTGCCACGCGAGGGATAGGCCGACTGCTCAGGCTTCGCACGCCATGAAGCGCCAGTGGCGATCCATGGCCCTCGAGATGCCGATCCTCGGGGTGGCCTCCACCGATGCCGCCGGTTCGCCCGGCACCAGGCGGATGGGGCTGTCGGGATCCAGGAGGTCGACGCCGTCGTGGTCGAGGCCGATGCCGAGTGCCTGGCAGAGCTTGCCGGGCCCGTCGACCAGGTGGTCGGTGCGGCCCCGCCGTCGGGCCATCACCTCGGGCCCGGACACGGGCTCCCCGGCCCGGAACAGCACCGCCGATCCCTCGCCCCGGCCACCGGTGGCCACGTTGGCGCAGGTGTGGATGCCGTAGGACCGATACGTGTAGAGCGTCCCGGCGGTGGCGAACATGGAGGCGTTGCGCTCGGTGCGACCACGATGGGCATGGGAGGCCGGGTCGTCCGCCCCGCCGTAGGCCTCGACCTCCGTCAACCTGACCATCGTGATCTCTCCGTCGATCTCGGACCACAGAATCGCCCCCAACAGGCGACGGGCGACGTCGGTGACGGGGCCGGTGAGGTCGATCTGGGCCATGCCCCCATGCTGGCCGAACCGTGCATAGAGGCCGTCGGGCCGGTACCGTTGCTGATCGCATGGGACGCTTCCTGCGCACCGTGATTCTCTTCGCCCTCATCGTCGGTGTGGGCTTCGCGGCGTTTCTGCTCTACGACCGGACGTTCAGTACCGGCTCGGCCGGAGCGGGCTGCGAACCCGTGACGGCCGTCTCCGGCGACGTGAGCGGCGATGCCGTGGCCGTCTCGGTCGCCCGCAGTGCGGCCGTCTTCCCCTGTACCTCCGCCGCCGTGGTGGCCGATGCCGACGATCCGGTCGCCCTCGCCTTCGGGGCCCGCCTCGCCGCCCAGGAGTCGCTGCCGCTGCTCGCCTCGCCGCCCGAGGTACCGGCCGCGATTCGAGCGGAACTCGATCGACTCGGCGCCGACGATCTGCTCGTCGTCGGCAGCAGCGACCTCGCCGGGGCACTGGCGGGCGACGTGGCCGAGTCGTGGAACCTTCGCCTCGCCGACGACGTGGCCGACCTCGAGGCTCGCATCCTCGCCGGCGTCTCGGACCCAGACCGCCCCCCCATCGGGATCCCCGCCGACCCGGCGGCCGCCTTCGCGGCCGTCAGGACGGCGATCGCCGAGGACCGGCCGGTCGTCCTCGGGCCAGGGACGGCCGGTGCCCAGAAGCCACCACTCCAGCCGGAGGCGCCGATGTGGGTGGCCACCACCGATCGCGCCGACGTGGCGATCGCCTCCCTCGCCGCCGCCGACGCCACCGGGGCACTCGTGGCGGTCGTCGACGGGGACGATCCCCGGCGCAGCCTCGATGTGCGCGAGGCCGCCGCCGACGCCGGGATCGTCTCGCTCATCGGCGACTTCGGTGACGACCAGCGCTGGCAGACCCAGACCCTGCTGACGGCGGCCGAACTGCCCGGCGGAGGCGTGCTGGTCTTCGAGCCCGGGCGCCGCTACGTGGCCGCCTACGGCAACCCCAACACCCCACGGCTCGGCGTGCTCGGCGAGCAGGGCCCCGACGGCTGGGTGGAGACCGCCGAGCGCCTCGCCGAGATGGTGCAGGGTTACGACGCGGACGGGCTGCCGGTCGTGCCCACCTTCGAGATCATCGCCACGGTGGCGGCCGGCGATCCCGGTCCCGACGGTGACTACTCGGCCGAGATGCGGATCGAGACCCTGCGGGGATGGGTCGACTACGCCCGCGACAACGACATCTACGTCGTCCTCGACCTGCAGCCCGGCCGCACCGACTTCCTCTCCCAGGCCCAGCGGTACCAGTCACTGCTGCTGGAGCCCCACGTCGGCCTCGCCCTCGACCCGGAGTGGCGCCTCGCCCCCGACGAGGTCCACCTCGAGCAGGTGGGCTCGGTGGGCATCGCCGAGGTCAACGCCACCGCCAGCTGGCTCGCCGATCTCGTGCGCGAGAACGGGCTCCCCCAGAAGCTGTTCATCGTGCACCAGTTCCTCTTCTCGATGATCGAGGGCCGGGAGGACATGGTCATCCCGGCCGAGCTCGCCGGCCTCATCCAGATGGACGGCCAGGGCCCCCTCGAGTCGAAGTACGACACCTGGGCGGCCCTCACCGCGGGCACCGAGGGTGCGCCGTACCGCTGGGGCTGGAAGAACTTCTACGACGAGGACAGCCCGACGGCCACGCCCGAGCAGGTGCTGGCCGTCGAGCCGACCGTCTGGTTCGTCAGCTACCAGTAGTCACAGCAGTTCCAGGAGGAGCGCCGTGAACGAGTGGAGGCGGTACTCGGCCTGGTCGAAGACCACCGAACGGGGGTGCTCGATCACCTCGGTGACCACCTCCTCGCCCCGGTGGGC
>CAZTLW010000074.1:0-4105 GCA_964614585.1 uncultured Acidimicrobiia bacterium | reverse complement strand
GTGGCCACGTTGTTGGCGTCCCCGACGTAGGCCACCACGGAGTCGGCGACCGGCCGGTGCTCGGCGATCGTCGCCACATCAGCCACCGCTTGGCATGGGTGCTCGAGGTCGGACAGGAGGTTGATGACGGGGATGTCGCCATGGCGGGCGAGTTGTTCGAGGGTCCGGTGGTCCGTCACCCGGGCGGCGAGGCCGTCGAGCAATCGGTCGAGGACCCGGGCGACGTCGTTGGCCGGCTCCCGGGTACCCACACCGAGGCCGGATCCGCTCAGCACCACCGGGTCGCCACCCAACCGGTGCACCGCCACCTCGGTGGACACCCGGGTCCGGGTCGAGGGCAACTCGAAGAACAGGCCGATCTGGCGACCAACCAGGTGCCCCGATCCGAAGCTACGGTCGGCCTTCGCCCGATGGGCCATCTCGACGAGATCGGGGAGCCGATCGGCGAGGTCGCGGACCCGGAGGAAATCGGTCATGCCACCCCCCTGAGCGTGCCACCGAGGTCGGCGACCGCGTCGATGACGGCCTGGCGGACCTCCCCCGCCTCCTCGTTGGTGAGGGTCCGGTCGTGGGGCCGCAACCGCAGCCGGATCGCCAGCGACCGGTGCCCGTCGGGCACCCCCGTGCCGCGGTAGGTGTCGAAGGGTTGGAGGCCCTCGAGGAGGTCTCCGGCAGCGTCGCGGGCGACGGCGAGTACGGCCGCTGTGGTGATGGCATCGGGCAGCACGAAGGCCAGGTCGAAGTCCACGTGTGGGAGCAGGCTCGGCTCGTCGAACTGCCACAGCGCTGGGGGTGCCACGAGGGGTTCGAGGGCGAACTCGGCGACGACCACCCGCCCCGGCAGGTCCCAGGCCCGAGCGACCCGTGGATGGAGCTCCCCCACGGTGCCCAGTTCGGTCCTGTCGGGGAGGCGGACCACGGCTCCTCGGCCCGGATGGAGCGGCCGGTGGTCGATCGACTCGATCCCGGGCTCGCCGTGGCCGAGGGCGGCGACGAGCGGGCGGATGATGCCCATCCCGGTGTGGGCGTCGACCGCACGACGCGGGCCGTCGACGCCGTCGGCGCCCAGCGAGCCCACCAGCACGAGCCCGAGGTGGGTCGGCTGGTCGGGGATCGTCCCGTACTCCGGGGAGTCGTCGGCCCAGAACACCCGACCGATCTCGAAGAGGGCGACGTCGGACACGCCGTGGTTGACGTTGAATCGAGCGGCATCGAGCAGACCGGGCAGGAGCGTGGTCCTGAGCAGTCGTTCTTCCTCCCGCAGGGGGTTGCGCACCTCGATCGCGTTGCGCCGGGGATCGTCCGGGCCGAGTCCGAGGTCGGCGAGCGCCCGAGCACCGTGGAATGAGAACGTGAGCGCCTCCGAGAGTCCGAGCCCGGTGAGCACGTCCCGCAGGAGGCGCTCGCGCGCCTGGGTCGCCGACAGGCCGCCCCCGGGCCCGGCGGGGATGGACGGCTCGAAGCTGGCGTAGCCCCGCAGGCGGGCGATCTCCTCGACGTGGTCGACCGGTCGGGTCAGGTCGGGGCGCCACGAAGGGGCCGTGACCGCGAGGGACTCGCCCCGGGTCTCGACGGCGATGCCCAGTGGCTCGAGGAAGCCGGCCACCTCCGCGGCCGGCATGGCCACGCCGAGGGTCCGCTCAACGAGCGAGAGCGGGAGGTCGACCGTCACCGGCTCATGCGGTCGGGGATGGGCGTCGACGAGGTCGCCCATGGGCGTGCCACCCGCCAGGTCGACGAGCAGGTCGACCATCCGGTGATTGGCGAGGGGCGGCATCTCGGGGTCGACGCCTCGTTCGAATCGGGACGAGGCCTCCGAGCGGAGGGCGTGGCGGTGGCTCATGTGGAGGATGGTCGGGGCGTCCCACGACGCCACCTCGACGAGCACCCGGCTCGTCCCGTCCGAGACCTCGCTGTCCTCGCCGCCCATCGTCCCGGCCAGCGACAGCGCCCGTTCGGGATCGGCGACCACGAGGTCGTCGGGGTCCAGTTCCCGGGTCACCCCGTCGAGGGTCGTGAGGGTCTCGCCGGGCGTCGCCGCCCGCACGACGATCGTGTCCCGGGCCACCTGCTCGAGGTCGAAGGCATGCGTGGGCTGGCCGAGCTCGAGCATGACGTAGTTGGAGACATCCACGACGTTCGAGATGGGGCGCTGGCCGGCTCGGGCGAGACGCAGCTGCATCCACAGCGGTGACGGCCCCATCCGGACGTTGCGGACCTCCCGCCCCGTGAAGCGGGGACAGCGAGGATCCTCGACGCGGATCCCGAGGTCCGAGGGCCCGGCGCCGTCCCGCTCGGTCACCGGTGGCAGGCGCCACTCGACGCCGAAGTGGGCGGCGAGCTCGCGGGCGATGCCGATCATCGCCATGGCGTCCGGTCGGTTCGGGGTGATGGCGAGGTCGATGACCGCGTCAGGAAGGGCCACGTAGTCGGCGAAGTCGCCGCCCACCTCGAGCGAGTCGTCGAGCACGAGGATCCCCTCGGCGTCGTCGCCCAGCCCGAGCTCGGCGGCCGAGCAGATCATCCCGTGGGACGTCACGCCACGGATCGCTCGCTCGGTGATCTCGAACGACCCCCGGTCGAGGGTGGCGCCGGGTCGGGCGACCGGCACGATGGCGCCGGCCTCGAAGTTCCACGCCCCGCAGACCACCTCGGTCGGGCCGTCGCCGGTGTCCACGGTGGTGAGCCGGATCCGGTCGGCGTCCGGGTGGGCGTCGACCGTCTCGACCCGGCCGACCACGACGCCCTCGAACGTGCGCTCGAGGACCTCGACGCCGTCGACCTCGTGGCCGAGGTCGTCGAGGATCATGGCCAGGGCGACGGGGTCGGTGACTGGGAGGTCGACGTAGTCGGCAAGCCAGCTGAGGGGCACCCTCATCGGAACTGCCCCAGCACTCGGAGGTCGTTCTCCCAGAAGTGGCGGATGTGGTGGATGCCGTGGCGCACCATCGCCATCCGCTCGACGCCCATGCCGAACGCGAACCCGGTGACGGCGTCGGTCTCGTAGCCGACGGCCTCGAACACCGCCGGGTCGACCATCCCACAGCCGAGGATCTCGATCCATCCGTTGCCGCCACAGACCCGGCATCCCGAGCCGTCGCAGGCGAAGCAGGAGACGTCCATCTCGGCCGAGGGCTCGGTGAACGGGAAGAAGTGGGGGCGGAAGCGCGTCCGGGTGTCGGCCCCGAAGAAGGAGCGGGCGAAGTGGCCGAGCGTGCCCTTCAGGTCGCCCATGGTGATGCGCTCGTCCACGGCCAACCCCTCGATCTGGTGGAACACCGGCGAGTGGGTGGGGTCGAGCGCCTCGTTGCGGAACACCTTCCCGGGCACGACGACGTAGACGGGCGGTTCGTGGTGTTGCATGTGGCGGACCTGCATCGGGCTCGTCTGGGTCCGCAGGAGCATCTCGTCGGCGGGGTCGCCGTGGTCGACGTAGAGGGTGTCCGACTCGAAGCGCGCCGGGTGGTCGACCGGCGTGTTGAGGGCGTCGAAGTTGTACCAACCGGTCTCCACCTCGGGGCCCTCGGCGACCCGGTACCCGAGGCCGACGAAGATGTCGACGATCTCGGCCATCGTCGAGGTGACGAGGTGGTGGGTGCCGATGACCTGCTCGGCGACCGGCAGCGTGAGGTCGGCCCGGTCGGCCTCGAGTAGCGCCGCCTCCGCCTCCTCCTCCAACTCGGTCCGCCGCCGCGCCACGAGTTCCGCGAGCTCGTCGGCGACCTCCTTGACCGCCCGGCCCACCTCGGGGCGCTGCTCGGGCGGCAGGTCGCCCAGGCCCCGTCGGATCTCGGCGATCGGCGACGCACGACCGACCACGGCCTGCTCGACCTCGTGGAGATCGTCGAGCGACGACGCGGCAGCGATGCGGGCCGGTGCGGTGTCGCGGAGGTCGGCGAGGCGGGTGTCCATGGGGCCGGGCAGCATAGGCACGGAGCGACCGGTGGTCCCCGCTCGGCTGCCAGGTCGAACTCGGAGATCCCCCCGGCCGGAGTGTCGGATCGCGCTCCGGGCTCGACATCTGCCCAACACGGGCTGATGCTTGGGAAATCCCCCCGCCGGGGGGATTTCCTTCGTTGGCCGCCTGCTCAGTTCCCTGTCGTCA
>CAZTLW010000073.1:0-12140 GCA_964614585.1 uncultured Acidimicrobiia bacterium | reverse complement strand
CGAGGACATCGCCGACGAACTCCGCTCGTTCCTCGAGAAGCAGCTGGGCCGCTAGCCGAGGTCGACGCCGAGTACGCCCTCGAGCTCCGACAATGCCACCTCGGGGTCGTCGACCCTGATCGTGGTCATGCCGAGGGCTCGGGCCGATTTGAGATTGCGACCGACGTCGTCGAGGAACACGGCCTCGGTCGCGTCGACCCCGAGGAGGTCGAGGGCCAGCCGGTAGATGGCCGGGTCCGGTTTGTGGAGCCCGGACGTGGCCGACTCCACGAAGACGTCGAAGCGGTCGACCAGGTTCCCACCGGTCGTGGAGCCATCCGCCTCGCGCCAGTTGTTGGTGATCGCCGCCGTCGCCAACCCGGCCTCCCGGATGCGCTCGATCGCCCGCAGCATCGCCGGGCGGGGCCGCAGCTTCGTGCGGATCCGGGCCATGAGCTCGGCGGCCCCCACGGCCAGACCAGCCGCTCCCAACTCGTCGTCGAATCGCCGCAGGAATTCGTCGAAGACGATCTCACCGCGCTCGTTGGCGGCCCACGCCTCTCCGGCGACGATGACCCGGTTGATCGAGCCCGGCTCGAGGCCCCGCTCGACCTCGAGCTCGGTCAGGGCCTCGAACGGGGAGTCGAACACCACCCCGCCGAGGTCGAAGCAGACGGCCCGGAACATGCGGCGACGATAACCAACGGCGTGCCCGGCCCTATCGTCGGCCGCCATGGCCCGCCTCGCCCTCGTCCTCGCCCTCGGCTTGGTGGTCGCCGCCTGCACCGCCGGCGGCGATGCGGGCACCACCACCACGGCGAGCGTCGGCCCGACCGACACGACGACGACCAGCACCACCCAGCCGACGGCCCCGGACTCGACCGAGGCCCCTGCCGGCGACTGGGCCCCGTCGGTTGATCGGTCCGCAGTCGGCCAACCATGGGGGGACGCCGTGGCCGGCCTCCTCACGTTCCGCGGAAACCCGTCGAACACGTTCTGGGGCACCGGGCCCGTGCCCGACGACCCGGCGGTCGTGTGGCGGTACCCCGACGAGCCCATGTGCGGCCCGTCGACCGACCTCGGGGTCACCACGACCTGGTGTGGCAACGGCTGGACCGGCCAGCCGGCGATCTGGGAGCGCCCCGACGGGGTGACCGAACTGATGGTCGGCGCCTACGACCACCGGTTCCACTTCGTGGACACGGCGACCGGCGAACCCACCCGGACGCCGCTCCAGACCGGTGACATCGTCAAGGGCAGCCCCACGATCGACCCCGACGGCTACCCCCTCGTCTACTTCGGGAGCCGCGACGACAAGCTGCGGATCGTGGCCTTGGACCGTGGCGACCCCGAGGTGCTGTGGGACGTCGAGCTGTGCCTGCCGGCGGGGGCGGTGTCGGCCACCGATCCCAAGGACTGCCCGCCGGCCGGTGACCGGGTGTTCGTCGAGGGCCGCTGGAACAACGACTGGGACGCCGCCCCCCGGATCGTCGACGACATCCTCTATGCCTCGGCCGAGAACTCGTTCTTCTACATCTGGCAGCTGAACCGTGCCTACGACGCCGACGGACGGGTCACCGTTGATCCCGAGTTGTTGGTGAAGGTCCCGACCTGGGACGACGAGCTGCTCGCCAAGATCACCGAAGGCTGCGAGATCGGACTCCGCTGCGAGTCCACCAGCGCCGAGAGCACCCCCGTGTTCTTCGAGGGCCGCGTCTACTTCGGCACCTCGGCGGGGCGGGTCATGGGCCTCGACGTGTCGAACGTGGAGTCCGGGGAGGCCCCCGTCGTGTTCGACTACTGGGTGGGCGACGACGTCGATGCCTCCATCGTCGTGGACGACGAGGGGATGCTCTACGTACCGGTCGAGTGGAAGCGGTTCCTGCCCCGGGGCCGCGAGCTCGGCCAACTGGTGAAACTCGACCCCTACGCCGAGGGCGACCCCTACGTGTGGGGCATGTTCTCCATCACCGAGCCACCGGCCCAGGGCGGGCTGTGGGCCACGCCCGCCCTCGGGGACGGCGTCGTCTACGTGGCGACGAACAAGGGGTTCCTCGTGGCCGTGGACGCCGACACCGGCGAGGAGCTCTGGGTCACGCCGATCGGGGCCCGGGCCTGGTCCTCACCGGTCGTCGTGGACGACGTCCTGCTCGTCGCAGGCCGGGACGGGCTGCTGCGGGCGTTCGACCTCGCCGACCCTCGAGCACCCGAGCCGATCTGGACCCTCGAGGTCGGCGACGCCCCGATCCTCGCCACGCCGGCGGTGTGGGAGGGGCGGATCCACCTCCCGAGCACCGACGGCTTCTTCTATGCCATCGACGAGCGGCCCTAGCCCCCGCCGAGGCGCATGCGGCAGAGCGCCGACTGGTCGTCGGCGAACTCCCGGATGAGTTGCAGGCGGACCGAGGCATCCTCGGAGGCGAGGATCTCCTGGGCGTCGAGCGGGCCGACCGGGCAGAGGGAGGCGAGCAGCCACGAGGCGACGACGGGGTCCTCGGGGACCTCGATCTCGTCGAGGCCGAGGTCGTGGCCGAGTTCGGACATGAGGGCGTGGGACTGGCGAATGGCTGCCTCGGCGCCGTCGACGTCGGGCATGAACCCGGCCGGTTCGTCGAGGAACTCGACCTCGGCTCGGGGGTACGGGTCGTCGGGGAGCCACTCGACCACCCGGAACCGGCGGCCACCGCGGATGACGACACCCCGGTGGCCATCCTCGAGGTCGCCGACGCCAACCAGGTGGGCCTCGGCACCGATGGCGAAACGCTGGTCACCGCCGCCCACCTCGAACCCGCGCTCGATGAGCACGATGCCGAACGGCTCGGCGGTCTCGATGACCTCGTCGAGCAGACGCTGGTACCGATCCTCGAACACCCGGAGGGGCATGAGGGCCCCGGGCATGAGCACCGTCCCGAGCGGGAACATCCGCAACATCGTCACGGTCGGAGGGTACGTCGCCGAGGACGGATAGGGTCGCGGCCTCCAGCGAGCGAGGAGTTGACGTGGCACGGTCGACGGTGGCGATCCCCTTCAAGTACGAGGACCCGGACGTGCTCGAGCGCACCATCCGGATCGCCGCCGGTCATCCGGCCGTGGCCCGGGTGCTCGCCGTCGGGTTCTCACCCGACACCCTCGGACCCGCCCAGGAGGCGGCCGACCGCCTCGGCGACGAGGCGAATGCCCGCGTGGACGTCGTTGCCCAGCGCCGGATCGGGGAGGTCCGGGCGGGGAAGGGCGACGGGATGCTCACCGGCCTCGAGGCGTTCCTCGCCGACCCCGATGCCGAGCGCCTGCACTTCTACGACGCCGACATCCGCAGCTTCGAGGCCTCGTGGATCGCCAAGGCCGAAGCGGCCCTCGACGCAGGGTGGGACGTCGCCCGCCACTACTTCGACCGGGCCTCGACCGACGCCCAGATCACCTGGCACGTCACCCGGGACGGGTTCGCCCTCCTGTGGCCGGGCTCGATGCTGCCCGACATCGAACAACCCCTGGGCGGGGAGTTGGCGCTGTCACGGGGGGCCGCCGAGCGGCTCTTCGATGCCCCGGCCGTCCGAGCCCAGTCCGACTGGGGCATCGACACGGCGCTCACGGTGACGATGGCCGCCGAGCGGTTGTCGATCGCCGAGGTCTTCGTGCCCGAGGGAAAGCTCCACGGGCTGTATGGGAGCCTGGGCGACCTGCGGTCGATGGCCACCGAGTGCTTCGAGGCGCTCCGCCGCCTGCGACCGCTCGAGGTACCACCGGCCGACCCGGCGCTCCATCACGTGGAGGACGCCGGTGAGCCGCCCGAGTCGATCACCACGAAGGCGGCGTTCGACCTCGAGTCGACGCTGCCGCTGCTCGTCGAGGGCTGGACCGAGGAGGAGCGGCAGCTCGCCGCCACGCTGCCCGATCCGCTGTCCGGTGGCTTCGAGCCGATGACCCGGTTCCCGGTGTGGAACTTCATGGACGACGCCGCCTGGCGCACGTTCCTGCTCCACGCCTTCGACCACTACGACCACGACGAAGAGGCGTGGCGGTCGCTCTTCTTCCGGGGGTGGATGGCCCGGACCGTGCGCCACACGACGGTGAATGCCCTGCGCGGGTACGGACCGGGCATGGCGGCGCTGCGAGCGACGGTGGAGGCGTTCCGGGTGGGCTGAGCGGAACAACTCCAGCGGCGGCTCGGGCCGGCCGATGCATGGGGAGTACCAATCGGGAACGCGGAGGCTCCCCCCATGCGACGCATCGTCTCGATGCTCCTCATCGGACTGCTGGTCACGGCCGCCCTGCCGGCGCCATCGACCGCGTCCGACGACATCGTCATCACCGGCTCCGGCTGGGGCCACGGCGTCGGCATGTCCCAGTACGGCGCCAAGGGCATGGCGGCCACCGGGTCGTCGGCCGCCCAGATCCTCGGCCACTACTACTCGGGCACCTCGGTCGGGTCGGTCAACTCGTCGACGGTCCGGTCGTGGATCGTCTCCGAGGCGCGTCCGCTGTGGGTGGGCGTCATGCAGAACGAGACCACGGTCACCTTCAAGCCGGTCGGCGGCGGCGCCACCGTCTGCTTCGAGTCCGGCGGCACCACCGACTGCCTCCCCAAGGCAGCCGGGTCCGGTGAACTCTGGCGCTTCAAGGTCCTGAGTGGCTCCACCTGCACGTACGAACAGCAGGTCGACGGCGCCTGGGTGGCCCGGGGCGAGCCGGGGCCCTGCAACGGCGCCGTCACCCCGAACGGCTCGGCCCAGATCTCGTTCGTGTACCTCGGCCGCACCTACCGCGACGGGATCATGCGACTCCGCAAGGACCCGGACGGCGCCGGCGTCCACGCCGTGTGGCAGACCGCCCTCGAGCCGTACGTACGGGGCATCGCCGAGGTGCCATCGTCGTGGCCGGCCGCGGCCCTGGCCGCCCAGGCCATCGCCGCCCGCTCCTACGCCGTCTCCCGCATCGGTTGGCGCGGGTCGGCGACCGCCTTCACCGACAGCCGCAAGGCGGCCTGCTGGTGCAACCTCTACGCCACCACCTGGGACCAGCAGTTCAAGGGCGTGGCAGCGGAGACCTCGTCCTGGGTGTCGGCCGTCAACGCCACCGCCGGCCAGATCGTCGTGTCCGGTGGCCGTTCGGCCGAGACCTTCTACTCGTCGTCATCGGGCGGCCGCACCGAGAGCAACCAGCACTACTGGGGCGCCAGCCCCATCTCCTACCTGCAAGGTGTCGACGACTCGGCGGCCCACACCTCGGCGGCCGGCAACCCGCACTCGTCGTGGACGGTGCGCCTGGCGCCCTCGACGGTCGCCTCGAAGCTCGGCTTCTCGACGGTGACCCGGATGCGGGTGCTGGAGCGGTACCCGTCCGGTTCGCCGTCACGGGTCGAGATCGTGGGCACGAAGGGCGGCCAGGCCGTCGTCACCTACAAGACCGGCAAGGACCTGCGGTCGCTGTTCGGCCTCCGCAGCCAGTACCTCTCGGTCGACTGGTCGGCGCCGGGCGGGACGACGCCGACCACCGCTGCCCCGACGACGACCCAACCGCCGACGACCACCACGTCGCCGTCCACCACCGTCCCCGCCGATTCCTCGACGACGGTCCCGACCGACTCGTCGACGACGGTGCCGGAGGAAACGACGAGCACCGAGGCGCCATCGACGACCGAGGCCCCACCAACCACGGAGGCGCCGACGACCACCGAGACGCCGGTGGAGGTCGAGACCCCCGTCGAGGTCGACACCCCGGATGGTCCCGGCACCGGGGAGCCGGCGCCGATCACGAACAAGGCACCGGAACCGAAGGGCACGGCCGAGCCGGTGGCACCCCCGCCGCCCCCCGCTCCCGAGCCGATCCCGCTCGACGAGGACCGCCTGAACGATCTGACCGACATCGACGTGCCGATCGACCCGGACTCGTTCGACTGGCCGGTCCCGCCCTCCACCATCCCGTGGTCGTTCGAGGCGCCCGCCACCCCCACCACCGAGACCACGGAGCCGCCGATCACGACCGAGCCGGCTCCGGTGGCCATCACCTCGGATCCCGTCGTGGAGGCCACCCAGGAGATCCGCCCCGATGGCCTGCGGAAGGCGACCTACGAGGCTGCCGCGGAGGTCGGGGCGTGGGTGGCTCGGTTCTCGCGGCGCCTGCTGGTGGCGGCAAGCCGCTGATCAACCGGCGGCCCGGACCGTCACGGTCGTCGTGAGTTCCAGATCGCCCTGCCAGCGCCAGCGGCCGACGAGCGAGTGGGTGCCGGCCGGGAACGTGACCGTCCCGCGCCAGGTCCGGTACCGCAGACCACCATCGTCGTAGGTGGGCCGTTCGGAGAGCCCAACGGTCGAACCGGCCCTGGTGAGGGAGAACGACGTGCTTCCCGCTCCCAGGCCGGCCAGTTCCTCGTTCGTCGCCGGCAGCACCACGTACCACCCCTCCTCGACCCGGTAGGAGCGGCTGGCCGACAGGTCGACCACCAGCGAACAGGACGACCCGTCCTTCGAACACCGCATCTCGGGATGGTCGCCGACCGGGATCGCCTCCACGACGCCCGGGAGCCCCAGGGCCCGGCGAAGAAAGGCGGCCATCTGCCCGCGGGTGACATCGTCGCGGGGGCAATAGCGGGTGTTCGCCGGCGGGTTGCAGCCCTTCGTGATCCCCGCCGCCGCAATCGCATCGATGTCCGCCTCGAAGATGGAGAGGTCGTCGTCGACGAACGCATCCGGACCCGCCGACAACCCCAACGCCCGGTTCAGGAAGGCCGCCATCTGCTCCCGGGTGACCAGGCCATCGGGACAAAACCGGGTGTTCGCCGGTGGATTGCAGCCCCGGGTGATCCCCGCCGCTGCGATCGCGTCGATGTCCGCCTCGAAGATCGAGTCGTCGTCGTCGGAGAACGCATCCGGACCCGGCGGCAACCCCAACGCCCGGTTGAGGAAGGCCGCCATCTGTCCCCGGGTGACCAGGCCATCGGGACAAAACCGGGTGTTCGCCGGCGGGTTGCAGCCCTTCGTGATCCCCGCCGCCGCAATCGCATCGATGTCAGCCTCGAACACCGATCCGTTGTCATCGACGAAGGCCCCTTGCAGCACGACGCCCTCGGCCGGTTCGTCGCCCACCAGGACGTAGCCGATGGCCGCCACCGCGACCACGGCCACGGCCCCGGCGACCCACCGCCGCCTCACTCGATCTCCAGCGTGGCCAGCACGGCATTGACTCGCGCGACGAGATCGACTCGGTCGAGGTGGGAGCCGAGCACGACGTAGAGGCAGAAGGCTCGTCCTCGGTGGGTGAAGAACTGCTGCAGGCCGCTCTGGCCCGGTCGACCGGCCTGCAGGCCGTCGGGGCTGAACGCCTGGGGGTCGAGCCGACGGGGGATGCCCTCGGCGGCGAAGAGCGGGGTGCCGGCGCTCTCGGGGCCATACTCGAGGAGCACCATGAGCACGTCGAGGCTCGTCATGAGCTCGACGGCGCCGCCGCCGAACGTCCCCCGCGACTCCGGCAGGGGGAACGAGGCGAGGTGGACGAGGGTGGGGTCGACCGCCCCGCTGGCGAGCGGCCGGAACCGGCCGTCCCGGATCGAGCCCTCCCAGTCGGCGGGGATGGTCACGGCGATGCCGGCGCCCTGCAGGTCGGTCATGTCAGCCCTCCCCACACGGCGACGGCCCCGGCGACGGAGGCGAGCACCGGTGCCGTGCGCCGTACCGGCGGCCCGAGCGACGCCATGGCCCGGTGGAAGGCGGTGAGGCGCGAGGGCCGGTCGATCCAGCCGGCGGCGAGCACCCCGAGTGAGCGACCGAGGCCGAAGACCCCGCCGACGAGGAGGCCCGACCGCCAGTCGGCGGTGAGCACGGCGGCGGCAAACGTCGCGTAGACCAGCCACGTCACGACGTAGGTGGCCACCCCCACGCCCAACTCCAGCCCGAACGAGCCGCCGTAGACCCAGCCGCGGAACCGGCCGATCCAGTGCTCGTTGACCTGTCGTTGGGGGCCCGGCGGGCGGACGCCCAGGTCGACGAGGCCGGCGCCGAGCGCCACGAGGCCGGTGACGGTGAGACGGGTGGTCTCCGACCAGTCGGCGACGGCGAGCGAACCGACACCACCGAGGGCGGCTCCGACGGCCGCACCGCCCACCACGGCGCCGAGGGTGAAGGCGATCACGGTGACGGCCCATCGGTTGTGGCGTGCCCGCTCCCCGAGCGGGTGGATGCTGGACAGCATCGACTCCCCTCAGGGCGACCAGGTCGAACGGACGGCGGCCAGCAGGGCGACGAGGACGGCGAGGGCCACCTGGGTGGTCATCGGTCGAGCGGGTTCTCGTGGAGCGACGGGTCACCGGGCTCGATGCCGGCGCGTCCCAAGGCGTCGTCGGTGAAGTGCTCCCGCCCCTCGGTGTCGAGTCGGGTGGGGTCGGCGTCGGCCGCCGAGCGGGCGAGCAGGTCGTCGAGCTGGGCGGGGGTCGTGGCCGATCCCTCCCCGAGGACGGTGCCCTCGGCGTCGACGAGCACGAAGTAGGGCGTCATGGGGACCCGGAAGGCATCCCAGGCCTCGTCGGACATGATCACCGGCACGGTGGCCGGGGCGAGGCCCGCCAGCGTGCCCGGCGACTCGGCGGCCGGACCCTTCGTGACCACCACCACCCGGGCATCGGGGACGGGCGACGCCCCCGTGCCGAAAGCCTCCCAGAACGTGCGACACGAGGCGCAACCCGACGAGAGGAACGACACGAGCGTGGCCCCCCGGCCCGAGGCCAGGCTGACCGAGCGGGCGGCGCCGCGGGGATCGCTCCCGGCGATCGTGTCGATCGGCACCGACCCGAAGCCGGTGGTCGGGGGCCGGGGCCGCAGTGGCACCGTCGTCGAGGTCCCGCCGTCGACGGGTGCCCCGAGCCGGTGGAGTTGGCGGAGGATCTCGGCATGGCTCTTCAACAACCCGGCGACGAGGATGAGCAACAGGGCGATGACGACGGCCTCGATGACGATGATGGCCGTCATGCCAGCCGCCCCCAGGTGACGGGCCGCCCGTCGGGGTCACCGAACGTGAACGTCGCCTGGGGTGGCCCCGACGACAGCGCATTGCGGATGCGCCACTGGCCGGCATCGAACCAGCCGATACCGGTGGCCCAGTCGCCATCCCAGTCCCCGGTCACCGGGTACCCGGACCCACCGCCGAAGGTGAGGTCGTACTGGGCGGCACCGGCCGAGGCGGTGTCCCGCAGCAGCCAGCGGTCGCCACGGACCACGCCGATGCCGGTGCGGCCATCGCCGTTCCAGTCCCCGACGACGGGGATGTCGCCGGGCTGGCCGAACGTGAAGTCGTAGGTGGCCGGTCCGGCTGCGTTGGCGTTGCGAAGCAACCACCGGTTGCCCCGGACCACCCCGATCGTGTGGACGCCGTCGCCATTCCAGTCGCCGATCACCGGGATGTCGCCGGGTCGGCCGTAGCGGACGACGAGATCGGGGGTGCCCGGGCCCTCGATCTGGCGGAGGTACCACGTGAGGGCGTCCTCCCGCCCGGCCACGCCGCGTCGGGCCCCGCGAACCACCGCGGCGGTGCGGACCCCGGCATTGGAGAAGTCGCCCATGACGGGCACGTCACCCGAGTCTCCGTAGACCCACGTGCCGGCGTCGGCTCCGCCCGAGGTCAGCGAATTCCGCAACTGCCAGGTCCCGGCGGCAACGACGGCCGGGCGGGCGGGGTAGGGGCCCTTGGGGGTGGTGTCGGGGAGGACGCTCGGCGGCGGGTGCTCGTAGGTGACCTGGGACACGGCGTCGGTCCGGGTGCACGACGAGTCCCACTGCCAGGGTGCGACACACGTGACGACCCGGCAGATGATCGGGCCGATACAGGGCTCCTGGTTGTTGCACTGGCCGTAGCGGAAGCGGCTGCAGCCGGTCTTCCAGTTGGAGCAGGAATCGTCGTGGCAGTGGCATTCGAACGGCGTGCACGAGGGGGGACAGGTGCCGCTCGAGTTGCAGCCACACGAGCAGGTGGCCGAGTGGCAGTCCATGTAGTAGCGGCTCTGGCCGTCGCAGTAGGTGTTGCCCTCGGCCCGCCACCAGCCGCCGACCAGCGACCCCGGCGGGCAGGTGTTCACGCCGTGGACCTCGACGCAGAACTCCGTCCAGCCCTGGGCGCACTTCGTGCCCGGGGCACAGTCGGACGGGACGATGGCGGCGTAGGCCGAGATCGGTCGGAGGACGTACGCAACGGGGGCGGCAACGATCGCCGTGCCGGCGAGGGCGACCCGCCGCAGGAAGCCGCGACGGCTCACCTTGTCGACGAACTTGCTGGCCGAGTCGACGAGGGCGGTGCTCATGCCCGGGCGGCGGAGAGGGTCTCGGGGAGCACGGCGAGAAGGAGATACGAGGCGTGGACGCCAAGGGCGGCGAAGGCGACGAAGCCCACGAGCTCGGGCCACGGCAGCGTGGGCAGGAGCGGCGTGCCGGTCAGCGCGAGTCCGCCCAGCGATCCGGCGGCCACGACGTTGAAGACGAGGTGGAGCGGGGATGACGGGGTCTCGGCGCGACCGAAGCATCCACAGCTCCGGAGCGGCGTGTCGCGCCGGGCGGCGACGGCGGCGAACCCGAGGAACCCGACGTAGGCGAGGCCGGCGCCCGCCACGGCCGGGGCCCACACGACGGCGGCCACCGCCACCGCGACCTCGCCGGTGCCGAGGATCCGCACGGCGATCGGTCCGACGGGGAGGCCGACCGCCCGCAGGGCCCCGACGGTCGGGTCCGGGCTCAGGATCTTGGCGATGCCCGCGAGGCCGAGGAGCCCGACGGCGATGGCGGCGATTGACTGGGCGACGAGCACCGACGGGAGCGTAACGCCCGATCCTGGTCCGACCGAAGCACGCTCAGTCGAGGCGCCGACCGAGCGACAGGTAGCGGAGCCCACTCGCTTGGGCCGCCCGACGGTCGACGACGTTGCGGGCATCGAAGAGCACGTCGCCGACCATCGCCTCGGCGACCGCGGCGAGGTCGACCGTCCCGTACTGGGGCCACTCGGTGGCCACGAGCACGGCGTCCGCACCCGTCGCCGCGTCGACGGGGCCGGCAGCGATCGATCCGGGGAAGCCCGCCGGCGGGCTGGCCAACGGATCGTGGGCGACCACCTCGGCGCCCGCCTCGGTGAGCAGGACGGCCAGCTTCACCGCCGGTGAGACCCGCGTGTCGTCGGTGCCCGACTTGAAGGCGAGTCCCCACAGCGCCACCCGGCGACCGCCAAGGCCGCCGACCGCCGCCGACAGGCGCTCGACGATGTGGCGCCGCTGGTCATCGTCGGCCGCCACCACCGCCTCGAGCAGGTCGAAGGGGAACCCTGCCTCTCGGGAGCGGGCGATGAGCGCCACGATGTCCTTCGGGAAGCAGGAGCCCCCGTAGCCCGGGCCGGGTCGCAGGAACTCGGGCCCGATGCGGGGGTCGAGACCCATGCCCCGGGTCACCGTCTCGATGTCGGCGCCGACGGCGGTGGCGAGGTTCGCCAAGCCGTTCACGAAGGTGATTCGGGCGGCGAGGTAGGCGTTCGAGGCGTACTTCACGAGCTCGGCGGTGATCGGGTCGGTGAGGATGCGCTCGCCGGGCAGACCCTCGTAGAGCGCCAGGACCGCCTTGCCGGCAGCCGGGTCGTCGGCGCCGACGACGACCCGATCCGGGTGGAGGAAGTCGTCGAGGGCCCGACCTTCGCGGAGGAACTCCGGGTTGGCGACGACCGGCCGGCCCCCGAGACGGTCGGAGGCGGCGGCGATGGTCCCGATCGGCACCGTCGACCGGATGGCCAGCACCTCGCGGTCGAGCCCGTCTCGGAGCTCGTCGAGCACCGACTCGACCGCCGCCGTGTCGGCACTGCCGTCGGCCAGCGGGGGCGTGGGAAGGGCGAGCAACACGACGTCGCACCCGAGGACGTCGGTGTTGCGGCCGCTCACCGTCAGGGTGCCGCCGGCGAGGGCGTCGGCCAGGGCGGCGTCGACGCCCGGTTCGTGGAACGGGGCTCGTCCCTCGGACACCAATCGCACTCGCTCTGGGTCCCGCTCGGTGAGGACGACCCGATGGCCGAGGGAGGCCAGGCCGGCGGCGGTCACGAGGCCGACGTAGCCGGCGCCGATCACGCCGACGGCGCTCATCGCGCCCCCCGGCCCAGCAGCACGGTGGCGAGGCTCGTGGTGAGGATCTGCAGGTCGAGCCACGGCGACA
>CAZTLW010000072.1:0-12288 GCA_964614585.1 uncultured Acidimicrobiia bacterium | reverse complement strand
GGCCCGTCAGCCCTTCTCGATCGGCATGCCGACCGCGTTGCCCCACTCGGTCCACGAGCCGTCGTAGTTGCGGACGGTCGGGTAGCCCAGCAGGTAGTGGAGCACGAACCACGTGTGGCTCGACCGCTCCCCGATTCGGCAGTAGGCGATGACCTCCTCGTCGGCCGACAGCCCCAGCTCGTCGCGGTAGATCGCCTCGAGCTCCTCCCGTGACCGGAAGGTGCCGTCGTCGTTGGCGGCCGCCTTCCACGGCTTGGACTTCGCCCCGGGGATGTGGCCGCCCCGCAGCACCCCCTCCTGGGGGTAGTCGGGCATGTGGAGCTTCTCGCCCCGGAACTCCTCGGGCGACCGCACGTCGACGAGTTGGCCGCCGCCGGCGGCGAACTCGCGCACCTCGTCCCGGAAGGCGCGGATGCGGGTGTCGTCGCGCACCGGCACCGGGTACTCGGCCGGGTGGACCTCCGGCTCGTCGGTGGTCAGGGGCCGACCCTCCTCGATCCACTTCGCCCGGCCACCGTTCATGAGGCGGGTGTTGGTGTGCCCGAAGAGCTCGAAGACCCAGAGGGCATAGGCGGCCCACCAGTTGTGGTTGTCGCCGTAGAAGACGACGGTCGTGTCGGGGGTGATGCCCTTCTCCGAGCACAGCGCGGCGAAGTCCTCGGGCGAGAGGTAGTCGCGGACGACCTCGTCATTGAGGTCGGTGTGCCAGTCGAGCTTCACGGCCCCGGGGATGTGGCCCGTGTGATAGAGCAGCACGTCCTCGTCGGACTCCGCGACGACCACGTTCGGATCGTCGGCGTGGTCCGCCACCCATTGGGTGGTGACGAGCTTCTCGGGATGGGCGTACTCGGCGAGGGCGGGATCGGTGTCGTGCGGTGCGGTCATTGGTCGGCCTCCTTGCATGCCCACGATACCCCTACGGCGATAGGGGAAAATGTCCGGACGACGTCAGGCGGCGGCCAGTTCGCCGACCTGTCGCTTGAGCCGGGCGATGATCGCCCCCATCCCGTTGAGGCGCTGGGGCGTCACGACCTCCTCGAGGCCGATGCCCAGGTAGAAGTCGTTCGGGATGGCCAGGATCGCCTCCGGGGTCTCCCCGTCGAGACCCTCGTGGAGGATGCCGGCGTAGCCACGCACCGTCGGGGACTCCGGCGGCGACTCGAAGAAGATGCGCACCCTGCCCTCGTCGTCGAGGCGGGTGTGCAGGAAGAAGGGCGTCTGGCACTCGTGGACCTGCTCGAGGGACCCGGGGTCGACGTCGTTGGGGAGCGGCGGCACCCGGCGGGAGTAGTCGAGCAGCGCCTGGATCCGGAGGTCCTTCGGCGCGGTGCTGAACAAGGTCAGGATCTTCTGCAATCGGGGCGGGAGCATGCCCCGATCGTAGGTGCTCCGCCGAGTCAGGGGCGGGGCGTCCGCCGCTAGGTTCGCGGGCGCACCCAGGAAAGGACCCCCATGCAACTCGACGGCGCATCCGCCATCGTCACCGGTGGCGCCTCCGGGCTCGGCGGCGCCACGGCCCGCCTGCTCGCCGACGACGGCGCCCACGTCGTGGTCATCGACCTCAACGAGGAGGCCGGCGAGGCCATGGCCTCGGAGCTGAACGGTGCCTTCGTCAAGGCCGACGTCCGCGACCCGGACCAGGTCCAGGTCGCCGTGGACGCCGCCGTCGAGATGGGCCCGTTGCGGGCGCTGGTCAATTGCGCCGGCGTCGGCAACCCGGGGCGGACACTGAACCGCGACGGTGAGCCGCTGGCGCTCGACTTCTGGGACTTCGTCGTCTCGATCAACCTGACCGGGACCTTCAACTGCATCCGCCTCGCCGCGGCCGCCATGGCGAAGAACGAGCCGAGCGAGGGGGACCGGGGCGCCATCGTCAACACCGCCTCGGTCGCCGCCTACGACGGCCAGATCGGCCAGGCCGCCTACTCGGCATCGAAGGGCGGCATCGTGGGCATGACGCTCCCGATCGCCCGCGACCTTTCGGCGGTCGGCGTGAGGGTCAACACAATCGCACCGGGGATCATCGACACCCCGTTGCTCGCCGGCCTCCCCGAACCCGCCCGGGTGTCGCTCGGCCAGCAGGTGCTCCACCCCCAGCGGCTGGGACTTCCCGACGAGTACGCAGCCCTCGCCCACTTCCTGCTCACCCACGGCTACATGAACGCCGAGTCGATCCGCATGGACGGCGGCATCAGGATGGCGCCCAAGTAGGCCCGGCTCCGCCGGGCCGTACCGAGTACCGAGTACTTGGTACTGAGTACCGGGTATCGGCCGGGCGGCTACTGGCTTCGGGAGTCGTTCAGGCGACGCACGTCCTCGGCGACCGTTGCCAAGAGCGCTCGAAGGGTCCGGACCTCTTCGGCAAGGGCCTCGTCGCCGCCATGGGCCGCCACCTCGGCGGCGAGGCGGTCGACCCGCTCCTCCATGGCGGCGAGGCCGGGCAGGAGCTGTGCCCACCAGTGGAGCATCCGCTGGATGGCTGCTTGGTGCTCGTCGAGTCGCTGACCAGTGGTTCTCATGGTCCCGGACCGTACTCAGTACTCGGTACCCGGTACTCGGTACCGGCCCAGCGGAGCTGGGCCCTACAGACTGATCACCTGGTCGGGCATGTTCCCGGCCAGCGCCCCGTAGAGGTCGGGGAAACAGCCGACCATGGCACCCTCGACCATGTCGATGGGCTCGCACTCGGCGGCCTCGGTCCGGCCCTTCCCGGTGACGGGATCGCACCAACGGGGCTCGCCCTCGGCGAGGTGGCGCTCAAGCGCGCACATGTCGCACGCCATGAGCAGCATCCCGGTCTCCTTGGCCAGCGCCGCAAGCCGCTCGCCGATCGGGTCACCCTTGCGCAGGGCGAAGGCGTTGTCGTCGAAGAAGAAGATGCCGACCACCTCGACGCCGTGGGTGCCGGCCTCGAGTTGGGGCAGGATCATCTGCCCGACCTTGTAGCTGGCGGCTCGAGGGGTGTTGAGGACGTATGCGACCTTCATGCGATGCTCCCGATTCGGTGGCCGTCAGCACCCTATCGCTCCCCGGTGACCACCTGGGCGTGTCGTACGATGCGGCCATGATCGGCGTCTTCGACTCGGGCCTGGGGGGGCTCGGCGTCCTCGCCGACATCCGCCGGCTCGAACCCCGAGCCGACCTCGTCGCCCTCGCCGACCAGGCCCACGCCCCGTACGGCGACCGGCCGCCCGAGTCGGTGGCCGCCTGGACCCACGCCGCCGCCGACCACCTCGTCTCGCTGGGGTGCGACACCGTCGTCATCGCCTGCAACACCGCCTCGACGGTCGCCCTCGCCTCGCTGCGGGCCGCCCGGCCCGACACCGCCTTCGTCGGCATGGAACCGGCCGTCAAGCCCGCCGCCGGCTCCACCGGCACGGGCGTCATCGCCGTACTCGGCACCACCCGCACCATCGAGGGCCCGCTGCTCGCCTCGGTGGTGGAGCGCTTCGGGGCCGGGCACCGGGTCCTGCCGATCGCGCTCCCGGGACTCGTCGACCTCATCGAGGACGGGCTGGTGGACGGCGAGGCCACCGGCCGCCTGTTGGCGGCCCGCCTCGCCCCGGCGTTGGAGGCGGGCGCCGACACCTACGTGCTCGCCTGCACCCATTACGGCTTCGCCCGGCACCGCATCGAGGAGGTCGTCGGCGAGGCGACGGTCATCGACCCGGCCGAGGCAGTCGCCCGCCAGGCGCTCCGGGTACACCCCGAGGCGACGGCCGGCAGCGGCACGCTGCGCCTCCTGACGACCGGCGACCCCGTGCGGATGCGCCGTCAGGTCGGCCTCATCCTCGGGTGGGACGACCCGGTGGCACCCGTCCGGCTCAGCGTCCCTGTTCGCTGAGCACGAAGTCCACGACTCGGTCGATCTCGTCGGGGGTGAGCGCGTCGGCGAATCCCGGCATGCGGGACCGCCCGTTCGTCACGGTGGCGATGTGGTACGAGCGGGGCTGCTCCGACGAGGGGGACCCGAGGCCCAGGGGCGGGCCCGACACTCGGCCCTCGAGGTCGGGACCGTGGCAGCCGGCGCAGAAGATCTCGTAGATCTCGGCACCCGAGGCACCCTCCTCCACGGCGGGCACGCACCCGGCGAGGCCGAGGGCTACGACGGCGACCACCAACCGCATGCGCATCGGTCAGACGGTAGGACGGTTCCAGGCCAATACCGGGTGCCCACCGCGCCGGCAGTACCCTCCCCCGCCGCATGCCCACCTCCCGGATCCGGGTCGCCGCGACCGGCTTCGCCATGGGGACCGCCGACCTCGTCCCCGGCGTCTCCGGCGGCACCATCGCCCTCGTCGGCGGCATCTACGACGAGCTCATCGACTCGCTCGCCGCCGTCGACCGCGAGGCCCTGCGCCTCGTGGCCTCGGGCCGCTTCGGCGATGCCGCCCGCCACGTCAACCTCGGTTTCCTCGCCACCGTGCTCGCCGCCATCGCGGTGGCGGTCGTCTCCCTCGCCGGCCTCCTCGACGGCTGGCTCGGCGAGCCCGACAGTCGCGCCCGCCTCTTCGCGTTCTTCGCCGGGCTGGTGGTGGCATCGATCTTCGCCGTGTCCCGCCACGTGGACTGGTCGCCGGCCCGCTTCGGGCTCATGGCCGGCGGCACCGCGGTCGGGCTGGCCGTCGCCCTCGCCACCCCCACCCAGACCCCGGCGACCGCCGGTTGGGCGATCCTCGGCGGGGCCCTGGCGATCTGCGCCATGATCCTGCCCGGGATCTCCGGCTCGTTCATCCTGCTGCTCGTCGGCCAGTACGAGCGGGCCATCGGGGCGGTCGCCGACCGCGACCTCGCCACGGTCGCGCTGTTCGGGATCGGCGCCGTCGTCGGCTTGTTGGCCATGGTCCGGGTGCTGCGATGGGCCCTGCACCGCTTCCACGACCAGACCCTCGCCGTCCTGGTGGGCTTCATCGTGGGCACCCTCCCCCGGCTGTGGCCGTGGGACGAGTGCCCCACCTGCGAGGAGCCCGGGTGGTACCTGCCGACCACCGGCGACGCCCTCGTCGGCCTCGGGATCGCCGCCATCGGCGCCGCCCTCGTCCTCGCCGTCGACCGATTGGCGCCCGAGCCCGTCGCATAGGCTCCGCCCATGCGCATCGCCGTCATCGGAGCCGGGTCGTGGGGCACCACGGTCGCCTCGATCGTGGCAGCCAACGCCGAGGTGACCCTGTGGGCCCGCCGACCGGCGTTGGCCACCGCCCTGGCCGAGGGCGCCAACCCCGACTACCTCCCGGGCATCGACCTGCCACCGCTGGCGGCGTCGGCCGACCTCGACGAGGTCCTCGATGGCGCCGAGGCGGTCCTGGTGGCGGTGCCCTCCCATGGCCTGCGCACCGTGCTCGAGTCGGCCGCCGACCTGATCGGCTCCGACGCCACGGTGCTCTCGCTCACCAAGGGCCTCGAGCAGGGCTCCAACCTGCGGATGACGCAGGTGATCGCCGAGGTGCTCGAGGGCCACGACCCCCACCGGATCGGCGTCCTGTCGGGGCCGAACCTGGCTCGCGAGATCATGGCCGGCGAGCCTGCCGCCACCGTCGTGGCGCTCCGCGACCTCGACGAGGCCGCCCGCCTCCAGGCCGCGATCATGACGCCGGTCTTTCGCGTCTACACCAACAACGACGTGATCGGCGCCGAAGTCGCCGGGGCGACCAAGAACGTCATGGCGATCGGTGCCGGCATGGTCCACGGGCTGGGCTTCGGGCTCAACACGATGGCCGCCATGGTGACCCGGGCCCTCGCGGAGGTCACCCGGCTCGGGATCGCCCTCGGCGGCCATCCCCTCACCTTCGGGGGCCTCGCCGGGGTCGGCGACCTCATGGCCACCTGCCTCTCCGACCTGTCCCGCAACCATCGGGTGGGCGTCGAGCTCGGCCGGGGGCGACGGCTCGCGGACATCATCGCGGACACGAAGATGGTGGCCGAGGGGGTGAAGAGCACCCGACCGGTCCTCGACCTCGCCGCCGCCCACGGCATCGAGCTGCCCATCGCCGCCGAGGTCGCCCGGGTGCTCGACGGCGGTGACCCGGCCGAGAGCGCCGGCCGACTCATGGGTCGGGCCGCCAAGCCCGAGGGGTACGGAATCGTCGGGTGACGCCGGCCGGCCCCTCCGGCCCGCCACCCGGCCTCGGCCTCCCGGCACCGGCTGCGGTCGGGATCGGGGTGTCGACCGGGCACGTGATGGCATCGCCCGGCACCTCCCTAGATTGGCGGTGACGCCGACCTCCGGGGAGCCATGCCCACCGACGACCTGGACCAGTGGGAATCCGAAGCCATCACCAAGGCCGGGTTGGTGGTGCGGGTCCGCCCGCTCCGACCCGAGGACGCCCCTCGCCTGAAGACCTTCGCCGACAACATGTCGGACGAGTCCCACTACAACCGGTTCTTCTCCGCCCGCCGCCTCGACGACGAGGACATCGCCAAGCTCGTCGACCTCGACTACGACCGGCGGTTCGCCTTCATCGCCGAGCGCGAGGACGACATCGTCGGCGTCGGTCGCTACATGGGCGGCGACGACCCCAACGTGGCCGAGGTGGCCTTCGCCGTCGCCGACGACCTGCACGGCATGGGCGTGGCCACCCTGCTGCTCGAGCACCTGCGAGCCGTGGCCAAGACCCGGGGCATCAACCGGTTCGTCGCCGACGTCCTCGGCACCAACCTCCCGATGATGGAGGTGTTCGACCACGCGGGGTACCCCGTCAACCAGCAGCTCGAGAGCGGTGTCTGGGAGGTGGAACTCGACGTCACCGACGAGGCGCTCGCCGAGATCCTCGCCAGGGAGCAGACCGGCGAGGCGGCATCGGTCGCCCGTCTCCTCCGCCCCCACGGGGTGGCGGTGATCGGGGCCTCTCGCTCCCCTGCCTCGGTGGGCGGGGCGCTCTTCCGCAACATCCTCGAGGGGAGCTTCCAGGGCGTCGTGCACCCGGTGAACCCGAACGCCGAGGCCATCTTCGGCGTGAAGGCCTACCCGTCGGTCCTCGACATCCCCGATCCCATCGACCTCGCCATCATCAGCGTCCCCGCCGCCATCGCCCCCAGGGTCCTCGACGAGTGCGGACGGAAGGGCGTCGCGGGGGCGGTGATCATCACGGCAGGCTTTGCCGAGACCGGCGAGGAGGGCGCCGTCGCCCAGCAGTCGATGATGGCGACCGCCCGCCACCACGGGATCCGCATCGTCGGTCCCAACTGCATGGGCGTGGTGAACACCGAGGACGGGGTGCGGATGAACGCCACCTTCGCCCCCGTCCGGCCCCAGCAGGGACGGGTGGGCTTCGTCTCCCAGTCGGGGGCGCTCGGCATCGCCATCCTGTCGGCCGCCAACGACCTCGGGATCGGCATCTCCACCTTCCTGTCCGTCGGCAACAAGGCCGACATCTCCGGCAACGACATCATCCAGTTCTGGGAGACCGACCCCGAGACCGACATCGGGTTGCTCTACCTCGAGTCGTTCGGCAACCCGCGCAAGTTCGCCCGCCTGGCGCGCCGCTTCACCCGGACCAAGCCCCTCGTCGTGGTCAAGAGCGGCCGCACCGAGGCCGGCGCCCGCGGCGCGTCCAGCCACACGGCCGCCATGGCGTCGTCCGACGTGCTCGCCGCCACCCTCTTCCGCCAGGCCGGCATCATCCGGGTGGACACCCTCGAACAGCTCTTCAACGTGGCCCGGGTCCTGACCCACCAGCCGCTGCCGACGGGTCGTCGGGTGGCGATCGTGGGCAACTCGGGCGGGCCCGGGATCCTCACCGCCGACGCCTGCGAGGGAGCGGGGCTCGAGGTCCCCGAACTGTCCGACGAGGTCAAGCAGCGCCTCCGCGAGGTGCTGCCCGCCGGGGCCGCAGTCGGCAACCCGGTCGACCTGGTCGCCGACTCCGGACCCGAGGAGTACGAGGCGGCGCTCCGCATCGTCCTCGAGCAGGAGGACATCGACGCCGTCATCATCATCTACACGGACCCACTGGTCAGCGATCCAGCCGAGGTCTCCGAGGCCATCCGGCGGGCGGTCGCCGACGGCCCACCCAAGCCGGTGCTGGCCACCTTCCTGTCGGTGGAGTCGGGACCGGTCCTCGAGGTGACCAGCCCCGACGGCGACGACCGGTCGATCCCGGTGTTCCCCTTCCCAGAGGCCCCGGCGGTGGCCCTCGGCCGCATCGCCGACCTCGGCGTGTGGCGCCAACGAGACCCGGGTCGGGTCCCCATCTTCCCCGACGTCGACGTGGCGGCGGCTCGTGACCTCGTCGCCGGCGTGCTGGGCGAATCACCCGAGGGCCGGTGGCTCGACACCAACGAGATCGTGGAGTTGTTGGGCCACGTCGGCGCCCACATGGTGCCGACGGCCCAGGTGGACGACGCCGACGCCGCCGCCGACCTCGCCGCCGAATGGGGCCGACCGGTGGCGATCAAGGTGCAGTCGTCGACGATCCTCCACAAGTCCGATGCCGGCGGTGTGATCCTCGACGTCCAGCCCGAGGACGTCGAGGACGTCGTCACCGGCATGGCCGAGCGCCTCGGCGACGACATGGAGGCCGTCGTGGTGCAGGCGATGTCCGAGCCCGGCGTGGAGGTGATCGTCGGGGTGGTCAACGACCCCGACTTCGGGCCGCTCGTGATGTTCGGGCTCGGCGGCACGGCGACGGAGCTCTACCGGGACACCGTCTACCACCTGGTGCCGCTCACCGACAGCGAGGCCGAGAGCATGGTCCGCGCCCCCAGGGCGGCCCCGCTCCTGACCGGCTACCGGGGCTCCGACCCGGTCGACCTCGGGGCGCTGGAGGACCTGCTCCTGCGGATCTCCACGCTCGCCGACGTGGTCCCCGAGCTCGCCGAACTCGACATGAACCCCGTCATCGCCCGACCCGACGGCGTGGCCATCGTCGACGCCCGGATCCGACTCGCTCCGCCGTCGCAACCACCCGACCTCCCGGTCCGCCGCCTCACCCGCTGAAAAAACTCCATCGTTCGGGGCGCGGGTCCCCTGCGTTCACCATTCGGACACCTTCGGCCGATACGGTTCCTCTCGACCGGCAACGGTCGTGGGTCGCACGAAACGCACCCAGCCTTCCTCCAGCCCCCGGGGGTCCCAGACCCCCGGGGGTTCGCCTGTCCGGGGGGCTTCGGCCCGTGGGTAGGCTCGCTCGCCGTCCCTCCCGCGGAGCCGCATGCACTTCACCTTCGACAACCGGGTCGCCATCGTCACCGGCGCCGGCGGCGGCCTCGGCCGCTCCCATGCCCTGTCCCTCGCCGAGCGGGGCGCCCGGGTGGTCGTCAACGACCTGGGCGGCGACGTCCGCGGCGAAGGTGGCAACCCCGGCCCGGCCATGGCGGTCGTCGCCGAGATCGAGGCGGCGGGCGGGGAGGCGATCGCCGACGGCGCCGACGTCGCCGACCCGGATCAGGTGGCGGCGATGGTGGCTCGGGCAATGGACCGTTGGGGCCGGGTGGACATCCTCGTGAACAACGCCGGCATCCTCCGCGACAAGTCGTTCTCCAACCTCACCCTGGCCGACATCGACGCCGTCCTCGGCGTCCACCTGCGCGGCACCTTCGTCTGCACCAAGGCCGTGTGGGACATCATGAAGGAGCAGTCCTACGGGCGCATCGTCGTGACGAGCTCCTCGTCGGGCCTCTACGGCAACTTCGGCCAGTCGAACTACGGCGCCGCCAAGATGGGCGTCGTCGGTCTCATGCACACCCTCCACCTCGAGGGGCGCAAGTACGACATCCGCGTCAACGCCCTCGCCCCCGCCGCCGGCACCCGCATGACCGAAGGGCTCATCCCCGACGACGCCTTCCGGCTCCTGACCCCCGAGACCGTGGCGGTGGGCCTCGTCTGGCTGGTGAGCGAGGATGCCCCCAGTCGGATCGTCCTCGGGGCCGGCGCCGGGGCCTTCGCCCGCACCATGGTGGTCGAGACCGAGGGCTTCGCGCTGACGGGCGGCGACCTCACACCCGAGGCACTGGCAGCCCGCTTCGACGAGCTCTCCGACCTCACGGGCGCCACCGAGCCCACTGCCGCCTTCGAGCAAACCAGCAAGTTCGTGACCAAGGCCGCCGCCGCAGGCGGCGAGGAGGAATGACATGAAGGAAGCGGTCATCGTCTCGACCGCCCGGACGCCGATCGGCAAGGCCTACCGGGGCATCTTCAACGACACCGAGGCACCGACGATGGCGAGCCACGCCATCACCGCCGCCGTGGAACGGGCCGGACTCGAGCCGGGCGAGATCGACGACCTCGTCATGGGCTGTGCCATGCAGCAGGGCACCCAGTGGCCGAACATCGGTCGGCTGGCCGCCATGCGGTCCGGGCTTCCCACCTCGGTATCGGGCATGTCGATCGACCGCCAGTGCTCCTCGGGGCTGATGGCCGTCGCCACGGCCGCCAAGCAGGTGGTGATGGACGGGTTCGGCCCCACGGTTGCGGCCGGCGTCGAGAGCATCTCGCTCGTGCAGAACGAGCACCTCAACATGCACCGGGCGATGGACCCGGCGCTGTTGGAGCTGCAGCCGGCGATGTACATGCCGATGATCGACACCGCCGAGGTCGTCGCCGAGCGCTACGGCATCGGTCGGGAGGCGTGCGACGAGTACGGCCTGCAGTCCCAGCAACGCATCGCGGCCGCCCAGGAGCAGGGGCTCTTCGAGGACGAGATCGTCCCGGTCACCGCCACCAAGGTGGTGGTGAACCGCGAGACCGGCGAGACCTCGACCGAGGAGGTGACGTTGAGCCTCGACGAGGGGAACCGGCCCGGCACCACGCTCGAGGGGCTCGCCCAGCTGCCGCCGGTGCGGGGCCCCGGCATGAACGTCACGGCGGGCAATGCCTCCCAGTTGTCGGACGGGGCGGCCGCGGTCGTGGTCATGGAGGCCGCCGAGGCCGAGCGTCGGGGGCTCGAGCCGCTCGGCTACTACCGCGGCATGGCCGTGGGCGGCGTCGACCCCGACGAGATGGGCATCGGCCCGGTGGTGGCGGTGCCCAAGCTGTTGGAGCGGACCGGCCTGTCGATCGACGACATCGACCTGTGGGAGTTGAACGAGGCATTCGCCGTCCAGACCCTGTACTGCCGCGACACGCTCGGCATCGACAACGAGATCTACAACGTCAACGGCGGGGCGATCTCCATCGGCCACCCCTACGGCATGACGGGCGCCCGCCAGGTGGGCCACATCCTGTTGGAGGGCAAGCGCCGGAAGGCGAAGTACGTCGTGGTCACCATGTGCGTCGGCGGCGGCATGGGCGCCGCCGGCCTGTTCGAGGTGGCGTGAGGAGCAGTACCGAGTACTGAGTACCGAGTATCGAGAGTGACGGAGGCCCGGGGCGTCGAGCCCCGGGCCTCCGTTCTGCGTACTCGCTACCCGATACTCGATACTGCCGGCGCAGCCGGCTACACGCCCGGGTCCGGGCTGCCCATCGTCTTCTGGATCGGCTCGGCCACCACGACGATGTTGCTGTCATAGGAGTTGAGGCTGCGGGAGAAGCTGCCACCGCAGGTGACGAGCGTGAGCTTCGGTTCCCCGTCACGGGCGAAGATCCGGTCGGTGGGGAGTTCGCCCTTGTTGATCGTCTCGACCGCCACCACCCGGTAGCGGGTCGTGGACCCGTCGGCGTGGTCGATCTCCACCTCGTCCCCGAGCTCGACCCGCTTGAGGTCGTAGAAGACGCCCCGGCCCTGGGAGCCCCCGGACACGTGGCCCGAGAGCACGGCCGACCCGCCCTCGCCGGGCGCGGGACCGAACGAGTACCAACCGATCTCGTCGACGTCGCTGGGAATCTCCATCTGGCCGTCGTCCTCGACACCGACGGGGATCACCGGGGCCTCCGCTTCGATCCCGCCGACCCGGATGCGGACGGGGTCGGCCATCCGGACCTCGGGCTCCTCCTCGACGACCCGGATGAGGTCGGCGATGGAGGGCTCGTCCGACTCGGGCTCCGTCGTGGACGACGGCTCGGCGGGCGGCTCCGTCGTCGCGGTCGCCACCGTGGTCGGGGGGTTGGCGGCGAGGGCCGCGTCGAGGTCGCCCTTCTCGACCGGGCGTGATCGCAGGAAGAAGATGCCGGCGGCGAGGAGCAGCACGATTCCGATGGCAGTGAGGATCTTGGAGGGCATGGGCTCAGGGAGGTGGCTTCGGGGGGTGGGGTTCGGGGGTCCGACGCCGGGAGGGTCGCAGACCCACAGGTATAGCGGCAGACGGTGAGTCGATCGACAACCGTACGGAGCCGAAGGGCCGTTCGGGTCACCGACGCGAGGACGCCCCCGGCCGAAGCCGGGGGCGTCCGAGGTTGACGTCGGGGCTCAGCCC
>CAZTLW010000071.1:0-12303 GCA_964614585.1 uncultured Acidimicrobiia bacterium | reverse complement strand
TGATGCCCTGCTCGAGCACGTTGCCGCCGAGGTCGGCGTCGGCCCACCCCGAATACCACGACAGCGGGATGGCGAACCGGTTGTCCTCCACCAGCGAGGAGGAGATCGCCGCCGTGTGCGGCGAACCGGTCGACTGCGTGAAGGCCACGACCTGGTCGACGAGCTCGGCGTAGAGCTCGGTGTGCCGGGTCACGTCGTAGGAGGTGTCCCGGACGATGGCATTGATCTGCCACTGGCCGGCGACGCCGCCCGCCTCGTTGTAGGCGTCGAAGGTGTAGAGCTGGGCATCGACGATGTCCTTCACCAACGTGGCGAACGGGCCGGACAGGTCGGCGAGCATGCCGATGTTGATCGTGTCCTCGGTGACGGTGACGCCGTCGAAGGTGACATCCATCATGTCGCCGTCGTCGCCATCACCCTCGTCGCCGTCGTCGGGCGCCTCGGTGGTCGTGGTTTCCTCGCCGCCCTCGGCTTCGGTCGTGGTGGTCGTGTCGCCGGCCTCTCCCTCGTCGCCGTCCTGCGCGCAGGCAGCGGCGACCATCGAGAGTGCCAAGAGCAGCACCAACCATCGGGTCAAATGCTTCATGGGGTTCCTCCTGTATTCCTTCCTCTCACAGCCGGACCGGGGCCCGGCTGCCGTTGTGCCACGCACCTAGTAGGTGAACGGCCAACCCTTCCAATAGTTGCGGATGTTGAGCCAGATGCCGTACAGACCCAGCGGCTCGAAGATGAGGAAGAGCACGATGAGCAGGCCATACAGCACGTTGTTGAAGTCGAAGACCGAGATGCCGGGACCCGACTGGATGAGGGAGATGAGTCCCGGATCGGAGGGGCTGGTGGCGACGATGAAGTCGGCGATCGCCTGGCCGATCCCGGCGCCGGTCTCGGCGACCTCACCCAGCCACTCGGTGCCGATCTCGACGAACTCGGGGATGAGCACCACGAAGAGCGCCCCGAGGAGCGGCCCGGCCGTGGTGCCGGCGCCGCCGATGAGCACGATGGCGATCATGGCCACCGCGAGGTCGAGGTTCCACTGGGCCGGGGACGGGTTCCCGCCGAGACTGGCGTACAGGGCGCCGCCGATACCGGCGTACGCCGAGGAGATGGCGAAGGCCAGCGTCTTGTAGCGGGTCTCGGGGATGCCCATGACCTCGGCGGCGATGTCCCGGTCCCGGATGCCAGCCCACGCCCGACCGGTGCGGGTGCGGGCGAGGTTCTTGTGGATCAGGACCGCAAGGACCAGCCCGACGAACATGAAGAAGAACAACACCTGCTCGCCTGAGTAGGTGATGCCGAGCACCGTCGTGTCGGACGTGAACGAGAACCCGTTGCCCCGCCACCACTCCCACTCGAGCTCGGGGAAGGCCCGGCCGCCCTCCGGGTCGCCGGCGATGCGAGGAATGTTGCGGAAGATGTGCTGGCCGATGAAGACGAGACCGAGGGTCACGAACGCGAGGTACAGACCCCGCACCCGGACGGCGATGGGGGCGATAATCGCCCCGAGCACGGCCGGGATGACGGCCGCCATCGGCAGCCAGATCCACATCGGGAGATCGAAGCCGATGAAGCCCGACTCCGCCCCGAAGCCGACGCCCTCGCTGCCGAGGGCCACCGCGGTGTAGGCACCGACGCCCATGAAGAAGGCATGTCCGAGCGAGACCTGGCCGGCGAAGCCGGTCAGCAGGTTGAGGCCGAGGCCGGCGATGCCCCAGGCGCAGACCCGGGCGAGGATCCGGAACCACTGGGGACCCTCGGCGATCCACCCCAGACCGGGGATGACGCCGAAGGGCAGGAGGAGCACCACGACGATGAGGACACCCACGAAGATCTTCTGGGTGATCGTCGGCAGCATCGCCGACTCGGCCTCGTACGAGGTGTAGAAGCGCGAACGCAGGCCTTTGCGGAAGGTCGTCATACCCGTCGGATCTCCTCGGTGCCGAACAGCCCGTAGGGCTTGAAGATCAGGAACACGAACATGACGACGTAGGGGACGACCGCCCCGAAGCCGGACCCGACGTACTCCGACAGGAAGCCGAAGTAGGTGCCGAGGAAGATCTCGATGAAGGCGACGAGGAAGCCGCCGACCACTGCTCCGGTGATCGAGTCGAGTCCGCCGACCACGACCGCCGGCAGCGCCCGGAAGGCGATGAACGGCAGCACCGGGGTGGCGCCGCAGGGGCAGGGGGCGAGGGCGAACATCGTGCCGGCGATGCCGGCGAGCACGGCGGCGATCATCCAGGCCACGGCGAAGATCCGGTTGACCGGGATGCCCTGGACCATGGCCGCCTCCTGGTCGAAGGCCGTCGCCCGCATCGCGACACCCGTCCGGGTACGGAAGAACCAGGCGAGCACGGCCCCCGAGACGATGGCGAAGAGGACGATGAACGGTTGGCTGTAGAGCAGGGTGACCGACTGGTCGCCGATGGGGATCTGCCATGACTTGAAGAGGAACGGATCCCCGACCTGCTTGTCGACGACGCCGATGGCATCGTTGTAGAGGGTGCGGAGCATGATCTCGAGGCCGAGGGTGATGATCGCCACCGAGAAGAGCGGCTCGCCCACCATCGGCTCGATGAACAGTCGCTCGAGCACCCAACCAAGGGCCGCCGCCACCAGCAGGGCGAGGAACAGCGACACCAACCAGCCGAACAACTCCCACGACAGGAAGGCCTCCGACGGCGAGTTGATGGGATGGTCGGCGGCGAAGAACCGACCCGGGATGTCCCACTCCACGGCCACGAGGAACGTGAAGTAGGCGCCGAGGGCGGCGATGGCGCCGTGGGCGAAGTTGAGGACCTGGGTGGCCTTGAACGTGATGACGAAACCGATCGCCAGCAACGAGTAGAGGGCCCCGAGGACCAGGAAGTTGATGAGGAAGTTGGCGCCCGTGAAGGGGTCTCCCAGTCGCTCGAGGAAGGTCGGCGTCTGGGCGAGGACGATCAACGCATGGGACATCAGTACATCGACTCCACGAGGTCCTCGAACATCTGCTCCATGGCGCTCCGCTTCACCTTCTGGGTGGCCGTGAGCTCGCCGTCCTCGTGGTCGAGCTCCTTGGGGATGAGTCGGAACTTGCGGATGTGTTCGACCCGGGCGAACTGCTCGTTCGTGTCGCTGACCACACCCTGGATGAGTTCGATGACCTCGGGCTTCTCTGAGAGGTCCCGGTAGGTCGTGTAGGTGATGCCCTTGCGCAGGGCCCAGTTGCCGACGGTGTCGTACTCGATGCCGATGATGGCGGTCAGGTACTTGCGCCGGTCGCCGACGACCATCGCCTCACGTACGTAGGGCGATGTCTTCAACTTGTTCTCGATCTCCGACGGCGAGATGTTCTTGCCGCCGGCGGTGATGATGATGTGCTTGATGCGGTCGACGATCTTGACGTGGGTGCCGTCGACCCACACGCCGACGTCGCCGGTCTTGAGCCAACCGTCGGCGGTGAACGTCTCGGCGGTGGCATCCGGCTTGTTCCAGTACCCCATGAAGACGCCGGGGTGCTTGGTCTGGATCTCGCCGGAGGCCTCGTCGATCCGGAGCCCGATGCCGGGGATCGGTTCGCCGACGGTGCCGAGCTTCATGCGACCACCCCGGTTGGCGGTGGCGACGGCGGAGTTCTCGGTCATGCCGTAGAGCTCGTAGACGGGCACCCCGATGCCGAGGAAGAACTCGAGGACCTCGGGGGCGATCGGGGCAGCGCCGGAGCCGGCGTAGCGGCAGCGGCGGAGCCCGATCCGATCCAGCAGCGCCCGGAACACCAGCGGGCGCCAGATCGCGTTGAGGAGCCGGCCTTTGGCGCTGTAGTCGCCGCCGTTGGCAACCCGCTCTCGGCCGATCGTCTGGGCCGCCTTCAGGGCCTGGCGGAGCATCAACTTCTTGAAGGGCGTCGAGTCTTCGCCCTTGATGAGCACCGAGGCGTGGATCTTCTCCCAGATGCGCGGCACGGCGAAGAAGAGGGTGGGCTGCACCTCGCGGAGGTTCGTCTGCACGGTGTCGATGGACTCGGCGAAGTTCGCCACCACCCCCGCCCCGACGATCGTCCACGTCGAGAAGATGCGCTCGGCGACGTGGCAGAGCGGCAGGTAGGTCAGGATCTCGTCGTTGGGGCCCGGGGGGATGCCATCGGGCCGAAGGTTGGCCGAGTCGACGATCTTCTCGATGGCGTACTCGGCGTTGGCGTTGCTGAGCATGGCGCCCTTGGGCGGCCCCGTGGTCCCCGAGGTGTAGACGAGGGTCATGATGTCGTCGGCCTGGGCCTCGGCCATGATCCGGGCCACCTCGCCGCCGTGCTCGGCACGGTGCTGGCGCCCGATGTCGAGGAAGTCCTCCCAGTAGAGGAGTCGGTCGTCGTCGTACTTCACGACGCCGCGGGGCTCCACGTAGATCACCTTGCGGAGGTTGGGCAGGCCGTCGGCGACCTCGAGCCACTTGTCGACCTGCTCCTGGTCCTCGGCGAAGTGGACGACCGAACCGGAGTCCGAGAGGAGGTACTGCACCTCGGCGGCCGGGTTGGTCGGGTAGAGGCCGACGGTGATGCCCCTGATGGCCACGGTGGCCATGTCGAGGATCATCCACTCGGGTCGATCCTCGGAATGGATCGAGACCCGGTCGCCGGGCTCCATCCCGAGGGCGAGCAGGCCGTGGGCGGCGTCCTGGACGAGTTCCCAGAAGTCGAGCCAGGTGATCTCCTGCCAGATGCCGAAGTCCTTCTCGCGCATCGCGACGGAGTCGGGGCGCTGCTCGGCCCACTCGCGCACACGCGCCGCGACGGTCCGGTATCCGGTACCCGGCGACGAGGCTTCAGGGGGCGTCATCGTGGCGGTCAAAGGAGACCTCCCTCGGCGGCTTGGGGGGAGACAATACGCAACACTTCCGAAACCGGGGGGAAAAAGAGGAGAAAAAACGACCGATCGTTCGTTTCGGGTTCGCGCCCCGTCTCGATGTCGTTCGTAGGCTCGCTCCGATGCGCCACATCGCCGTGACCGACGACCCACTCGACGTCGCCGCCACCCATGCCCGCCTGTCCGACCCGAGGGCCGGCGCCTCGGTGGTCTTCACCGGCCACGTGCGCGACCACTCCCCCGCCGCCGAGGGCGTCACGCACCTGGAGTACGAGGCCTACGGCGAGCACGTGGAACACACCATCGCCGAGGTGGTGGACGAGGCGGTGGCGCGGTGGCCGGTGTTGGCGGTGTCGGTCGAGCACCGGGTGGGGACCGCCCACCTCGGGGAGCCGACGGTGGTCGTGGGCGTCTCGGCCCCGCATCGGGTGGAGGCGTTCGAGGCCGCCCGGTACCTGATCGACGAGGTCAAGGCACGGGCGCCGATCTGGAAGAAGGAGCACTGGCCGGGCGGCTCGACCTGGTCCCCCGGCGCCTGACGCTGCGAACCCAGGGTTCCCAGCCGCGGGACGCGGCGAAGCCTGGGCCCGAGCGCGTCGATCCGCTGGTCCCCGGCCCAGAGAATCGCCAGCCGACGCGGTCACGAACCCTGGGTTGGGAATCGTCCGGGGGGTGGCGGTGTTCCGTAGCCGTACACACACCCCCTCCATACACTCCACACCATGGCCAATCCGCCCAATGCCGACTGGTGGCCCGAGGGTCCGATCCCCCGACCCGAGTCGTCCCCCGCCCCCCAGAACCCCCACGAGCCGTCGAGGCCCGCACCTGCGCCGCGGACCGAGTCCCGCCGCACGGGTCGTGGCCTGGTCGTCGTCCTCGTGGCCCTGCTCGCCGGCGCCCTCGCCGGAGGCGGCACCGCCGTCCTCCTCACCGCCGACGACGCCAACCAGGCCGCTGCGCCACCGCCGACCACCGAGCCCGGCATCACCACGGTCGTGCTCGAGCAGCCGGAGATCGACCTCGAGGAGGACCTCGGCGTCGTCTCCACCGTCGCCGCCAGGGTTCTTCCCTCCGTCGTGCGGGTCCAGGTGCTCGAGGAGTCGCTGGACGAGAACGGCGAGATCGTCTTCCTGCCCATCGGCACCGGCTCCGGCGTCGGCTACACCGCCGAGGGTCACCTGCTCACCAACAGCCACGTGGTCGAGGACGCCGATCGCATCGAGATCGAGCTCGTCGACGGCCGGATCTATGACGCCGACCTCGTCGGCGCCGACCCGGTCACCGACGTCGCCGTGATCAAGGTGGACCCCGGGTTGGTCCAGCCCATCCCGATCGCCGACCGCAACGGCTTGGCCATCGGGGACGCCGCGATCGCCGTGGGCAACCCGCTGGGGCTGGTGGGCGGGCCCTCGGTGAGCGTCGGCGTCATCTCGGCCTTCGAGCGGGAACTCTCGATCGACCGCCGGGACGGCACCGAGCGCAACCTGCAGGGCCTCATCCAGACGGACGCCGCCATCTCCGGGGGGTCGTCGGGCGGCGCCCTCGTCAACCAGGACGGGGCCCTCATCGGGATCACGACCGCCAAGAGCGTGGGCAGCACGACCGAGGGCGTGGGGTTCGCCGTCCCCGTCGACCTCGTGGAGGGCATCGCCAACGACCTGATCACCGAGGGAGAGATCGAGCACCCCTTCCTCGGCATCTCTGGCCGCGCCGCCTACGAGGACCTGCCCGACGGGGCCCAGGCGCCGGCCGGCGCCGAGATCGTGGAGATCCTCGACAGCGTCGGCGGCCTCGCCATCGACTCGGCCCTCGGCGAGGCCGGTGGCCGGGCGGGCGACGTCATCGTGGCCATGGACGACGTCGAGATCTCGACCATGAACCAGTTGGCCTCCCTCCTGCGCCGCTACCGTGCTGGCCAGGAGGTGACCATCACGGTGCAGCGCGACGGCGCCGAGGTCGTCCTCGACGTCACCCTCGGGAACCGACCGGCCGACGTATGAGCGACAACCTCTTCGAGCAGCTCTTCGAACTCTTCAACCAGCCCGGCCCGGTCAACTGGCGCCTGGCCGAGGAGGTGGCGGGGAGTCTCGGCGGCGATCCCGAGCCGATCGACCCGTGGTTGGCCGACGAGTACACCGAGTTGGGCAACCTCGCCCTGCTCCAGACCGCCACGATCGACCTGTTGCCCGACCTGTCGGGGGGCCGCATCGACCCGGTCGACCGGGCCACCTGGGTCTCGGACAACCTCCGGGCCTTCGACTACCTCACCGAACCCCTCGGCGCCCGCATGGGCGAGCAGGCAGCGATGCTCGGCCCCTTCGCCGGGTCGCTGGTGGGGATGCAGGTCGGGTCGATGGTGGGCAGCCTCGGCCACCACGCCCTCGGCGGGTTCGACGTCGCCCTCATCGCCCGCTCCGAGCGGGGCTACCTCATCGTCCCCAACCTCGAGACGTTCATCACCACCCACGGGCTCGATGCCCGGGAGGCCCGCCTGTGGGCAGCCCTCCACGAGGCCGTCCACCTTCGACTGTCGAGCATCGACTGGATCGCCGGCCACTACGCCGACCTGCTCGGCCGCTACCTCGGTGGGATCGAGGTCGACATGTCCTCGCTCACCGAGCGCATGCAATCGCTCGCCGACCCGACGGCCGCAGGCGAGGAGTTCGGGGAGGGCTTCGACCTCACGTCGCTCCTGGGCCAGTCGACCGAGGAGGGCGCTCGCGACGATGCCAAGGCGGTGCTGGCCTTCGTCGCCGGGCTGCGCCGCCACCTCGTCGCCGGACTCGGGGATCGGTGGCTTCCGACACTCACCGACATCCGCAGGGCGGTGGCGGTACGCGCCGGGGAACCCGACGTCCACGCCGGCGTGAGCCTGGCCCTGCCCGACCACGACCTGATCGTCACCGCCGAGGACTTCTGCCGTGACGTCGAGGAGCGTTGGGGTCCCGAGGCGTTCGCCCGGGTGCTGGAGTCCGCCGAGACCATCCCCACCGTCGCCGAGCTCGCCGACCCGGTCGGCTGGGCGGCCCGGGTCCTGCTCGACCCGATCGACTGACCCTCCCCGTTGTCGGCGCAGGATCGATACCCTTTCGCCTCGCTCAACCGCCTTGGAGGATCCCATGCCCGCCGAGCTCGGCGCCCCCGCCCCCGACTTCAGCCTCGTCGACCAGGACCGCAACCCGGTCACCCTCGACTCGCTCAAGGGCCGCAAGTCGCTCGTGGTGTTCATCCCGTTCCCGTTCACCGGGTTGTGCTCCGGCGAGGTCTGTGAACTGCGCGACCACCTCGCCGACCTCGACGCCCTCGACGCCAACGTCGTGGTCATCACCACCCACGCCTTCCAGACCAACCGTGCTTGGGCCACCGAGAACGGCCTCGGGTTCCCGATCCTCGCCGACTACTGGCCCCACGGCGAGGTGGCGCAGGCCTACGGGGCGTTCAACGAAGCCGTGGGAGCAGCCAACCGTGCGACGTACGTGCTCGACGCCGACGGCATCGTGCGAGAGATCATCGCCACCGACAGCCTCGGGACGGTCAGGGAGTACGACGCCTACGTGACGGCGCTCCAGGCGATCTGACCGACGGAGCGACCCTCAGTCGGCGTCCTTGGTCTCGGACTCGACGGTCGTCTCCTCGTTGCCGTCCTCGAGTCCCTTGCGGAACTCCTTGGCCGACTGGCCGATGGAGCGGGCGAGCGCCGGCAGCCGGGTGGCCCCGAAGAGCACCAGGACGATGACGAGGATGATCACGAGCTCTTGGCCACCGAATCGCATGGGACCATGGTACCGGCCCGCGACGGTACCCCCGGGGGACATCGGCCCCTACGGTGGCGGCAGCCACCCAAGCAGGAGCGCCGATGACCAAGACCGTTGCCGTGATCCAGCGCCCGCCACGGCTGCTGGACCGGGCCGCCACGATCGCCGACGTGGCCGCCGAGGTCGCCGACGTCGCGAACCGGGGTGCATCGCTCGCCGTGTTCCCCGAGGCGCACGTCCCGGGCTATCCGGAGTGGATCTGGCGACTGCGCCCGGGTGACCCCGACGACTACCACCTGTCCCACCTGCTCTATGGACAACTCGTCGAACAGGCGGTCGACCTCGGGAGTGACGACCTCGACCCGGTGCGGGCGGCCGCCGAGGACGGCGACGTCACCGTCGTGCTCGGAGTCCACGAGGTCGACCGCCGCTTCTCCGGCACGACCCTCTTCAACACCCTCGTGACGATCGGCCCGGACGGCACCCTTCTCAATCGCCACCGGAAACTCGTGCCGACCCACCCCGAACGGCTGATCTGGTCGCCGGGCGACGGGGCCGGGCTCCGGGTGGTCGACACCCCGGTCGGTCGCCTGGGCGGCCTGATCTGCTGGGAGAACTACATGCCGCTCGCCCGGTACGCCCTCCACGCGGCGGGCGAGGAGGTGCACATCGCGTCGACCTGGGACGAGGGCGATGGCTGGGTGGGCACGATGCAGCACATCGCCCGAGAAGGCCGGTGCTGGGTCATCGGCTCCGGCTCACCTCGTCGGGTCTCCGACGTGCCCGACGACTTCCCCGACCGGGACCGCCTCTACGGCGACCTCGACCCGGACCAGTGGCTGAACGGGGGCGACTCGGTGATCGTCGACCCCCGCGGCCAGGTTGTCGCCGGGCCGATGCGTCGGGAGGTCGGCGTGCTCACGGCCGAGGTCGATCCCGGTCTCGTGGCCGAGTCCCGCCACATGCTCGACGTGAGCGGCCACTACGGACGGCCCGACGTGTTCTCCTTGTCCGTTGACCGATCCGAGCGGCGGCCCGTGTCGGACGCCGGTCCGCCGACCTAGGAACCGAACAACGAGTTCGCGAAGCCGGGAAGGCGCTGGCGCCCGACGAGTCGGATGCCGCCCCGCTCCTTCGCGTACAGGTGGAACGGGATCAGCTTGCCGGTGACGAGCAGCCCGTCGGACACGGGGCTCGATCCCAACGCCACGAGGAACGAGTTGACCGCCGCCTCCTCGAGTTCGGGATGGTCGCCGGACCCGTGGGGCACGTTGCGGACGAGCACGTGGTCGCCGCCCCGTTTGGCGAGGTAGGTGGTGTCGTCGACCCGATCGACGGCGTAGCCGGCCACCCGCAACAGGCCCTCGACGATCTCGGGGGCGTCGTCGGAGCCGGGGTCGACGCCCACCGCCCGCAGCGCCGTCCTCACCTCGGGCGAGAGTGCCAGCTCCTCGCCCACCGGGGGCAGTTCGTCGGGCCCGAAGTCGGCTCGGTCGGAGCCCGGGCCCAGGTTCTCGCCACCCTCGGCATGTTGCAGGAGCGGGGCGGCCCCCTCGGCGATCTCGACCTCGATGACCGGCTGGCCCATGGCGGCGGGGAGCTCTCCCCGCTCGAGCTCGATCCGCCCGACGAACTCGGGGGCGGTCCGACCGGCCCGGGCGACGACGGCCGTGAGCCGACCCGAGGTCAGGTCGATGCCCAGTTCCGGATGGCGCCGCCGCACCGTCTCGACCGCCTGGGCCATGAGCAGGCGGGTCAGGCGCTCGTCGGCATCCTGTGGGAGTGGGACGGCGAAGTCGACGACCACCTCGTCACCCTCGAGGGACACGTCCCTGACGGGCGGTTCGAGGGTTCGACGTTCGGTGTCGACGGCGTCGTCGGCCGGTGACTGCGGGGCCTTGGGCCGCCGGAGGGCCACGACGGCCACGATGCCGATGACGACGACCCCGACGATGATGAGGATGACACCTGGATCCATGGCGCGAGGCTACCGAAGCCGCAGGGGCGGCCGTCAGGAAACCCGGCGGGCGGCGGCCACGGCGCGATCCTTGCGGATACGACGCCGCTCCCGCTCGCTCATGCCACCCCAGATCCCGAACTTCTCGCCGGTGCAGATTGCGTACTCGAGGCACTCCACGCGCACCTCGCAGTCGGCACAGATCTGCTTCGCCCGCCTCGTCGAGGCGCCCCGCTCGGGGAAGAAGAGGTCGGCGTCGGCCCCCCGACACGCCCCCCGGTCCTGCCATTCCAGTTCCTCGAGGTTCATCGCCTCGAAGAGTTCACTCGCCATCCGTCGTCGGCCGCTCACCGCTCTCCCCGAATCACATGTTTGTAATTACGTGAATGCGATTGTGGCACAAGCCCGCGCGCTGTCAAGGGGGGACCCCCGGAACGACTCCCAGAAGCCGGTCGCGGAGGTGGTGGGCATCGGTGTTTAGGATTCGCCGGCAGACCGCATTCCCGAACCAGCAAGGAGGAGGCGGTGGCGACAGAGGCTCCGCCCGCCCGACGGCGACACTGGATCATCGAGTTCTACGACTCGACCGTCGGCAAGAAGTGGGTGATGGCGATCACCGGCATCATCCTGATGGGCTACGTCATCGCCCACATGATCGGCAACCTCAAGGTGTTCGTGCCCCCGATCGACGGGGAGTTCGAGATCAACCTCTACGGGGAGTGGCTGCGAGCCCTGCTGTTCCCCGCCGCGCCCGAGGGTGCCATCCTGTGGTTGATGCGGGCCGGTCTCATCGCAGCGACCGTGCTCCACGTCGAGGCCATGATCAGCCTCACCCGTCGCAACATCGGCGCCAAGCCCGAGCGCTACCGCAACCAGGACTACCAGGCAGCCACCTATGCGGCCCGGACGATGCGGTTCACCGGTCCGATCGTGCTGGCGTTCATCGTCTTCCACCTCCTCGACCTCACCTTCGGGGTGGCGCCGTTCAACCCCGACTACATCAAGGGCGACATCGCCCACAACCTCACGGTGAGCCTCACCCGGGTGGGATGGGTGGCGTTCTACGCCATCGCCCAGGTCGCCCTCGCCTTCCACCTCTGGCACGGGGCGTGGTCGCTGTTCCAGAGTCTCGGGTGGAACAACCCCCGCTTCAACGCCGCCCGCCGCCTCTTCGCCCAGGCCTTCACGGTCGTGGTGGTCGGCGGCAACCTGCTCATCCTTGCCGGCATCTACTTCGGCTTCGCCACCGGCATCTAGGAGGCCCGCCATGACCATGCTCGACGCCAAGATCCCCGACGGCCCCCTCGCCGACAAGTGGGACAACCACCGATTCGACATGCGGCTGGTGAACCCGGCCAACAAGCGCAAGTACCGCGTCATCGTGGTCGGCACCGGCCTCGCCGGGGCCGCCGCCGCCGCCTCGCTCGGCGAGTTGGGTTACCAGGTCGACGTCTTCACGTACCACGACTCGCCTCGGCGGGCCCACTCGATCGCCGCCCAGGGCGGCATCAACGCCGCCAAGAACTACCAGGGCGATGGCGACTCCATCTTCCGCCTGTTCTACGACACCATCAAGGGCGGTGACTACCGCAGCCGGGAGGCGAACGTCTACCGGCTCGCCCAGGTGTCGCTCGACATCATCGACCAGGCCACGGCCCAGGGGGTCCCCTTCGCCCGCGACTACGGCGGCCTGCTCGACAACCGCTCGTTCGGCGGCGCCCAGGTGTCGCGCACCTTCTACGCCCGGGGCCAG
>CAZTLW010000070.1:0-12315 GCA_964614585.1 uncultured Acidimicrobiia bacterium | reverse complement strand
CCCCCGCAGGGGGGATGGGACCCACGGAGCGAAGCGGAGTGGGAGGGGGGAGCCGCATCGCGTGCGAGGAGTCGGACCACAACGGACGTTCGTCGCTCTCTGGCACCGCCCCCCTCCCACCGGCCTCGTACCTCGTCCGGCAACCGACCGAAGGTCGGCGCACTTCCCCCCGCAGGGGGGATTTCCTTCGTTGGCCGCCTGCTCAGTCCCCTGTCGTCACTGCATACAACGCGATCGTGGCGGCCATGGCGGCGTTGAGCGACTCGGTGCCGCCCGGCATCGGGATCGTCACGACGGTCTCGCACCGGTCGACCACCTCGGCCGGCAGGCCGTGGGCCTCCGAGCCCACGACGAGGCAGAGGGGCCGGCGGTTGGCGAGGTCGCCGGGTGGGATGCCACCGGCGACCACCAGTGCTGCGGCCGGGCGATCACCGATGGCCGTCGAGATGTCGTCGGCCTCGGCCACGCAGATCCGGAAGTGGGTCCCGGCCCCGGCGCGCAGGGCCTTGGGAGACCAGGGATCTACCGCGCCGACACCGCCGACGACGAGGTCTGCGCCGAAGGCCGCCGCCCCGCGCACGATCGTGCCGAGATTGCCGGGGTCGGTGATCTGCCAGGCGACGAGGCGGAGCGGTCGGGTCGGGTGCCCAACCGGACGGTCGAGCACGGCCACCGGGTCCTGGGGGGTCACCGTGGTCGCCACGCGCTCCAACACCGGCGACGAGATGGCGACGACCCGGTCGGCGCCGTCAGCCCAGGCCTCGGGATCGGTGGTGAGCACGAGACGAGGCCGGTGTCCGGCAGCCAGCGCCTCGGCGAGCACCGTCGGGCCCTCCACCAGGACGGCGTCGGCGTCGCGGCGGCCACGGGCCGAGTGGAGGCCCACCACCTCCCGAACCAACGGGTTCCGCACCGACGTGATGGACTCGGTCATGCAACGAGATGGGCCCGCCGACCGGCGGGCCCATCGATGGTCACCGGGCGGTGCCGGCCTTCTCGACCAATTGCCCGAAGGCATCCGGGTCGGAGATGGCGAGCTCGGCCAACATCTTGCGATCGATCTCGATCTCGGCGGCCTTGAGGCCGGCGATCAGCTGGCTGTACGTGGTGCCGTGCTGGCGAGCGGCGGCGTTGATGCGGGTGATCCAGAGCCGCCGGAAGTCGCCCTTGCGGGCCCGCCGGTGGTCGTAGGAGTCCTGCATCGCGTTCATGACCTGCTCGTTGGCGGTCTTGAACCGACGGCTGCGGGCCCCCTTGTAGCCGGAGGCCCGGTCGAGGACCTTGCGATGCTTCTTGCGGGCGTGGACCGAGCGCTTGACGCGTGCCATCAGTTGCCTCCCAGCAGCTTCTCGATACGGGGCTCGTCCGCCTTGGCCACGTCGGTGCGACCGGCGAGGCGGCGATAGCTGTTCTTGCCCTTGGCGAGCTTGAGATGGCCCCGGCCGGACTGCCGACGGACGAGCTTGCCGCTCCCGGTCCGGCGGAACCGTTTGGCGGTCCCCTTGTGGGTCTTCTGCTTCGGCATGGTCATTCCTCTTCGTCGGCGGGGGCGGTCTCGAGATCGTCGGAGGTGTCGTCCGCGGCCTGGGCCTCGTCCGCCTCGACCGTGTCGGCGCGGGCCTCGTCGGCCTCGACCGGCTGGAGTTCGTCGGCTTCGGCCGCATCGGCCCGGGCCTCGTCGGCCTCGGTCTCGTCGGCCTCGGCCTCCTCCTTGCGGCGCTTGATGGCGGCGGCATTGGGGGCGAGCACGGCGTGCATCTGGCGACCCTCCTTGCGGGGGGACTGTTCCACGGTGACGATGTCGCCGATCTCCGAGACGAGGCGGTCGACCAGGTTCCTGCCGAGCTCGGGTCGCTCGTTCTCCCGGCCCCGGAACCGGATGGTCACCTTCACCTTGTCGCCGTGCATGAGGAAGTCCTCGGCCCGGCGGCGGACCATCTGGTAGTCGTGCTCTCCGGTCGATGGCCGGAGGCGGACCTCCTTGATGACCGTTCGGGTCTGGTTCTTGCGGGCCTCGCGATCACGGACCGACTGCTCGTACTTGAACTTGCCGTAGTCCATGATCTTGGTGACGGGTGGTCGGGCGTCGGGTGCGACCTCGACCAGGTCCAACTCCAACTGGTTGGCCAGCCACATGGCTTCCTGGATCGACTTGATGCCGATCTGCTCACCGTCGGGGGCGATCACCCGGACCTCCTTGGCCCGAATGCCCCCGTTCACACGCGGTTCTGCGATCTCGATACCTCCGTACTCGTGGCTGGGTGGGGTCCCGGGCGACGGCCCGGGAACGAAACAGAGCAGCGGCAGGCCGCTGCTCTCACGTCGTACCGGCCCCGGCTGGGGTCGGTGGGTTCGTTCGACCTCGGCGCACCTGGTGCGGTGGCCGGGTGGGAAGCGACCGGCTTCCACTTCGTCTCGTGGGTTGTGGCGCCAGTGTACACGGGGCCCGTTCGTCCGCCTACCCCCGGAGCGTCCGCAGGGCGACCGCGGTGGCCACCGCCGCCTCGGCCGCCTCGGCGCCCTTGTTGCCGGGGCCCGGGCGGCTCCGGTCGATGGCATGGGCGGCCAGTCGGACCGTGAGCAGGGCGTTGCCGACCGGGATGCCGTGGTCGATCGACACCCGCATCAGCCCGGCGGAGGCCTGGGTGGCGACGTGGTGGTAGTGGTCGGTCTCGCCCTCGATCACGGCGCCGACCGCCACCACGGCGTCATGGTCGGCGGCGAGGGCGGCGGCCACCACCGGCAGCTCGAGCGCCCCGGGCACCCGAACCACGGTTGGCTCGTTCGTGCCCAACTCCCGGAGCCGGTCGATGGCGCCTTGGGCGAGGGGTGCGGTGACGCCCTCGTTGAACGTGGCGACCACCACGCCGACCGTCAACCCACTCCCGTCGACGTCGGTCACTCCGCTGCCTCGAAGAGGTGGCCCATCTTCGCTCGCTTCGCGGAGAGGTAGCCCGCGTTCTCGGGGTTGGTGGCCACCTCGAGCGGCACCCGCTCGGTGATGGTGAGCCCGTAGCCCTCGATGCCCGCCCGTTTGGCGGGATTGTTGGTCAGCAGGCGAATCGTGCTGAGTCCGAGGTCGCGCAGGATCTGGGCACCGACGCCGTAGTCGCGGGCGTCGGGCGGGAAGCCCAACGCCACGTTCGCCTCGACGGTGTCGAGGCCGTCGTCCTGGAGTTGGTAGGCGGCGAGCTTGTGCATGAGGCCGATCCCCCGGCCCTCGTGGCCACGGATGTAGAGCACGACGCCGGAGCCGGCCTCGCCGACCCGGTGGATGGCCTCGTCGAGTTGCACGCCGCAGTCGCAGCGAAGGCTCCCGAAGACATCGCCCGTGAGGCACTCGGAGTGGACGCGGACCAGCACGTCCTCGGCACCCGCCACGTCGCCGTGGACCAGGGCGACGTGCTCGCGACCATCGACGAGGGAGCGGTAGCCGACGGCGGAGAACGCGCCGTAGCGGGTGGGGATGCGGGCCTCGGCCATCCGCTCGACCAGGGTCTCTCGACCGACCCGATGGCGGATGAGTTCGGCGATCGTGATGATCGGCAGGTCGTGGCGTTCGGCGAACTCGTCGAGTTCACGGCCCCGCATCATGGTGCCGTCGTCGTTGACGAGCTCGGCGAGCACACCGGCCGGGTACAACCCGGCCTCCCTGGCGAGGTCGACCGCGGCCTCGGTGTGCCCGGCTCGCTTCAGCACCCCGCCGGGGGCGTAGCGCAGCGGGAAGACGTGTCCGGGGCGGGCCAGGTCGTCGGGATCGGTGGTCGGATCGATGAGGGCCCGGATCGTGCGGGTCCGGTCGGCCGCCGAGATGCCGGTCGAGGTGCCCTCGCGGACGTCGACGGACACCGTGAAGGCGGTGTGGCGGACGTCGGTGTTCTGGCGCACCATCTGTGGCAGCTCGAGGTCGTCGAGACGGTCGCCCTCCATGGCGAGGCAGATGACGCCCGAGGTGTGCCGGACCATGAAGGCCATCTGCTCGGTGGTCACGGCGGACGCGGCGATGATGAGGTCTCCCTCGTCCTCGCGGTGTTCGTCATCGGTCACGATGACGAACCCGCCGGCGGAGATGGCCTCGACGGCGTCGGCGACGGTGTCGTGTCTCACGGTTGCAGCAGGCGCTCCACGTACTTGGCGAGGACGTCGACCTCGAGATTGACCCGGTCGCCGGGCTCTCGGCGGCCGAGCGTGGTGACGGCGAGTGTATGGGGGATGAGGGCGATGTCGAAGTCGTCGTCGCCGACCGAGGCCACCGTGAGCGACACGCCGTCGACGGTGACCGAGCCCTTCTCGACGACGTAGCGCAGCAGTTCGGGCGGCGGCGCCACGGTCAGCCGTCGGCCCTCGCCCTCGGGTCGCATGCCGACGACGGTGCCGACCCCGTCGACGTGGCCCTGGACGATGTGGCCATCGAAGCGCCCGGTGGCGGGCATCGCCCGCTCCACGTTGACCCCGGTGCCCACGGCCCACCCGCCGAGGGCGGTGCGCCGCAGCGTCTCGGTGACGGCCTCGATCTCGAAGCCGTCGCGGTCGCGGGCCACGACCGTGAGACAGGCGCCGTCGAGGGCGATGGAGTCGCCGATCTCGACGCCATCCATCACCTCGGGGGCCTCGATGCGCACCCGGGCGTGATCGGCGTCGGCGTCCAGGGCGCGCACCAGGCCGATGGTCTCCACGATGCCGGTGAACATCAGGTCCTTTCGAAGGCGATGCGGACGTCGGGGCCGATGGTACGGCTCTCGGTGATCTGCACGGTCGACGCCGCCTCGATGGTGGGGAACGGTCCATCCATGGCGGGCCGTCCGCGGCCGCCACCCACCCGGGCACCCACGTACACGAACCCCCGGTCGACCAGCCCGGCCTGCCAGAGCGATCCGGCGAGCGTGGCGCCCCCCTCCACCAACAGGTCCAGCAATCCGCCGTCCCCGAGCGCCGACAGGGCCTCGGCGAGATCGGGCCGGCCGCCGGTGCCGGGCACCACCAGGGTCTCCCAACCGGGTATCGAGGACGTGGCGACGACGAGGGCCCGCTCGGCCAGTCGGGAGTCGCTCGGGAGGGGCTCGGTGCCGGCGACCACCACCGGTCTGGGCTGTGGACCGTCGTACTCGGGCAGACGGACGTCGAGGGACGGGTCGTCCGCCCGCACGGTGCCGGCGCCGACGACGACGGCGTCCACCGATGCCCGCAACCGATGGACGTCGTCGCGGGCCTCGGGGCCGGTGATCCAGCGCGAACTGCCGTCGGCGGCGGCGATGGCGCCGTCGAGGGTCATGGCGAGTTTCAGCGTGACCCGCGGTCGGCCGGTGCGGCGATGGTGGAAGTAGGCCGGGTCGAGGGCCTCCATCTCGTCGGAGAGGACGCCGGATCGGACCTCGACACCCGCTGCGGCCAGTCGTTCGATCCCGGTACCGGAGACCCGGGGGTCGGGATCGATGGCGCCGACCACGACCCGGGCGACACCGGCCGCCACGAGGGCGTCCACGCAGGGGGGCGTGCGCCCATGGTGCACGCAGGGCTCCAGGGTGACGACCGCGGTCCCATCCCGGGCGGCGAGACCGGCCTCCGCCAGGGCCATCACCTCGGCGTGCGGTTGTCCCGGACCCGGGTGGTGGCCCTCCCCCACCACCTCGCCGTCCCGGTCGAGCACCAGGCAGCCGACGGTGGGGTTGGGGTGGGTGCGGTGGCCGCCGGCGAGGGCCGCGGCGCGACGCATGAGGGCGCCGACGTCGGCGTCGTCGAAGGCCATCGGTCAGTCCGTTCGGCGATCGACCTGGAAGGTGGAGCCGGGGATGGCCTTGGCGAACTCCTTCATCTCGGCTGCCACCTGGCTCGCCTCGATGGACGAGCTCAGGGCCCGTCGTTCGTTGGTGGCGATGCCCAGGCTGATGGACACGACCGGGAAGGCGTGGCGGTCGCCCCGCCGATCGGGTACCTCGATGTAGCCGCGAAGGGCATCCTGGGGGTCGTAGAAGTCGAGGATGCCCGCATCGAACTCGTCGATGACGGCTTCGGCGAATCGCTCGACCAGGGCGGGATCCATGACGACCACGAAGTCGTCGCCACCGATGTGGCCGACGAAACAGGTCGGGTCACCCGAAGCCGCCTGGGCGTTCTGGAGCACGTTCGAGGCGAAGGCGATGGCGTGGTCGCCGCGCAGGAAGCCGTAGTGGTCGTTGAACGCCTTGAAGTTGTCGAGGTCCACGTGGGCGACGGCGGTCGGCAACTCCGCGGCTAGCCGTCGGTCGATCTCGATCTCGGTGCGGTGGTTGCCAGGCAACCCGGTCAGGGGGCTGACCCCGATCATCATGGTCGTCCGACGGAGCACGGACTTGATGCGAGCGACGAACTCGGCGACCTCGAACGGTTTGCGGATGAAGTCGTCGGCGCCCGACTCGAGGGCCCCGACGAGGAGGTCGGAGTCGAGGGAGTGGGTGAGCACGACGATGGCGCTGCCGACGGTCTTCGGATTGGCGCGCAGCCGGCGAAGGGCGGCCTCGGCGCCGTCCAGGTGGAGGTCGAGGAGCAGGATGCCCGACCGGGGATCCTCGAGCAGGCGGGCACCGGCGGCGCCGGGCGAGGCCTCGACGACGACGTCGAAGCCCTCCGCCTTCAGGTGGTGGGCGATGAAGGCGGCGACCTCGGGATCGTCGTCACAGACGACCGCGAAGGTGTCGGAGACGGCCTGGTCGCGGTCCATGTGGGCAGTGTACCGAGGGGCCGCCCCTCCACCCCGGGACTCAGGCGTCGTGGACGGCGATGAACATGCCGTCCGTCGGCCCCAGGTGCGGCGCGAGCAGGCGCCCGTCCCCCCACACGCGGCCCGCGAGGTCCGCCGGCGGCCGGAACCCGCGCCCTGCCACGACGGCAGTGGTCTCGGCAGGGGTGACCGTGCAGACGGAGTACACGATCCGTCCTCCGGGGGCGAGCAAGTCGATGGCGGCGTCGAGGAGCCGTGCCTGGAGCGCCGACAGGCGGTCCACATCGGCCTCGGCGATGCGCTCGCGGATCTCGGGGCGCCGACGCAGTGTCCCCAATCCCGAGCAGGGAGCGTCGAGGAGCACCCGGTCGAAGCTGCCGGGGGCCAATGGGGGCCGCCCGGCATCCGCGACCACCCAGTGCGCACCCGGCGCCCGGGCGCGACCGGTCCGCGCCCGCCGGGGGTGGCGATCGACGGCCACGACAACGCCCTCGGCGCCCACGAGGTCCAGCAGGTGGCGGGTCTTGCCGCCCGGCGCGGCGGCGAGGTCGGCGACCCGGGCCCCCGCCGGCACCTCGAGCGCGTCCACCACGGCCACGCTCGCCGGGTCCTGCACGATGGCTCCGGGTGGTGCCACGTCGACGAGTTGGGCACCGGGGATGCCGACCACCGGCTCGGCGCCCGGGAACGGCGGCGTGCCGGGAGCGACCCGGATCCCGGTCCGCGGCGGGCGGTTGGAGGCCTCCACGAACGCTGCCGTCTCCTCGGGGCCCCAGGCCGCTTCCAGGTCGTCGACCAGCCACCCCGGGATGCCGGCGGCCGTGATCGGGTCGATCTCCGGCGGCGCCGAGCGGGCAACGACGCGGAGCACGGCGTTCACGAGCCCGGCGGCACGAGGGGCACCGAGCTCGCGCACGGCGTCGACGCAGGCCGAGACCACCACAGGTGGCGGCGTATCGGTGTGGAGCAACTCGAAGGCGCCCACCTCCAACACGTGCCGCACCTCGGCCTGCAGGCGCTCCTGTGGCCGATCGAGGGCGGGGGCGAGGGCCGCCGCCAGCTCGCCGGGGTGCCGCAGCACGCCATGCACGTCGGCGCGCACCGCCGCCGCGCCGGGTTCGTTGCCGAGGCGGTCGAGCAGCACGTTCGCCCAGGCCCCGCCGGCCCGGACTCGGTGCAGTATTCGTGCCGCTTCGGTGCGGTGGTTCACCGAGCCGTCCCCAGGCCGCCGCGGCGGCCCCGGGCCCAGTCCTCGGCCGGCATGCTGCGGCGGCCCTCCGGACGCACCTCGAGGAGGCGGAGGGCGCCGTCGCCCGTCCCCATCACCACGGCGTCGTCGACCAACTCGAGCGCTCCCGGTGGTCGGTCACCGGGGACCGCCTCCGCTCGGAGGACGCCGAGGCGGCCGTGGTCGGTCACCACCCACGCACCGGGGCGGGGGGTGCATGCTCGCACCCGCCGGTCGAGCTCCTCGGCCGGCCGGGCGGGATCGAGGTGGCCCTCGTCGGGGACGAGCTTGGGGGCGGAGGTGGCGCCGTCCGGCTGTGGCCGGGCCTCGATGTCACCAGCCACCCAACCCGGCAGGACGTCGAGGAGGAGGCCGGCGCCGAGCTCGGCCAACTCGGTGGTCAGGTCCCCCGCCGGGCGCCGACCGGCGTCGACGCTCGCCGTGGCGAGGATCGGCCCGGTGTCGAGGCCCTCGTCCATGACCATGATGGTGACGCCCACCTCGGTGTCGCCCGCCAGGATCGCCCGCTCCACCGGGGCGGCGCCTCGCCACCGGGGCAGCAGCGAGAAGTGGACGTTCAGGAAGCCGCGCCGGGTGGCCTCGAGCAGCGACGGCGGGATGAGCGCCCCGTAGGCGACCACGACCGCGACGTCGACGTCGGCGAGGTCGAGCGCCAACAGATCGGACCGGTTGGCGGGGGTGGCGATCGGGAGCCCGGCCGCCTCGGCCCAGGCCCCGACCGGGGACGGCCGCAGGGCCCGTCCCCGCCCCCGCCGTCGCGGGGGTCGGGTGACGACGAGCCGCAGGTCGGTGGCGCCGGCGACCGCCGCCAGGCTCGGGATGGCGGCCTCGGGAGTGCCGAAGAACGCCGTGGCCGTCATCGGGTCACCCGAGGCCGATGGCCTCGTTGCGCAGGTCCCGCAGGGCCTTGCGGCGGACCCGCTTCGGCAACCGCGCCAGGAGCAGGATCCCGTCGAGGTGGTCGAGTTCGTGCTGGAGCACCCGACCCAGCAGTTCGTCGCCGGCGTGGAGCACCTCGGTGCCGTCCAGGTCGGTGCCGCGGACCGCGAAGAAGCTCTGACGTGCGATCGGCCAGTAGTGGCCGGGCACCGACAGGCAGCCCTCGTCGAACAGCCACTCGTCGTCGCCGTCGTCGGGGACCACGATCTCGGCCTCCCCTGGCTGGGTGATGAGCCGGTCCCCGGGCTCCGCCGGCACCGGCTCGGGGTTCACGATCACGTGCGGCCCCTCCCCCGCGTCGAACACGAACAGGCGCTTCGAGACGCCGATCTGGGGGGCGGCGAGACCCACCCCGGGAGCGTCGTACATCGTCTCGAGCATGTCGTCGGCCAGTCGTCGCAACCGGGCGTCGATCGCCGCGACCGGGGCCGCGGTGGTGCGCAGCACCGGGTCGCCGAAGGTGCGTATCGGATAGATCGCCATGCCGGGCCGGGAGGGTACCCCGGCCCCGCCGACTGTCATAGGTCGAGGGGGTCCACGTCGATGCGCACCTCGCCCCCCCGGTCGCGGATCCGACGGGCCACCAGCCGCAGCTCGTCACGCACGCGCCCGAGATCACGGCCCTGTACCAACCACCGGCGGGCACCCTCCTCGGCCAATGGACCCAGCACCATGGCGTCCGAGTCGGCCAGAGGGCCGATCGGGTCGTCGGCGGCATCACCGCGGACCTCGACGACGATGAGTTCCCCTGCCGGGGGGTACCCGAGTTCGGCGCGTTCGGCGAGGGTGTGCTCGATCCAGTCCCTCGGGTCGCCGCGTCGGAGCACCTCGATGACCGGATGGGTGGGGACGGCCGTCTGGACGAGGCAGCGGTGCCCCGATCCCGGTCGGACCCGGGTGGCGACGCGGGCGAGCAATCGCAGGCCGTCCTCCGCCGACCGATACGACGGTCCGAGCAGCAGGCCGTCGGCATCGACCACGACGGCGAGGTCGGCCGGACCGACGGCCGGGAGATCACGCTCGGTGAGGACTGCGATGCGGTGCTCGGGGCCGAGGCCGACGGGCGCCGACCCCAGCAGGTGGCGAAGCCGGTCGGCGACGACTCCGGCAGCGGCGCCGAGCGGTTCGAAGGTGGATCCTCCGCAGGCGGCGCAGTTCCCGAGTGGGGCACCACACCGGGCACAGGCGGCGGTCAGGGTCGCCCGGGTGCCGCAGGCGGGGCAGCAACGGATGTCGCTGCAGGCGACGCAGCGGAAGGCCGGGGCGTAGCCCCGTCGATGGGTGAAGACGATCACCCGTGCCCCGGCCTTGGCGGCGCCGGCCACGACCACCTCGGTCCGCCGCCCGAGCAGGCCGGTGCCGGGCGGGTCCTCGTTGCGGTCGACTACCTCCACCGGGCCCCAGCGGCGTCCCGGTCCGGGGGCGATGATCTCCGCTCCGTTCGCGATCGCCGCCACCGTGGGCACCACGCCCGTGGTGACGAGCCGAACCCCCTCGAAGCGGGTGCGCTGGCCGAGCACGGTGCGGGTCTCGAGGGTCGGCGACTGGCGGCTCTTGTGACCCCGGCGCCCGTCGTCGACGCAGATCGCCGTGGCCAGCCCGGCCACCGGCCAGGTCGCCACCCGGGGCGTCCCGAGGACCACGCACCCCGGCGTGGTGCGCGCCGTCACCCAGGCGGCCGTCTCGGCGGCGGCGGCGTCACTGGGTCGGACGACCACGGTCGGCCGAGTCGTGGACAGACCGGCGGCGATCGACTCCAACTCCTGCTCGGTCGGGCAGACCACCAGCACCGACCCGTCCTCGGCGGTCTCCTCGACCACCGCAGCCACGGCAGCTCGATGGTCGGCCGTGAGGATGTGGTGCCGACCGCCGTGTCCGCGCTCCGGCGGCGGGATCGGCGCCGTGGAGCGGGGCAGGTTCGGCGGGGCGGCCGAGCGGAGGACGGCGGCCAGCGGGGCCACGTAGTACCGGGCCAGCCAACGGTGCAGGGCGAGATGGGGCTCGTCGAACTGCCGCAGCGATGGGGAGAGCGAGGCGACCGGCTTCAGGCCCTCGGGTTCGCCCTCGCCGACGGCGAGGACCGTGCCCCGCACCGTTCGCCCCCCGAGCGGTACCCGAACCGTGCTCCCCACCCCGACCGGGGCGTCGTCGCCGATCGTGTACAGGAAGCCGTCGTCGAGGGCGAGGGTGGGGACGTCCGGGAGCACCCGGACGACGCGGCTCACGCGCCGGCGGCGGCGGCGAGGGCGTCGACGCGGGGAGTCTCCTCCCAGGTGAAGCCGGGCCGGCCGAAGTGCCCGTACGCCGAGGTCGGGGTGTAGATCGGGCGGGTGAGGTCGAGGTCGGTCAGGATGGCCCCCGGTCGCAGGTCGAAGACCTCCTCGACGGCCGCCCGGATGCGATCCGGGTCGACGGTGTGGGTGCCGAACGTCTCGACGTGGACGGACTGGGGTCGGGCCACGCCGATGGCATAGGCCACCTGCAACTCGGCCCGGCCGGCCAACCCTGCTTCGACGATGTGTTTCGCCACCCAGCGGGCGGCATAGGCGGCCGAGCGATCGACCTTGGAGGGATCCTTGCCGGAGAAGGCGCCACCACCGTGGCGGGCCCCGCCGCCGTAGGTGTCGATGATGATCTTGCGGCCGGTCAGGCCCGCATCGCCGTGGGGGCCCCCGATGACGAACCGACCGGTGGGGTTGACCAGCCATCGGGCGCCGTCCACGTCCACGTCCGGGAACCGTTCGGCGAGCAGGGTGCCCATCCGCGCCCGAATCTCCTCGCCGATGTGGTCCTGGTCGACCTCGGGACCGTGCATGGTCGATACGAGCACCGTCTCGATCGCCACCGGGCGGTCGCCCTCGTAGCGGACGGTGACCTGGGTCTTGCCGTCGGGGCGCAGCCAGGCGACCGTACCGTCATTGCGGAGCCTGGTGAGCTCCTCGGCGAGCCGGTGGGCGGCGAGGATCGGCAGCGGCATCAGCTCGTTCGTCTCGTTCGTGGCGTAGCCGAACATGATCCCCTGGTCGCCGGCCCCGAGGAGGTCGGGGTCGGAGCGCCACGCCCCCCGGTCGACGCCCTGGCGGATGTCGCCGCTCTGCTCGTGGAGGTGGTCCTCGACCACGAGCGTGTCGGCGTGGAACGCCACCCCGGGGATCGTGTACCCGATCTGGCGAACGGCTTCGCGGACCAGGCCTTCGGTGGCCGACTCGTCGAGCCCGTCCCACGCCGTCTTGACCTCGCCGGCCAGCACCACCCGATCCGTCGTCACCAGTGTCTCGCAGGCGACGCGCGCATCGGGGTCGTGACCGAGGATCTCGTCGAGCAGCGTGTCGGAGATGCGGTCGGCCACCTTGTCGGGGTGACCCTCGGTGACGCTCTCGGAGGTGAACAGCCAGGTCATCGGGCCGGGAGTGTAGGGAGGGGGTCCGAC
>CAZTLW010000069.1:0-12440 GCA_964614585.1 uncultured Acidimicrobiia bacterium | reverse complement strand
ACCGAGCCCACGGCGGCGACCATGACGACGCCAACCTGACCACCCTCTGCTGGTTCCACCATCATGTGGTGGTGCACCGGCGGGGCTTCACCATCGACCGAGGCTCCCCACCCGGCCGGCGACGACTGCTCCCACCCGGCCACACCCGGGCCCCACCGATCTGAGGAAGTCCCCCGGAGGGGTGTCGGATCGCGCGACAGGCCCGACATCTGCCCCACCTCGGGATGACCCCTTCAAAGAGATCCCCACGGAGCGAAGCGGAGTGGGAGGGGGGACCCGAATCCCCAACGAAGCCCCACCCGGCACCCAGCCGACACCGCGACCACTGGCCATCCCGCGCCCGCGCCCCCCTCCCCCACCCGGCCGTAGTCTCTGGGGCCTGTGGCCGAGTACCCCGCCGAGTTCGAGTTCGACGTCCTGTTGAAGGACGGCCGGTCGATCCACTTCCGGCCGATCCGGCCCGAGGACGCGCCCCGCGAGCGGGAGTTCATCCACCGGGTCGGTCCCGAGAGCTCCTACTTCCGGTTCTTCCACGTCAAGACCGACCTCAGCCCCGAGGAGCTGCGCCACTTCACCACCCTCGACTACGAGGACCGCATGGCCTTCATCGCCCTCGACGGCGAGAAGATGGTGGCGGTGGGCCGCTACGACGTCCTCAACGACAAGAGCACCGAGGACACGAAGGTCGCCGAGGTGGCCTTCCTCGTCGAGGACGCCTACCAGGGCCGTGGCATCGGCGCCTACCTGCTCCAACACCTCACCGTCTACGCCCGGCTGAAGGGCATCACCGAGTTCGAAGCGTTCGTCCTCGCCGACAACCGGGCGATGCTCCGCCTGTTCCGCGATTCGGGGTATCGGCTCACCCGGCAGCTGGAGGAGGGCGTCTATTCGGTCGAGTTCCCCATCGAGTACTCACTCGAGGCCCGGGAGGCCGAGTGGGAGCATGAGAAGCGGGGGGTCACAGCCTCACTGATGCCGATCCTCTACCCGGCGTCGGTGGCCGTGATCGGGGCCAGTCGCGACGACCACGCCATCGGCGGTCGCCTGTTCCGCAACCTCCTGCTCGAGGGATTCCAGGGCCCGTTGTACCCGGTTCACCCGGACGCTCCGTTCGTGCACTCCGTGAAGGCCTACCCAAGCGTCGAGGAGCTGCCCGGCCCCGTCGACCTCGCCTTCGTGGTCGTGCCGGCCCCCGCCGTCCCCGAGGTCGTCGAGACGTGCGGGCGTCAGGGCATCCGCGGCATCGTGGTGATCTCGGCCGGCTTCGGGGAGCTCGGCGGCGAGGGCCTCGAGGTGGAGCGACGACTCGTGGCCACGGCGCGCCGATACGGCATGCGCCTCATCGGCCCGAACTGCATGGGCGTCCTCAACACCGACCCGGCCGTCCGCCTCGACGGCCAGTTCGGGCCGACCTACCCGCCGACCGGGACGGTGGCGATGGCGAGCCAGAGTGGGGCCCTGGGCCTCGCCCTCCTCGAGCAGTCCGCCGAACTGCACATCGGGCTTTCCACCTTCGTGTCGCTCGGCAACCGCGCCGACATCTCGCCCAACGACCTGTTGCTGTACTGGGAGGACGACCCCGCCACGGACGTCGTCGTGCTCTACGTGGAGTCGTTCGGCAACCCTCGTCGTTTCGGGCGCATCGCCCGACGTGTGAGCCGCATCAAGCCGATCGTGGCCGTGAAGGCCGGAAGCTCCACCGTCGGGGCACGGGCCGCCGCCAGCCACACCGGCTCCCTCGCCGGACTCGACGTGGCGGTCGACGCCCTGTTTCGCCAGGCCGGCGTCATCCGGAGCCGCACGCTCCACGAGCTCTTCGACGTCACCGCCCTGCTCGCCAGCCAGCCCCTCCCCCGCGGACGACGGGTGGCCGTGCTGTCGAATGCCGGCGGCCCCGCGATCCTCGCCGTCGACGCCCTCGAGGGCCTCGACCTCCACCTGCCCGAGCTCTCGGCCGACCTGCAGGCACGCCTCGGGGAGTTCCTCCCCCCGACCGCCGGGACCGCCAACCCGGTCGACATGATCGCCTCGGCAGGCGCCGACCAGTACCGGGGCTGCCTGTCGCTACTGCTCGAGAGCGACGAGGTCGATGCCGTCATCGTGATCTTCACCCCCACCGATCGGGAGGGTCGACACGGCGTGGCCACCGCCATCGGCGAGGCGATCGAGGCCAACCCGTCCGAGAAGCCGGTCCTCGGTGTGTTCATGGGCTCCACCCCGAACACGGCCGATCTCACCGGGGGCACGGTCCGGGTGCCGCTGTACACGTTCCCCGAGTCGGCCGCCCACGCCCTGGCGGCAGCGGTTCGGTACCACGAGTGGCGCAGCCGGCCCGAGGGCGAATACGTGCGCCACGACGACGTCGACCGGGCCGCCGCCGAGTCGATCGTCCGCCGGGCGCTCGCCTCGATGGGTCCCGACGGGGGCTGGCTCGGCTCGGCCGACCTGGAGCGGCTCCTCGGCCTCTACGGCATCCCGACGGCCGGTGACGTCGTCGTCACCTCCGCCGACGAGGCGGTGGCGGCCGCCGCCGGCCTCGACGGACCCGCCGTCCTCAAGGTGGTGGCGCCGGGGGTCCACAAGTCCGACGTGGGCGGCGTCGTACTCGGTGTCGAGGGGGACGAGGCCGTGGCCGAGGCGTTCGACCGGGTCATCGCCTCGGTCCCGGACGCCGACGCCGCGGTCGTGCAACGCCACGTCCCCGACGGCCACGAGGTCATCGTCGGCATGACCGAGGACCCCCAGTTCGGGCCGCTCATCGTGTTCGGCCTCGGCGGGATCTTCGTCGAACTGATGCAGGACGTCTCGTTCCGGATCAACCCCCTCACCGACCTCGACGCCGCCGAGATGGTGACCGAGGTGAAGGCCCATCGGCTGCTCACCGGCTACCGCGGCGGCGCCGCCGGCGATCTCGACGCCCTCCAGGACCTCCTGCTGCGGGTGTCGTCGCTCGTCGAGCACCACCCCGAGATCGCCGAGATCGACCTCAACCCGGTGAAGGTCTTGCCGCCGGGCGAGGGCGCCGTCGTGGTCGATGCCCGCCTGCGCCTCCAGCGGGTTCCCGGCTTCCTGAGCCCCAGCCGCAAGGACGTGCCGGGACGCATGCTCTGAGTCCCGCCGGACCGATCCGAATCGTCAGCCAGCGGTCACCTTCGTGCCCCCTTGGTCTGGTTGGGTCGGTGTGGACACACCAGGAGGCACCTCGTGAAGCCGGTGAAGACCTTCTCGGTCCTCCCGAAACTGCCGGAGTCGTTGGCCCCGCTCGAGCGGATCGCCTTCGACCTCCACTGGGCTTGGAACCACGACGCCGTCGCCCTGTTCCGTCGCCTGGACGCCGACCTGTGGGAGACATCGGGACACAACCCGGTCCTCCTGCTGGGGACCGTCGACCAGGCCCGGCTCGACGAGGCCGCCACGGATCCGGCGTTCCTCGCCCACCTCGAGCGGGTCGCGGCCGACTTCGACGCATACGAATCGAACGAGCACACCTGGTACCAGCGGAACAACTTCGACCCCGACCTGCTCGTCGCCTACTTCTCCGCCGAGTTCGGCCTCACGGAGACGCTCTCGATCTTCGCCGGCGGACTCGGCATCCTCGCCGGCGACCACCTGAAGTCGGCGAGCGACCTGGGCATCCCCCTGGTCGCCGTCGGCCTCCTCTACCAGGAGGGCTACTTCCACCAGCGCCTCAACGAGGCCGGCTGGCAGCAGGAGGAGTACACGCAGAACGACTTCTTCAACCTCCCCGTCCGGCAGGTCAGAGCCGATGACGGCGCCCCGCTCGACGTCGAGGTCCCCTTCCCCGGGGAGACCGTCACCGCATTCGTGTGGCGGGCCGACGTGGGCCGGGTCGCCCTCTACCTGCTCGACACGAACCATCCCGGCAACTCGCCCAGCGCCCGGACCATCACCCACCAGCTCTACGGCGGCGACGTGGAGAACCGGATGCGTCAGGAGATCGTGCTCGGCATCGGCGGCGTGCGCGCGCTCGCCGCCCTCGGCATCGAGCCGACGGTCTTCCACATGAACGAGGGCCACTCGTCCTTCCTCGTCATCGAGCGGGTCCGGCGGCTCATGGAGGTCGAGGGCTTCGACTTCCCCACCGCCCGAGAGGCCGCCCGCGGGTTGGTCTTCACCACGCACACCCCCGTCGAAGCGGGCCACGACTACTTCACACCCGAGCTGTTCGGGCGGTACCTCGGCCGCTACGCCGGGATCGCCGGGATCTCCATGACCGACCTGCTCGGCTTCGGCCGTCAGGACCCAGACGACGACGAGGAGTTGTTCTGCAACACCGTCCTCGGGCTGCGGTCGGCGATGTACAGCAACGCCGTGAGCAAGCTCCATGGTCACGTCACGCGCCACATGTGGCGCAACGTCTGGCCCCAGCTCCCCGAGGCGGAGATCCCGATCGGGTCCATCACCAACGGCGTCCACTTCGAGTCGTGGGTGTCGGAGGAGCAGAAGGAACTCTACGACCGCTACCTCGGCCCCCAGTGGCGGGAGGAACCCGTGGGCGCCGCCGTATGGGAGCGGGTCCACCAGATCCCGCGAGCCGAGATATGGCGCACCCACCAACGGCGCCGGGATCGCCTCGTCGCCTTCTCCCGACGGAAGCTCGCCGAATCGCTCGCATCGCGGGGAGCCGCCCAGCGAGAGATCGAGATGTCCGAGGTGGTGCTCGACCCCCATGCGCTCACGATCGGGTTCTCCCGTCGCTTCGCGACCTACAAGCGGGCGACCCTCCTGCTCCGGGACCGGGAACGGCTGACCCGGATACTCACCAACCCCGACCACCCGGTACAGGTGATCTACGCCGGCAAGGCCCACCCCTGCGACGAGGCCGGCAAGCAACTCATCCGCTCCATCATCGAACTCACCCGCGACCCGGTGCTCCGTCGCCATCTGCTGTTCATCCCCGACTACGACATGGCCTCGACCCGCTACCTCGTCCAGGGCTCCGACGTGTGGCTGAACACCCCGGTCCGACCTCTCGAGGCAAGCGGTACCAGCGGGATGAAGGCCGCTGCCAACGGCGTCCTCAACCTCTCGACCCTCGACGGGTGGTGGGACGAGGCCTATGAGCCAGGAGTCGGATGGGCGATCGGCCGTCGCGAGAGCTACGACGATGCCGAGACCCGCGACCACTTCGAGGCCCAGGCCCTCTACGACCTGCTCGAGAACGACGTCGTCCCGCTCTTCTACGAGCGCGGCGTGGATGGCCTTCCCCGTCGCTGGATCGAGTGGATGCAGGCGTCGATTGCCAAGCTCAACGGCGCCTACAACACCCACCGCATGGTGCGGGAGTACGCCGAGCGGTACTACCTCCCGACCAACCGCCGCAGTCGTGAGTTGCTCGCCGACGGAGCCAAGCGGGCGTCGGAGCTCGCCGAGTGGCGCGACCGGGCGCGGGCGGCCTGGCCGAGCCTCCGGGTCCTCGAGGTCACCGCCGCCGCAGGCAACGGCTCCCTCGTCGTGGACCAGGCGGTGCCGGTCACGGCCCGCGTCCACCTCGGCCCTCTCGAGCCGTCCGACGTGACGGTGGAGCTCTACCGGGGCCGGATCGATCCCGCGGGCTCCCTCGACTCGGGCGACGCCACCGTCATGGCCGTGGTCGACGGCGACGACGGCGGGAACTGGCGCTACACCGGCGATGTCGCCTTCTCCCGGACCGGCCAGAGCGGCTTCACCGTCCGGATCATCCCCCATCACCCTGACCTCGCCTCGCCGCTCGTCCCGGGGCTCATCACCTGGGCGTAGGGTCGATCGGGGGGGCCGACGGTCTTGCCGCCGCGTAGCATCGACCCACGCGAGGTGCTGGACCGCGCCGGCGGCTCCCGGCACGAGGAGGTGGCGCGATGTCCGCCGAAAAGGTGCGGGGATTCCTGTTGGAGCACGGCGTCGAGTACTCGACCGATGAACACCGGCTGACGTACACGACCAGCGAGACCGCCGAGGCCGGGCACGTGCCCGGCAAGGACATGGCCAAGGTCGTCATGCTCGTGGCCGACGACAGACTCGTGATGGCCGTGGTGCCGGGCAACGAGCGGGTCGACCTCGACAAGGCGCAGGGGGTGCTCGGGGTGTCGGAGGTGCGACTCGCCGAGGAGGACGAGTTCTCACCGTCGTTCCCCGACTGCGAGGTCGGCGCCGAACCGCCGTTCGGGCCGGTCTACGACGTGCCGATGGTGGTCGACGAGGGCTTCGGTGGCCCGTCGATCACGTTCGACGCCGGGACCCACACGGACACGATGACGATGTCCCTCGAGGACTACCTGCGGGTGACACGTCCGAAGCGAGGCGACCTGACCGTCGGCTGAGGCGAGCGGAGGGCCGGTCAGTCCCCGGCCGGCCGGCTCTCCTCGAGCACCAGGCGGATTCGGCGGACCTCGCCCAGGAGCTCCTCCAGTGCGCCCGATTCGGAGTCTCCGGCCGACGTCGGTCGTTCGCGCCGGAGCCGTCGACGCAGTTCCTCGTGGAGGTCGTCCCAGTCGGCGAGGCCGGCGAGCTTCCCCTCGTATCCGGTCGGGTTGGTCGACTGGCCGGCCGTCTGGATGAGGATCGACCCGATCCCCAGTGCCCGGTCGTACAGCGTCCGCTGGAGCCGGAAGTCGGTGACCATCTCGAACGGGATGTTGTGCTGGGTCTTGGTCAGGATGCCCTTGCGGACGATGACCTTGTCCTCCTCGATCAGGTACTCGAGGTTCCGGTACCACAGCAGCACGATCGGCACGGCGATAGCCCACATGGCGACGACGGCGCCGCCGACCGACAACCACACGATGCCCATGGCGGTGGCCGCCTCCGCCTGGTCGGGTGCGGCGAGGGCCACCACGAGATGGGCGATTCCGGCGGCGATCACCGCCAGGAGCGTGATGGTGGCGTAGACGAGCCACTGCTTGGTGAGCCAGCGGCGATCGGGCACGATCTGCATCGCAGCCTCCTTCCGGGGAGCACGTCGAGTAGGTCCCGGCTGTGCCCCTGCTCTCCGAGACCGAGGCTACTCCGACCCCGTGCGCCGACCCGGACCGCGATCAGCCGCGCCAGCCGTCGGTGTCGAGCGTCACCACCGACTCGGCCGCGGACGCGTCACCGCTGCGGAAGTCGATGTGGACGTCGCGTACCGGCCCCCCTCCCGGGAGCAGCGTCGGGCGCATGACGAGCTGACGCCCGGCCACCGCCGGCACCTTCATGCGCAGTGTCCGCCGGGCGACCCACGCCTCCGGCCCGGACCAGGTCTGGGCCACCCGGTCGGCCAGGCCGTGGAAGCACATCGTGTTGAGGTAGGTCGACTCGACCCCCTGGGCCTGCGCGTAGGCCGGGTCGTGGTGGCCCGGGAAGTAGTCCCGGGTCGCCCCGGCGTTCAACGCCGCCACCGACGCGTCGACCGTCATCTCGATCTCCGGAAGCGGCTCGCCCTCGGGCCTGTCGTCGCGGGCCGGTCGACCGTCGTCGCCGATCGGGGCGGTGGCCCGGTACCGGAAGATGACGTTCTCGTTGGTGGCGACGACCACTCCGTGCTGGTTGGTCGTCTCGGTCATCGTCGTGACGAACCAGCCTCGACCGAGCGCCGTGTCCTTGGGTGCCGAGACCGCCGTGATCGTGTGCCGGTAGCCGAGCCGGTCCCCCACCCGCATCGGCTCGAGGAACCTCGTGTCGGTCGCCACGTTGATGAGCGTGTCGACGGGCAGCGGGATCTCGAGCCCCGGGAGCGGCCCGTGCTCGGGCCGGCCGTCGGGATGCCACGGCGTGGGGAACATCCAGACCATCAGCATCCCCGGCGGGGAGATGATCGAGCCATATCGGCCCGACGCGGCCCGCTCCGAGTGCCAGTAGTGCGGGTTCGGGTCCTCCACCAGCGAGCAGAAGAAGCCGATCTGGGCGGCGTTCACCTCGTACGGCGCCTCGGTCTGGATCACCCGGCCCACCCAGGACCGCGGATCCTCGGTGTCGCCCTCGACCGCGTACGTGGTCGCCGACGCCAACTCCCATCCCATCAGCCATCTCCCCTCGGTCGGAACTGGGGCAGGGCCATCTCGCCCCGCTGCTCGAAGGTGACCTCCACCGGCATCTCGCAGACCACGTCGGCCGGGTCGACGTCCACGACGTTCGCCATCATCGTCGGGCCCTCCTCGAGTGCCACCACCGCCAGCACGTAGGGCACCTCGAAGGCCTCGCTCGGGGCCTGGTGGACGACCGAGAAGGTGACCACCCGGCCCCGGCCGCTCGGCTCGGCCCACTCGAGGTCGGTCGACCAGCAGTACGGGCACCATCGGCGGGGATGGTGGTGGAACCGCCCGCAGGCCAGACAACGGGGCAACACGAACCGGCCGGCCGCGGCCGCCTCCCAGTAGGGGGCGGTGACCTCGTTGATGCCCGGAAGCGGCTTCACGGTGACCGCCCGAGGAGCAGCGTCGTGTGGTCGGCCATCATCCCCCCGTAGGTGTGGACGAGGGTGACGTCGGCCGGCACCTGCCGCCCGCCGACCCGGCCCATCACCTGCCGTGCCCCCTCGACCAACATCGAGAGCCCCGAGGCGTCGCCGGTGTGGCCGAACGACAGCAGGCCCCCGTAGGTGTTCACTGGCAGTTGCCCGCCGGGTCCGAAGTCCCCGGCGAGGTAGCGGGCCCCGGCGGTGCCCGGATCGGCAAGGCCCGTCTCCTCCAACAGGAGGATGGGGTTGATCGAGAAGGCGTCGTACAGCTGGGCCGAGCCCACGTCACCAGGGCCGAGACCGGCCATGGCGAAGGCGTCCCGGGCGGCGTGGCCGACCCCCATGGCGGCGAAGTCGGACGAATGGGCGATGGCCCCGTGGTCGTGGTACTCGCCGAACCCGAGCAGGAACGCGGGCTGGTCGGTCACCTCACGGGCCACCTCGCCGCGGGCGACGACGAAGGCGCCCCCGCCCTCGCAGGGGATCGAGCAGTCGAGCAGGTGGAAGGGGTCGGCGATCGGTCGGGAGTCGAGCACCTCGTCGACGGTGAGCGGGCCGGCGTCGCGCATGAGCGCCGTCGGGTGGTCGAGCGCCCAGGCGCGGCTGGCGACCGCCACCGCCGCGAGGCCCGCCCGCGTCGTGCCCCGATCGTGTATGTGGCGGGTCGCCGACAGGGCATAGAGCGCCGGGATGAACGCCCCGTACGGGTACTCGAAGTCGGGGTGGCTCACCATCCTCGCCATCCGGTCGCCCCCGCCGGCCACGACGTCGGGGAACTTGCCCGCCCCCACGCAGAGCACCGCGTCGGCGAGCCCGGCGCCGATCGCCAGCGCCGCCCGGATGGCCATGGTCGTGTAGGTGGCCCCACCGACGTTGATGGTCTCGGAGAACCTCGGGGTCATCCCGAGCGCGTCGGTGAGCCGCTCGTGGACGAAGATGTCGGCCCCTCCCCCATCGGCCATCCCCGCCGGACAGACGAGCAGGCCGTCGACGACCGTCGGGTCGAGGTCCCACTCGGTGAGGAGGTGGTGGATCGCCAGCTCCTGCATCTGGTTGCGGTCCTGGTCGGGATGGCGCCCGGGGGCGAGTTCGCCGATCGCGGCGATGGCCGGGGTGCCGGGCAGGGGACGCTCCATCGGACCGGTGACGCTACCGATCCCGATCGGGGTCCCGGGCCGGCCGGTTTCCGCCGATCCCCCGACGGGTAGGTGCCGACCACGCCAAGGAGGATCACATGTCCCGATACGTCACCCGCGCGTGGTGGATGGCCGTCGGCGCCGCCATCGCCCACTACTTCGACCCGATCAACGGGCGTGGCCGCCGCGCCCGACTCCGCGACCAACTCGTCGCCCGCTGGAACGACCTGCTCGACCTCGCCGAGCGCCGCACCAAGTACGAGCTCGGACGGGCCAAGGGCGCCATCATCGAGACGGTGCACACCGAGGACCCGCCCCGTGACGATCGCGCCCTGCTGCAGAAGGTCCGCAGCGAGGCGGTCGGCCCCACCCCCGACCTGCCCGACCACGTGCACGTGCGCGTCGACCACGGGGTGGTCACGCTCACCGGTCGCAGCGAGAACCCAACGGCCGAGCGAGAGCTGATGCGTCGGATCGGCGACGTCACCGGGGTCAAGGGCATCCGCAACGAGCTGATCCCGGCATGAACGATCCCGATCGGACCTCCGGAGGTTGAGACATGGCCTCGCCCGAGGCCGGGCAGATCCCCCTCGGGTCCCGGCTCGGTCGGATCGTCCTGGCGGTCACCATCCTCGGCACGTCGGTGGCGATGCTCATGGGCACCGTCGTCAACGTGGCACTCCCGTCGATCGGCGAGGACCTCGGTGCCGGCACCGCCGGCCAGCAGTGGGTGGTCAACGGCTACCTGCTGACCCTCGCCGGCCTCATCCTCGTGGGGGGATCGCTGGGCGACCGGTTCGGCCGGGTGCGGGTGTACCGCATCGGGGTGGCCTGGTTCGCCATCGCCTCCCTCGCCTGCGCCCTCGCCCCGAGCACGGGATGGCTCATCGGCGCCCGACTGCTGCAGGGGGTCGGCGGGGCGCTCCTCACCCCCGGCAGCCTCTCCATCCTCGAGGCGACGATCGCCGAGTCCGACCGGGGCCGCGCCATCGGCTGGTGGGCGGGGCTCACCGGGATCGCGGCCGCCACCGGTCCCCTGATCGGTGGCCTGCTTATCGCAGCCTCGTGGCGATGGGCGTTCCTGATCAACGTCCCGGTCGCCGTGGTCGTGTTCGCCCTGGCGCCCCGGGTGCCCGAGACGTCCGATCCCGCCGCGGAAGGCACGGACCTCGACGTCGGGGGCGGCGCGCTCGCGGTGTTGGCGCTCGGTGGGGCGACCTATGCGATCATCCGGAGCTCGGCGGACCGCTTCGGGTGGACCGGGTGGGGCGCGATCGGGCTGGCAGTCGTTGCTGCCGGCTGGCTGGCCCAACACGAACGGCGTGCCGAGCACCCGATGGTCCCGCTGAGGCTCTTCGCCAACCGGCGGTTCGCTGCCGCCAACGCGATCACCCTGCTGGTCTACGGCGGGCTCGGGATCGTCTTCTTCCTGGTGTCGATCCACCTACAGGTCGTCGTCGGGTGGTCGGCGCTGGCGGCGGGTGCCGCCCTGCTCCCGGTGACCGCCCTCATGCTCGCCCTCTCCTCGACCTTCGGGGACCTGGCCCAGCGTCACGGACCGCGCGGGTTCCTGACCGGGGGCCCGCTCCTCATCGCGGTCGGCATGGTCCTGATCGGCGGCATCGGCGCGGATGCCGACTACGTCACCGACGTCCTGCCCGGGGTGGCGGTCTTCGGGCTCGGGCTGGCCGTCTCGGTCGCCCCGGTCACGTCGACCGCCCTCGGCAGCGTGCCCGAGGAGCGCTCGGGCGCCGCCTCGGGAGCCAACAACGCCATCGCCCGAACCGGCCAGCTGCTGACGGTGGCGGCCATCCCGCCACTCATGGGCCTGGGGGGCGACGCCCTCAACCGGGCCGAGGAGCTGGCACCACGATTCCCGAGCGCCATGGCCGCGGGGGCGGGTCTGGTGGCGCTCGGGGCGCTGGTGGCCGTCGCCCTGCTGCGCGACGAGGAAGAGGACCAACCCATCGTCACGAGTCCCCGCTCGTGTCCCCTCGACGGCCCACCGGTCGGACTCCGGCGGGCCCCGCTCCAGCCGCCCGGCCGGCAGCCGGCGCCGCCGACCCCCACCCGACCGTCGGTTTCGCCCGACCCGCCGCGGGTAGTGGACGACGTCGACCGGGGGAGCCCATGACGACGACCACCACGACCGACCACATCCGGTGGCTGACCGACCTCGATTCGGACGACACCGACGAGGTGGGCGGCAAGAACGCCTCACTGGGCGAGATGATCGGCGCACTCGCCGACGAGGGGATCCGGGTCCCGACCGGGTTCGCCACCACCGCCGCGGCCTATCGGGCCCACCTCGAGGCCAACGACCTGACGGACCTGGTCGCCGAGCAGACGGCCCGGCTCGACGGCGACGACGAGACCCTCGCCGACGTCGGCCAAACGATCCGGTCGGCCATCGCCGAGGCGCCGCTGCCCGACGACGTCGAGACGGCGATCCGGGATGCCTACCGGGAGCTGGCGGACCGGACCGACCGGGATCCCCTCGACGTGGCCGTCCGCAGCAGCGCCACCGCCGAGGACCTCCCGGAGGCCTCCTTCGCCGGCCAGCAGGAGACGGAGCTCAACGTGGTCGGCGCCGACGACCTCGTGGCGGCCACCCGACGGTGCATGGCCTCCCTGTTCACCGATCGGGCCATCACCTACCGGGAGGCGCAGGGGTTCGACCACCTCGACGTGGCCCTGTCGGTCGGGGTGCAGCCGATGGTCCGCTCCGACGAGGCCGGTGCCGGGGTGGCGTTCACCATCGACACCGAGACGGGTTTCCCCGACGTCGTCGTCATCGACGCGGCCTGGGGGCTCGGGATAATGTAAATAGAAAGTTGACCGATTCAACCCGGCTCGTTCTGTAATCTCTT
>CAZTLW010000068.1:5393-12499 GCA_964614585.1 uncultured Acidimicrobiia bacterium | reverse complement strand
GCCACTCGGGGACCGGGTGCTCATCGACGGTGGCAGCGGCGAGACGGTGCCGTCCCCCTAGACGCGGGTGGGGCCCCCGAAGGGGCCCCACGAGCTGGCCGAGTCCGCCTGTAAGCCGGATTCTGTAACGCTCCGAAGGAGCGCCGGCGTCCATCCATCTGGGACCGTCGTTGCCGAACGGCCTCGTGCGACCCACCTGGGAGCATCGGTCGGGCCAACCGCTCCCTGCTTGGTCTTGCTCCGGACGGGGTTTGCCGAGCCGGGACGGTCGCCCGCCCCGCTGGTGGGCTCTTACCCCACCGTTTCACCCTTGCCTGATCGTGTCCCGAAGGACACGCCATCGGCGGTCTGCTCTCTGTTGCACTGTCCATCGGCTCGCGCCGCCTGGGGGTTACCCAGCGTCCTGCCCTGGGGAGTCCGGACTTTCCTCGACGCGGGAACACGCCGCGGACGCCCGGCGGACTCGGTACCCACAGTCTACGAGGTGGGGGTGCGTGCACCACCCCGACGCCGCAGGGCCAGCCACCCGCCGACGGCGCCGAGCACCCCACCCCCAACGAGGAAGCCGACCATCGTGATGGCGGGTGCCGGGCTGCCGTCGAGCACCGAGAGCAGGATCACGAGGCCGGCGAACACCACGCCGGTGAGGGCCCCGTGGAACACGGCCCGGAAGGCCGTGCGTCCGGCGAGCCAACCGCCAGCCACCGCCCCGACCGGGGCGCCGACGATGATCGCCGTCGTCGCCGGGTCCTCGACCCCGAGGACCGCCAGCAGGCCCCAACCCAGCAAGGTGATGATGCCAAGGGCGAGGAACGACACGCCCACACCGATTGCCACGCCGAGAGGGTGCAGGTGCATGCGCGGATCGTAGGTGCAACCAATCCGTTGTCCCGGCGGTCAGAATGCCTCGACGGGACACCCACCGAAAGGACCCACCGTGCGCAAGTACGTCGCCGAACTGCTCGGAACCTTCATCCTCGTTGCCCTGGGCGGCTTCAGCGTCGTCGCCGGCGCCTCCGTCGGCGTCCCGCCGCTCCTCACGGCGCCGTTCGGGTTCGGGCTCGGCCTCCTGGCGGCGATCTGGGCGGTCGGTCACGTCTCGGGTGGCCACTTCAACCCGGCCGTGACCGTCGCCATGCTCCTCGACCGGCGCATCTCGGGCCGGGACACCCTCGGCTACATCGTGGCCCAGGTCATCGGTGGGATCCTGGCGGCCTACGCCGTGGTCATCGCCACGTGGGGACCGGCGTCGGAGGCGGCGACCTTCATCAACAACGGACTCGGCACGCAGCAGCACGTCGGCCCGGCCTTCCTGCTCGAGGCCGTGCTGACCGCCGTCTTCGTGGCGGTGATCCTGGTCTCGACCAAGACCGGTCCCGACAAGGCGGGCATCGTCATCCCCTTGACGCTCACCGCCGTGCACTTCGGCGCCGTCCCCTTCACCGGCGGGTCGTTCAACCCGGCCCGGGCGATCGGGCCCGCGGTGGCGGCCGGCACCTTCGACGCCCTGTGGGTGGTCGTGGTCGCCCCGCTCGTCGGGGCGGTCCTCGCCTGGGTGATCCTGATGGCCGTGCGCCCGGAGCCGGCCAAGGCCTGAGCCCGGTACCCAGGGCCTCCTACAACAGGTCGTCCTCGGCGATCTCCTCGAGGTTGATCACCCAGCCGGTGGGGAGGCCCCAGTGCCGGGCCCCCAGCACCACGTGCTCCAGGTAGTCGGGGGACGGGTCGTCCGACTCGGGGCCCTCCACCACGTGGGTGGTCACCCAGTGGCGGGTCCCCTCGCGGTCGACCACGGAGAACGCGGTGGTGGCGACTCGGCCGTCGGCGGCCTCGGCCTCGGTGATGGCGGCCAGTTCGTCGGGTTGCACCTCGAACAGCGCCCCCCAGACGGTGTTGCCCTCCTCGGGCCGGATCGTCGGGAGCGCCCCGCCCCAGGTCCCGTTCGACCCGGCGAAGTACAGCCTCGTCTCGGGCAGGTGGGCGACCTTCTCGAAGCGGGCGGTCGGCGCCGCAGCTTCGAGCCGGTCCGGCTCGAGCATCGAGTCGTACGCGAAGTAGAGCAGGCGATCTGCCATCGGTACCTCGGGGTCGACGTGGGGAAGTGCGATCCTACGCGCCGAAACGGGTGGGGAGGACCCCCCGGGACCCTATCCTCGCCCCCCGAACACAACCGGAGCAGCCGCGTGGACTGGCCGAAGACACTGGGCAAACTGGCCGATGGTGCCGACCTCGGACGCACCGAGGCGCGGCGCGCCATGGACGAGATCATGGCGGGTCGGGCGACACCCGCCCAGGCGGCGGCGTTCATCGTCGCGCTCCGGATGAAGGGCGAGTCGGTCGACGAGTTGACGGGCCTCGTGGAGTCGATGCGGGCGGCCTCGGTCCCGGTCCACGTCGAGGGGCCGGTCGTCGATGTCGTCGGGACGGGTGGGGACCGCGCCGGCACCTTCAACATCTCGACCGCCGCGGGGATCGTGGCGGCGGCCGCCGGGGCCCGGGTGGCCAAGCACGGCAACCGGTCGGCCTCGTCCCGGGCCGGCTCGGCGGACGTGCTCGAGGCGCTCGGCTACCCCCTCGACCTCACCCCCGAGGCCACCGCAACCCTCATCGACGAGGTGGGCTTCGGTTTCATGTTCGCCCGCAACCACCATCCGTCGATGCGCCACGCCGCCGGGGTGCGCTCCGAGCTCGGCATCCCCACGGTCTTCAACTTCCTCGGCCCCCTCACCAACCCCGCGGGCGCCACCAACCTCGCCATCGGGGTGTCCGATCCCCACATGGCCGAGAAGATGATCGAGGTGCTGAAGAACCTGGGGGCTTCGTACGCCTTCGTGGTGTTCGGTGAGGACGGCCTCGACGAGGTCTCCACGGCCGCCCCGACCTTCATCTATCGCCTGCGGGAGGGTGAGATCACCCACGCCGTCTTCACCCCCGAGGACTTCGGCGTTGATCGCGGCTCGCTCGCCGACGTCCGGGGTGGCGACGCCGAGGAGAACGCCGCCATCGTCCGGTCGGTGCTCGACGGCGAGCGCGGGCCGCGCCGCGACATCGTCCTGGTCAACGCAGCGGTGCCGATCGTGGCCGCCGGGCTGGCCACCGGATTCGTGGACGGCGTCCGGGTGGCACGGTCGGTGATCGACGACGGCGCCGCCGCCGCCAAGCTGGGCGCAGTGCTCGCCTTGGCCGCCGAGTTGCGGGGCTGATGGACGTCAACGACCTGCTCGACGCCCTGCGCGCCGAGGGACTCCGCCTCACGCCGGCGCGCCGGGCCATCTGCCGGGTGTTGGCGAAGGACCCCCGGGCCCACCTCACGCCGGGGGACCTGCACGCACGCGCCGAGGCCGATGCCGATCGCTCGATCGACCTCTCGACCGTCTATCGGACGCTCGACACGCTCGAAGGGGTCGGTCTCGTGCACCACGTGCACGTACCCGACGGCGGGTCCGTGGTCCACCTCGCCGACGCCGACCACCACCACCTCACCTGTGACCGCTGTGGGCGGACGGTCGACGTGCCCGCCGACGAAGTCGCGGCGGCGCTCGGCCCCCTCGCCGCCCGACACGGTTTCTCGGTGGACACCGTGCACTTCGCCGTCGTCGGCCGGTGCCATGACTGCGCGCCGATATCCGCCGACGAGGCGTATCGTCCCGGCTCGTGAGCCGACTCGTCGCCCTGCTGCTCGTCCTCGCCCTCGTGGCGGCCGCCTGCGGCGGCGACGCAGGCGCCGACGGCGACGCCGCCGATACCACGACGACCACCGAGGCCCCTGCCTCCACCCAACCGTCGACCGAGGACGGCGACGGAACCGGAACGACGGAGCCGTCCGGCACGACGGAGGGCACCGAGGCCCCGGCCGAACCCCCGGTTTCGGGCTTCGACGGCCCGCCCGCTCCGGACGCGCTGGTGCCGGTTGCCGACGGTGACGACGTGCTGCTCTCCCAGGAGGTCCTGCCGGTCTACCTCATGTTCTGGGCGGAGTGGTGACCGACCTGTCGACGGGAGTTGCCCGTCGTCGACCAAGTCGCCCCCGACTACGAGGGTCGGGTCCGGTTCCTGTCCGTGGCCTGGAAGGCCAGCGAGGAGGCCACGCGTGCCAGGGCCGAGGACCTGCTCCGATCCGGACAGGTGAGTTGGGGTCTCGACGGCTCCGGTGAGTTCTTCCAGGCGTGGGGCGTGCCGTACCAGCCGGAGACGGTCCTCATCACCGGCGACGACGTCATCGTCCAGCGATGGCCGGGCGCGGTCGGCGAGGACCAGATCCGGGCCCGGCTCGACGCCCTCATCGAGGCCTCCAACGGCGGCGGCTGAACCAGATGCGACGAGGTTGCATCTGCGGCTAGCATCACCGCCATGCACGTACCCGATGGATTCCTGACCGGCACGGTCTCGGCCGGAGCGGCGATCGTCTCGGCCGGTGGCATAGCCGCCGCCCTGCGCCAGACCCGCGCCCACCTCGCCGACAAGCGCCTACCGCTGGCGGGGCTCATGGCGGCGGGCATCTTCGTCCTGCAGATGCTCAACTTCCCGGTCGTCGCCGGCACCTCCGGCCACCTGCTCGGTGGGGCACTGGCCGCCATCGTGCTCGGACCTTGGATGGGGCTCCTCGTCGTCTCGGTGGTCGTGATCGTCCAGGCGATCGTCTTCGCCGACGGGGGACTGATCGTCATGGGGGCCAACGTCCTCCTCATCGCGATCGTGCCGGCGCTGGTCGGGTGGGCCGTCTTCCGGGCCGTGCGATCCATCACACCCGCCAACCGGACCTGGGTGCTCGTGGCTTCGTTCGTGGCCGCCCTCCTCTCGGTACCCGCCTCCGCGATGGCCTTCGTGATCCTCTACGCCCTCGGTGGCGAGGGTGGGGCCCCGTTGGGAGCGCTCACGGTGGCCATGCTCGGCGTCCACGTCCTCATCGGCATCGGTGAGGCATTGATCACCACCGCGGTGGTGGGCGGCCTGCTCGCCTACCGGGCGGACCTGGTGGCCGGGGCCGAGGACCTCGGATCCGGGCGGGAGCGGACCCGGAGTGAGCGAGCGGCGGTGGGGGTGGGGATGGTCATCGCCGTGCTGCTCCTCGTCGTGGCCCCGTTCGCCTCGGCGAACCCCGACGGCCTCGAGTCGGTCGCCGAGGAACTCGGCTTCGACACCACCGCCATGGACTCGGCGGTGGCCGACTCGCCGGTCGCCGACTACACGGTGGCGGCGCTCGGTGAGACGGGCCTGTCGGTGGCGCTCGCCGGCCTCCTCGGCATCGTCATCACCCTGGCGGTGATGGCCGCCATCACCTGGTACGTGCGGGGGCGGCGCACCTCCGACGCGTGAGCCGATTCCACACCCACGCCCTCACCCTCCACGGACACGGCCGCCCCTACGACCTCGCGCCCCACGTCAAGGTGGTGGCGGCCTTCGGGTTCATGGTCGGCGGCGACGCCAACCCCCGAGAGGCGTTCTGGGCCTTCGGGGCCTATGCGCTCGTCGTGATCGGGGTGGCGGTGGCCGCCCGGATCCCGCCGCTGTTCATGGCGTCGCGGATGGTCGTCGAGATCCCCTTCATCCTCTTCGCCCTCTTCCTGCCGTTCGTGGGGGAGGGGCCCCGGGTGGCCGTGGGACCGTTCGAGTTGTCGATCGAGGGGATCTGGGGGGCTTGGTCGATCCTCGCCCGGGCGACCCTCGGGACCGCCACCGCCGTGCTGCTGATCGCCACGACGCCGGTGGCGGACGTGCTGGCGGGGATGTCCCGGCTGCGGGCCCCTGCGGCACTCGTGGCCATCGCCGGGTTCATGATCCGCTACCTCGAGGTGGTCTTCGACGAGGCCGGGCGGATGCGCACGGCCATGGCCGCCCGCGGCTGGCATCCCAGGGCCCGGCGGTCGTTGCGGGCGGCCGGCTCGATGGCCGGCGCTCTGCTCGTGCGGGCCTACGAGCGGGGCGAGCGGGTCCACCAGGCCATGGTCGCCCGCGGCTACGACGGCGTCATGCCGACCCTCTTCCCCCCGAGCGCCCGGGCAGCCGATTGGGCGGTGGGGGCGTCGCCGGCCGCCATCGCCATCGGGGTGGCCGTCCTGACCCGTACGGTGGGGTCATGAGCATCGTCAGCACCGAGGCGCTCCGCCACGTGTGGCCCGGCGGCGAGGTCGCCCTCGCCGGCGTGGACGTCGCCATCGATCCCGGTGAGCGGGTGGCGCTCCTCGGTCGCAACGGCGCAGGGAAGACGACGTTCGTCCATCACCTGCTGGGTCTGCTCGATCCCACCTCGGGCCAGGTCCTGGTCGGGGGCGAGGCCTACACCGAGGAGAACGCCCGCGAGCTGCGGCGGGGCATCGGGCTCGTGTTCCAGGATGCCGACGACCAGCTCTTCATGCCCACGGTGCTGGAGGACGTCGCCTTCGGGCCGGCCAACCTCGGGCTCGAGGGCGACGAGCTGGAGGCCCGGGCCCTGGCGGCACTGGCGTCGGTCGGCGCCGACCACCTGGTCGGCAAGGCGCCACATCACCTGAGCGGTGGCGAGCGTCGACGGGTGGCGATCGCCGGCGTGTTGGCGATGGAGCCCTCCCTCATCATCCTCGACGAGCCGACGTCGGGGCTCGACCCGGCCGGTCGCCGGGACCTCGAACTGCTGCTCGCCGGCCTCGGGGAGGCGCTGCTGCTCGTCACCCACGACCTCGGGTTCGCCCGCCGGCTCTGTGGTCGGGCGGTCATCCTCGACGAGGGCCGGGTCGTGGCCGACGGGCCGATCGACGAGGTGCTGGCTGACGAGGGCTGGCTGGCCGGCGTGGGACTGGCCTGATCGGCATGGCCATTGGCTCGGTACGGGGCAGTGTCGCCTACCGAGAGCGGATCGCGATGCCGGCGGGTGCGGTGGTCACCGTCACGGTGGCGGACACCTCACGGGCCGACGCCCCCGAGCGGGTGATCGGTCGGCAGGTGATCGCCGACCCGGGCAACGTCCCGGTGCCCTTCGACGTCGCCTACGACCCGGCCGAGGTATCGGAGCGCCTCACCTACACGATCCGGGCCACCATCACGGTGGGCGGCGCGCTTCGGTGGACGACCGACACGGTCACCCCGGTGATCACCCGGGGCGCGCCGACCGAGGTGCACCTCGTGGTGCG
>CAZTLW010000068.1:0-5293 GCA_964614585.1 uncultured Acidimicrobiia bacterium | reverse complement strand
CCGGTCGACCGTTCGCCGAACTCGGTGCCGGTCCGCGTCTGCTCGACGAGGTCGAGCACCGTCACGAAGTCGACGCCGCCGGCGACCTTGCCGACGATGACCCCGTCGCGGTCGAGGAAGAACGTCTCGGGCAGGCCCCAGACGCCGAACTCGATGTTGGCGAGGTCGTCGGCGTCCACCACGACGTCCTGGTGGTCCGAGCGCCCGTAGGTGTCGAGGAACTCGATGGCGTCGTCGACCCGATCCCGGGTGTCGACGGCGACGAACCGGACGCCGTCGGGGCCGAGGACGTCGGCCGCCCGCACGAGGTCGGGGTGCTCGGCCCGACACGGGGGACACCATGACGCCCAGAAGCTCACGACCGTGACCTCGGCCTCGCCGTCGAAGATCGGGGCGGTGCCGTCGGACTCGAGGAACGGCAGTTCGAGGTCGGGTGCCGTCGAGCCGATGAGCGGCGAGGTGGGCACCGTCTCGATCAGGTCGAGGCGACCGGCGAAGAAGGCGGCGAGGACGACCACGACGGCGATTCCCGCCCAGGCCAGCCGCTTGGTGGTCACGCCGCCGCCCGGGCCGCTTCCAGCATCGCCTCGATCTCGGGCTGCAACTCACCGGGGACGCTGGGGTCGGCGGCGAGGGCCTCCAGCAGTGGGACGGCCTCGGAGCCCCGTTCGAGGTCGAGCAGGATCATGGCGAGGAAGTAGCGGGCCTCCCCGTTGCCGTCGAACGTGTCGATCGCCTGGCCCAGGGCAGCCTCGGCCGCGTCGGGCTCACCGTTCACCCACAGCACCCACCCGAGTCGGCCGAGTGCCTCCGAGGCCTGGGGCGCGGTGGGCTCACCGGCGAGCACGTCCTGGAAGACCGTGGTGGCCGAGCGGAAGTCACCCGCCTCGAAGTAGCGCTCGGCGAGGGCGAGGCGCATGCCGTTGAGCTGCTCGGACGGGACCGCGGGGTCGTCGGCGAACGAGGCGATCGTGGCGGCGAGGGTCTCGTCGGAGATCGACTCGAGGTTGGTCGGGGCGATGATGTCGCCCGAGATCGGGGTGCCGGCGGCTCGGGGCTCGAGGAACGAGCCGATCGCGAAGGCGGCCGCCACGAGGCCGACGGCGACGATGGCCAGGCCGGCGACCGCCCGGCCGTCGAGTCGTCGGGTGTCGGACGTCGGTTCGGTGGTTGTCGATGGTTCGGGTGGTTCGGCGGCGTCGGCGCCGACCGCCACCGAATCGGTCGAGCGGGCCCGCAGGCGGAGCACGACTGCGATGCCGCCGGCGGCGGCCAGCGCCGGGATGGCCCAGAGCAGGATGCCGCCGAGGTCGAGCGGTGGATCGAGCACGATCTCGGGGCCGTAGCGGGCCTCGAACCAGTCGAGGATCTCCGCCTGTGACAGTCCCTCGGCCTCGAGGGCGCGGATGCGGGTGAGCATGGAGCGGGCGACCTCGGTCTGCGATGCCGCCACCGACTCCCCGTCACACACCGGGCAGGCCAGTCGCTCGGCGACCGCGATCGCCGGGTCGCCGCCGTCGCCGCCGAGGACCACTCCGACGACCACGACCGAGGCCAACACCGCCATCACCGTCCACTGGATGGCCCGGCTCACGAGGCGACCTTCTCGGACCGACGGGCCCGACCGCGGCTGCCCGACAGCGCCCAGAAGCCCCCGGCGGCGATGAGGAGCCCGCCCGCCCAGACCATCCATTGGAGCGGGAACACCGAGACGTCGACGATGATCCGCTCGCCGTCGATCGCCCGCAGCGTGATGTAGAGGTCCCGGGTGAAGCCGGCGTCGACACCGGGGGTCGGGACCACCTGGACGCCGTAGTCGTTGAGGCGTGGGCGGACCTCGCCGATCGTCCGGCCGTCGCGTTCGATGAGGACGCTGGCGCCGATGACTCGCCGTTGCGGCTCGGTCGACGTGAAGCCGGTCTCGTAGGTGAGGTCGTACCCGGCGACGGTGGCGGTCTCGGTGACGGGGATCGTGGTCTCGTCGACCCGCAGGGCGAGCCCCGACGACCCGGCGATGCCGATCACGATGACCGCCACGCCGAGGTGGCTGAGCATGCCGCCCCAGTACCCCCGATCATTGGTGACGAGACGCCGGGCGGCGGCCCCGAACGACTCGGGCCGGGCCCGGGCCTGGCGGATGAGCAGCAGGAGTGGGGGTGTGGCCACGAAGACCGCCAGCACGATCGCCACCAGCGGCCCGCGGGCCCGCAGGCCGGCGATGACGGCGACGGCGCCGACCGCCAGGGCCACCTGGGCGGGGATGAGCAACCGGTCGACGAGCACCGTTCGGGAGGCCGACTTCCATGGCGTGACCTGTCCAACCCCCATCATCAGCAGCATGGCGAAGGCGATCGGGATCGAGGTGACGTCGAAGAACCCGCGGCCGATGCCGATGGTGGTGTCGGAGAAGGCCTCGACGAGGATCGGGTAGACGGTGCCGACCAGGATCGTCGCCGCCCACACCGTCATGACCAGCGAGTTGCCGAGGATGGCGCCTTCGCGGCTGGCCAGGGACTCGAGTTTGGGGGCATCGGAGACGAGGTCCGCCCGGGCGGCGAAGAGCCCGAGTCCCACGACGGTGACGAGCACGAAGAACCCGAGGAGGATCGGCCCGATCGCCGACTGGGTGAACGAGTGGACCGACGTGATCGTGCCGGAGCGGGTGAGGAAGGTCCCGAAGATGGTGAGCGCGAAGGTCGCGATCACCAGGACGAAGTTCCACGCCTGCAGCATCCCGCGACGCAGCTGCACCACGACCGAGTGGAGGAAGGCGGTGGCGGTGAGCCATGGAAGGATCGAGGCGTTCTCGACCGGGTCCCAGGCCCAGTAGCCGCCCCACCCGAGCACCTCGTAGGACCACCAGCCGCCGAGGAGGATGCCGACGGTCAGGAAGGCCCAGGCGCCGAGCGTCCAGCGCTGGGTCCGTCGGGCCCAGTCCGCTCCCGGCAGGCCCAACGCCAGTGCCGCCATGGCGAAGGCGAAGGGGGCGGTGAGGCCGACGTAGCCGACGTAGAGCGCCGGCGGGTGCACGGCCATGAGGATGTGGTTCTGGAGCAGCGGGTTGGGGCCTCGTCCCTCCGAGGGAGCCTCGGTGGCGGCGAGTGGCCATGCCGAGGACTCGGCGCACCCGACCTCGGCCGCCTCGACGCACACCTCGAAGGGGTTCGCCACGGTCGCCATGAGGGCGAAGAAGAACAACGAGACGACGGCCATCACGGCCAGCGCCACCCGACCGAGGCGGTCGCCGTCGCCGACGCCCCGGGCGATGAGCCAGGTGAAGACGCCGAGCATGAGCCCCCAGAGCACGATCGAGCCCTCGAGGGCACCCCAGGCCGAGGCGATCTTGAAGATGAGGGGGGTGGTGGATGCCGAGTGGTTGGCCACGTAGGTGATCGAGAAGTCGTCGAGGAGAAGCCCGGCGACCAGCAGTCCCATCGCGGCGACCGAGCCCCACAGGAGGAGGGCGACCGGGACCCGGGTGGGGCGCTCACCGCCCCGGAGGGTGCCGAACCCGACGACGGCGAGCCAGGCGGCGCCGATCACCGACGCCCAGACGGCGAGGGCGCCCGCGGCGGCGATCACGATCCCTGGGCCTCCGGCGGCGCCTCGTACTCCACGTCGTACTCCTCGCCGTCCTCGGGGGTCTCGTAGTTCTCCTCGTGGCGCAGGAGGATCTCCTCGGCCACGAAGGCGTCACCGGAGAAGCTCCCGTCGAGGATCACCGGCACGCCCTCGGTGAAGAGCTCGGGTGGGGTGGCGTCGGTGTGGACCGTGATCTCCTCGGCGAAGTCGGTGACCGTGAAGGTGATGTCGTCTCCGGCGGCGACGACCGACCCTTCCACCACGACGCCGCCGAGTCGGAAGGACTCGCCGTCCGGCAGCTCCGAGCGCTGGGCGAGGGCCTCGCGGGGCTCGAGGTAGTAGACCGTGTTCGCCCCGAGCAGGTTGGCGAAGAGGAGGACGCCGAGCACCCCGGCGATGGTGCCCGAGATGGCGAGGAACCAGCGGCGGTCCATCAGTCGACCTCGCCGAGGCGGCGGCGCCGGATACGGAGGGACAGGGCGTAGCCGATGATCACGCCGTAGGTGGCGATGAAAGCGAAGGCGACCCAGAACTCAGCCATCGATCAGACCCAGGTCGGGTGGGGTGACCGCGGACCCGGCCGGTTCGGTGACCTCCCGGGTCGCCGCCGTCTCCATCGCCTTCTCGAGGCGGATGCGGGACACGAGGAAGGCGGCGAACAGCAGGGTGAAGGCCCCGAGGTTGATGAAGAAGGCCGGGAGCATCTCGGGGTCCATGTTGATCCCGGCCGGCGTGAACGTCATGCCCTGGTGGAGGGTCCGCCACAGGATCGTCGAGAAGTAGCTCAGGGGGACGATCACGAAGGCCGCGATCCCGAGGGCCGCCGAGCGGGTGGCCCGGACGTCGGCGTCGTCGATCGTGCGGCGGAGGGCGAGGTAGGCGAGGTAGATGAAGAACATCACGGCGACCGACATGAGCCGGGCGTCGCCCCAGTCCCAGGCGGTCCCCCAGACCGGGTACCCCCAGATCATCCCGGTGATGATCGTGAGCCCGGTGAAGAAGACGCCGATCTCCACCGAGGAGACGGCCAATCGGTCGAACGAGCGGCGCTTGCCGACCAGCCAGCCGATGGAGCCGACCAGGGCGAAGAAGAAGGCGAGGTACGCCAGCCAACCCGCCGGGACATGGACGTAGATGACCCGGGCGTAGATGCCCTGCAGGGCGTCGGGTGGCGCCGTCAACGCGAACCAGGCGGCCACCGCCATGGCGGCTCCTGCGGTCCAGTTCAGGATGCGCGAGGCGGTCATGCGCCGCTCTCCTCCAGGGGTCGGGCCGTCAGCACGCCTGCCACCGCCACCAGCACGTCGACGAGGGCGAGGAGTGCCATGGGGGCGAGGATATCGGTGTCCCCGGCCAACTCGGAGGTGGCGATCGAGGCGCCGGACAGGAGAGGGAACGACAGTGAGATGGCCAGCAGCGGCGCCACCGCCGAGCCCAGACGCGTCCCACGGGCGAGGCTTCCGGCGATGGTGCCGACCATGGCCATGCCGGCGGCCGCGAGCAGGCCGATCGGCAGCAGCCACGGCCACGTCCCCGGCAACTCGGGCCCGAAGAGCGCCAAGGTCGCCGGGGCCGCCACCGCCTGCACGCCCACGACCAGCACGAAGGAGGCGAGGCTGCGTCCGACGAAACCGGCGGCCGGGTCGACGAGCACGAGGGCCAGCACGTCGGCTTCGGCGGGGGAGACCTGCGAGCTGCGGCGAAGGGTGAC
>CAZTLW010000067.1:0-12551 GCA_964614585.1 uncultured Acidimicrobiia bacterium | reverse complement strand
TCGCCCCAGTCGATGACGAACGGGATGATCCCGCCGAGGGTGTCGAACCGGGGGAACGACAGCCGCCAGGTCAGCAGGCCGTCGGGGGAGCGACGCTGCATCACCGTCGGCTCGTCGTATTCGTAGCCCGCCTCGGCGGCTCGCTCGACGAACCCATCGAGATCGTCGACGGCGGCGCACCAGGTGATCACCCCCGCCGTCATCATCCGGTCGAGGCCGAACGGGCGCGCCTGCTCGGGGCCCGGCTGGTCGGGGTCGGGACCGATGATCTCCAGGTAGGTCCGCTCGCCGAGCGACGCGAGGTAGTTGGCCGTCCCCCGGCCGACGTGTGGCCCGCCCCAGCTCGGGTCGACGCCGACCAACCCGCCGATCCCCGCTACCGCCTGGTGCAGGTCGAGCACGCCGTAGACGATGTGGTCGATCATTCGAGGTCCCGGTCTGCGAAGGCGTCGAGCGCCTCCTCGAGGTGCTCCCAGGTCACCTCGAGGGCGTGGGCGTCGGTTCGCAGCGCCACCAGCGCCGCCTCCCGCAGCAGCCCGGTGAGGTCGGCGAACGACAGGCCCTCGGTGGCGTCGGCCAGGTCGTCGAGCGACACGTCGTCGTCAAGCGGGACGTCGGTGATCCGCAGCAGGGCGAGGCGGGCCGACCGGTCGGGCAAGGCCAGGTGGATGTGCACCTCGAACCGGCCCGAGCGCAGCAGCGCCGGGTCGATGAGGTCGCGCCGGTTGGTGGCGCCGATCGCCACCAACTCGCCCCGGCCGGTCACCCCGTCGAGCTCGGTGAGCAGCGACGCCACCACCGAGTCGGTCACCGATGTCGTCGACGACCCGCGGATGGGGGCGAGTGCGTCGAGCTCGTCGAAGAAGAGGATGGAGGGGGCGGCCGCCCGGGCTCGGGCGAACACGTCCCGCACCGCCCGCTCGGACTCGCCCACGTACTTGTCCAACAGTTCGGCCCCCTTGACGGGGAAGAACGCCGCCCCCGCCTCGTTGGCCAGCGCCTTGACCACGAACGTCTTGCCGGTGCCGGGCGGTCCCCACAGCAGGATCCCGCCGGGTGGGTCGATCCCGAGCCGGGCGAAGCGCTCGGGCTGGGTCATCGGCCAGATGACGGCCTCGGTGAGGCGCTGCTTGACGTCCGCCAGCCCGGCGACGGCCTCGAACCCGAACGAGGGGATCTCCCCGAGCCCTGTCGCCCCGAGGGTGGGGTTGGTCTCGGCGAGCGCCGTCAGCAGCGTCTCGGTGTCGAGCTCGCCGCCATCGGAGACCATCGCCGAGGCGTGTACGACCGCGGCGAGGATGTCGGCGCCCGAGAACCCGGCCGACCGGGCCCCGAGCAGCTCGAAGTCGACGTCGCCGCGGGGGATGCGCCCGGTGGCGGCGTCGAAGAGCGCCGTCCGCCGGGCCGAGTCGGGCGGGGGGATCCGCAGCGTGCGGGGCAGCAGCTCCGAGCCGGTCACCGACGGATCGACGCCGGCCACCGACCGCACCCCGATGACGGTGGCGAGGCCGGGGGTGCGGGCGACCTTGTCGAGGAACCACCGCAGCACTGCCCCCACCTGGGTGCGGTAGTTGGACAGGCCGTCCTCCCCGGCGATCGTTTCGAGCGGTTCGAGGTGGATGACGCCCGGCCGGGGGGTGTCCCGGATCGCCGCCTCCAGGAGGTCGAGCAGACGGGTCGGCTTGAAGACGAGGTCGAGGGAGACGTCCCGGCGATGGGCGCCGGCCTGGCGGGCCGCCTCGGCGACGACCTCGGGGCCGCCGCAGCCGGGTGGCGCCTCCACGATGACCCCGGCCACCTCGGGGAGGCCCCAGGCGGTCGGCAGGTTGCCCTTCCCCGCGAGCAGCCGGATCCACCCCGACAGCGTCTCGACCTCCTCGTCGAGGCCGGTGAGCAGCGCCTCGCTGCGGGTGGGGGGTCGGTGACCGCCGTCGTCGGGCGGCGTCGACGGCTCGGTGGGTGTCTGGGTCGCCTCGGACCGATCATCCGGGGACTCGTCGGGCATCGGCAGCGTGTCCGACAGCATCGTGCCGGGGCCGACCACCCCGGCCGGGCCGGGGGTGACGGCCCGCACGGCGAACGTGACGGCCTCGGTTTCCTCGGGGAGGCGGGCGGCGTCGACCGTGACCTCGTCGCCCGGGGTGACCGGCAGCCCCACGAGCGCCGAGACGACCCCGCGGACGTCGGCGGGCATCGGCTCGACGACCACGGTGGCGGCGGTGGGGAGCATCACCCGTTTCACGTCGACGGTCGACCCTGCTGCGACTCCGGCGTTGGCGAGGGTGGCGGGACCCACCAGCAGGGTGGTAGCCACCGGCACCCGCCCGGGCAGCACCCGGGCGTGGGACTCGCCGATCGAGACCACGCCGCCGGCGGGGAGACCGATGGCGGCGAGCATCGCTCGGTCGGCGGTGGCGGTGGGATCGGAGCCGGTACGGATGGTGAAGCGCATCGCCCCGGCATCCTATGGGGTGGGCGATGGCGTACCGTGTCCCCGACGACCCGGAGGGACCGTGGACGACGACATCCGCATCGCCGCCCAGCAGCTCGCTCGCATGCGGGGCATGACGAACTACTACCACCGGCGGTTCTTCGGCGACATCCGCTTCACGCTGGTGCTGGGGTTGGCGATCGTGGTGGTGGCCGTCGCCATCGACGAGCGGCTCATCGCCCTGTTGGCCCCCGTCGCCCTGCTCGGCGCCGCCCAGACCTCGTTCGACGCCTCGTATCTCACGTTCGCCCGCCAGTACGCCCGGGCCCTCGAGGGGTGGCTCAACCGGCGCCTCGACACCGACGTGCTGGTCGGGGCGAAGCTCGAGGAGACCTACCTCTACCCGCTCGACAAGTCCAAGGCCGTCACGCTGCCGTTCGATCGGACCCCCACCTGGTTCGGGACGATCACGATCCTCCAGACCGTGGTGGGCGCCATCTTCTACGGGATCGGCATGTGGTGGACGTGGCAGGCGTTCGGGGGCAACCAGATCGCCCGGCTCTACGTCGCGGTGCTCGGCGTCATCACCGTCGCCGTGTTGGCGCTCGGCATCCGCTGGTTCGTCGCCGGGGTGGGGGAGCGCAAGCTCCGGGAGGTGCTCGACCCGGTGTTCGGCGACCCCAACTGACCCCCTCGCCAACCCAGGGTTGTGGAGGGGGTTCGACGGTCGTTCCTTGGGCCGTAGAGGGCGCTGGACGCCACCTCCGGCCCGCGCTTCGGGGACCGGCCACGGCCGTCCGATCGGCTCACGACGCCTTGAGTGCCGCCTCGGCGGCCTGCCAGCGAAGGCCCGCAGCCCGGATGGCCCGGGGATCGATGGCGGCCTCCACCACCTCCGTGCCGGCGGCGGTGAGGAACTTCCAGACGAGATCGACCTCTTCGCCGATGCCCGCGGTGGCCGGCGTGGTGGTGGCCTCGGCGTCCTCGGGCCCGGGGAGGAGCGGCTGGTCGCCCACCCACGACGTGACGAACCGGCCGTGGTCGACCACCACGAACGCCTCGCCGTCGGTGGCGACCACCCGGCCCGCCTCCTGGAGCAGCTGCCAGCGGTGCCGCCGCTCGAGGGCCCGGCGGAGCGATCGGTGGCGGTCCCGCAGCCAGCCGGCCTCCTCGAAGCGCTCGGCGGCGGCGAGGCCCCGCATGCGGGCGGCGAGCGGGTCGAGCAGGTGGTCGGCTCCGTCGACCGAGCGGCGGATGGGGGCGATGGCGGCGGCGTAGGCGTCGCGGTCGAGGGTGCCGTCGCAGGGACAGAGGGCGACGCCGAGCTGGGCGAAGCGGCAGGGCCCGTCCTTGGAGCCCGGCCGGCCGGTGCAGCGGCGGACGGGGGTGGCGTCCCACAGGGCGTGCTGGACGGCCTCGGCGGCCTTGCGCGAGCGGAACGGGCCGAGGGCGGTGGGGTCGTCGGGGCGGTGGGTGCGGGCGATGGTGAGGCGGGGGAACGCCTCGTCGGTGAGCCGCACCCAGTGCTGAGCCTTGGGGGGCCTGGAGCGGCGGTTGTGGCGGGGGACGTGGTGGTGGATGAGGCGCAGCTCGAGGATCGACGCCTCGAGCTCGGTGGGGCAGGCGACGTGGTCGATCTTGGCCAACTCGGTGAGCATGGTGGCGACCGAGCGGCGGGTGTCGCCGTAGAAGTAGGAGCGGACCCGCTGGCGGAGGTTGGTGGCCTTGCCGACGTAGGTGACGGCGCCCTGGCGGTCCCGGAACAGGTAGACGCCGGGGGCGCGGGGGAGGCCCTCGGTGAGGCGGAGCTTGTGGAACGTCGTCGAGCCCTTGGCGGTGGGGAGGGCGAGGAGGTCCTCGAGGCCGGTGACGCCGAGCGTGCCGACCCGCTCGAGGAGGGCATGGAGGACGTGGGTGGTGGCCCGGGCGTCGTCGAGGGCCCGGTGGGTGGGCGTGACGGGGGAGCGGAAGTGGGCGGCGAGGGACCCGAGGCGCAGGTTGCGGACCTCGCCGCGGACCACCCGGCGGGCGAGTCCGACGGTGTCGAGCACCCGGTTGGGAAGGCGGTCGTGGCCGGTCCGGTGGGCGGCGGCGTTCAGGAAGCCGACGTCGAAGCGGGCGTTGTGGGCGACGAGGACGGCGTCGCCGAGGAACTCGAGGAACGAGGGGAGGACGGTCTCGATGCGGGGGGCCTGGACGACCATGGCGTGGGTGATCCCGGTGAGGACGGTGATGGTGGGCGGGATCTCCCGGCCGGGGTTGACGAGGGTCTGGAACTCGCCGAGCAGTTCGCCGCCCCGGACCTTGACGGCGCCGATCTCGGTGATGGCATCACCGTCGGCCGACCCGCCGGTGGTCTCGAGGTCGACGACCACGAACGTCACGTCGTGGAGCGGCGTCCCCAGGTCGTCGAAGCTGCCCTGCGCCTCCATGGGACCGAGGAGCGTACACGAACAGGTGTTCGATATCGGCGCGCCCGGTCAGGCCCTACGCTCCGACCGTGCCCGAGATCCACTACGCCCCTGCCGACGAGGCCGACATCGCCTATACGATCACCGGCGACGGCGAGATCCCACTCATCTGGACGCTCGGCTACGTCAGCCATCTCGACGTCAACTGGGCGTTTCCACTCTTCCGCCGGTTCGCCGAGGCGCTGGGGGAGTTCTCCAGTCTCATCGTCTACGACAAGCGCGGTATGGGGCTCTCCTCCCGGGGCACCCCCGGCACTCCGCTCGAGACCCGCATGGACGACATCCGCGCCGTCCTCGACCACGCCGGCATCGAGCGGGCCGCCGTCATGGGAGAGTCGGAGGGCGGTCCCTTGTCGATGCTCTTCGCCGCCGCCCACCCCGAGCGGGTGAGTCACCTCGTGCTCCAGGGCGCCGAGGTCCGCGAACGATCCGACGACGAATGGCCGTGGGGCGACGGCGACGACGAGTGGTTCGAGGAGTACATCGTCGGCTTCGCCGACCGCTGGGGCTCGGCGTCCGAGGCGTGGGCGACCGGGCTCTTCGGGGAGGAGTTGGACGACCCGGCGTGGGCGACCGAGCACCTCTCACGCCTGCTCCGCAACGCCGCCAGCCCCCGCGAGGCCCTGGCCTGGCAGCTCGCCTCCCGCGAGATCGACGTCCGGTCGATCCTCCCCAGCATCCGGGTCCCGACCCTCGTCCTGCACGCCGTCGACGACCCGGCGGTGCCGGTGGAGAGCGGCCGGTACATCGCCGAGCACGTCCCCGGCGCCCGTCTGGTGGAGCGAGCGGGGACGGAGCACCTCGCCTGGATGAAGCCCGAGGCCGTCGTGCCCGACATCCGCGAGTTCCTGACCGGGGAGCGGATGGAGCCGGTGGCCGAGCGGGTGCTGGCGACCGTCCTGTTCACCGACCTGGTCGGGTCCACCGACCGGGCCGCCCGAATGGGTGACGCCGCCTGGCGGGGCCTGCTGGAGACCCACCATGCCGCCGCCCGGCGAGAGATCGCCGCCCACCGGGGAATCGAGGTGACGTCGGCCGGTGATGGGTTCCTGGCCCGGTTCGACGGTCCGGGTCGGGCGATCCGCTGTGCCGAGGCGATCATCGTCGAGGCCCACCGTCACGGCCTCGAGGTCCGGGCGGGGGTCCACACGGGCGAGGTGGAGTTGGTGGGCGACGACATCGCGGGGCTGGCGGTGCACATCGGGGCCCGGATCGCCGGGATGGCCGGGGCGGGGGAGATCCTCGTCTCGGGGTCGGTGCGGGACATCAGCGCCGGGTCGGGGGTCGAGTTCGTCGACCGGGGCGAGCACGACCTGCGGGGTGTGCCCGGTTCCTGGCGGGTCTACGCCGTCGAGCGTTGACGGGCCGCTTCGTACAGCACCACCGCCGCCGCCACGCTGGCGTTGAGCGAGTCCGCCGTCCCGGCCATCGGGATCCGCACCGGTCGCTCGGCGTCCCACCACACCCGGCTCAGTCCCTGGTGCTCGGCGCCGACGGCCACCGCCAGCGCACCCGTGAGATCGGTATCCCACAGGTCGGCCTCGGCGTCGACCAGCGTCGCCGCCACCGCGATGCCCCGGTCGGCCAGCCACGCCACCGTTTCGGTGGCATCGGCCACCGCCACCGGCACCGTGAACACACAGCCGAGGCTCGAGCGAACCACGTTGGGGTTGGTGACATCGGTCACCGGGTCGGCCACCACCACCGCGTCCACGCCCACGGCGTCGGCGGTGCGGAGCATCGCCCCCAGGTTGCCGGGCTTCTCGCCCGCCTCGATCACGAGTACCAGCGGCTCGGCGGGCAGGGCGAGGTCGACCAGCCGCACCGTCGGGTCGGCGACCACCGCCACCCACCCGGCCATGTCCCGCACCGCCACCCGCGCAAACGCCTCCGGCCCGAGGTCGACCACCTCGGCCCCGGCAGCCGCGAGCGCCGCGGCGAGGGAATCGGGCGCCTCGTCGGGACGTTCCACCCGCCGATACGCTTCGCGCACCGTCGCTCCGGCCTCCAACGCCCGTCGCAGTTCGTCGGTCCCCTCCACGACCGCGACGCCCTCGGCAGCCCGGGCCCGGCGGTGCCGGAGGCCGACGAGCCGCTTCACGCGGGGATTGGACGACGACGTGATCACGGTGCGACGCAGCCTACGGGCGACGGCCCTCGTGACCGGTCTCGCGCTGGTCGTTGCCGCCTGCACGAGCGGCTCGCCCACCGTCGCCCCCGACGGAGAGCCGACCACCATCACCACCGAGACGACGACCACCGTCACCGTCCCCGATGACCAACTGGCCGGCGACCTCGCGCGGGTGACATTCGCCCGCGGTGATCTCATCGACACCGAGGCCGTCTCCCGGCTGGCCGCCACCGGCGACCAGCGGGCCGCCTGGCTGCTGGCCGACGTCCTGCGCTTCGTTCCCAGTCAGAGCTCCCAGGGGATGATCCTCGTCGAGGCCTTGCGGGACCTCACGGGTGTCCCGATCACCCCCGAGTTGCCGGCCTCATGGGTGGTGGTGATGAACGACCTCATCACCCGCGACGTGCCCCCGCCTCCCGACTACGCCTCCCTCAAGTCGACCGTCTTCGCCGACCTCAACCCCTTCTTCGAGGCGTTCTTCGACGACCCCGACAACGCCCAGGACCCCCGTTTCGTCACCTGGGGCGGCGTCCAGCCCGACCTGCGGCCACTCGGCGACGAGGCGCCCTGCGCCGGCTGCATCCCCGCCCTGGACTACCCCAGGGTGACGTCGGCCGAGCAGGCCCGCTGGCTCGCCGACGAGCGCCTCGTGTTCGGCGTGGTCGTCGACGGAGAGGCCCGGGCCTATCCGCGGAATCAGATGGAGGTCCACGAGATGGTCAACGACTCCCTCGGGGGTCGTGAGATCGCCATCCCCTACTGCACGCTCTGCGGCGCCGCCCAGGCGTTCTACGCCGACGACGTCGAAGGCGTCGAGCGGATCGTCCTCCGGACCAGCGGCCTGCTCCACGCCTCGAACAAGGTCAGCTACGACCTCGCCACCGGGACGTTCTTCGACACGTTCTCGGGGGTGGCCGTCTCCGGTGAGTTGGCCGGTCTCCGCCTCACCCAGATCCCGGTGGTCACCTCGACCTGGGGCGAGTGGAAGGCCGAGCATCCCGACACGACCGTCGTGGGGCAGGATGGCGGGATCGGCCGGACCTACGAGGACTTCCCCCTGCAGGGCCGAGACGCCAATGGGCCGATCTTCCCGGTGGGGCCGATCGACGATCGGCTCGGTTCGGTCGAGCGGGTCGTGACCGCCATCACGCCCGACGGGACGCCGGTCGCCTTCCCGGTGGCGGCCGCGGGTGAGGCGATGGACGCCGGGGAGTCGGTGGAGGTGGCCGGGGTGCGCCTCGTGCGCTCGGGGTCGGGCTTCCTCGTCGAGACGACCGACGGTGATCCCGTGCTCGCCCACGAGGCCTATTGGTTCGCCTGGTCGCAGCGGCAGCCGGGGACCGAGCTGTGGTTGCCGTGACGCTTGCCGGCGACGAGGTGATTCACGGTCGGGGCGGCATCGTCCCCAGGGCAAGCTGCGGCTAGACCTCGCCGTTCCACGACCCCGGCCGGGTCCGGCCCGACGGCGTGTGCGACTGCACCATCGAGGAACACGGCGGTCGCGACGACACGGCGTCGGAGGTCGACCGGGACGGGGTGCTCCGTCTGGCCATCGGCATCGGCACGCCGGCCTGCGAGGCGCGCTTTGGGTCGGTGCCGGGTCGCCCGCCCGGGGGCGTGCGCGGTGGTCGACACCGGCCGCGACTTGCCGTGCGTCGACCCGGCCCATGGGGCGGGCGGTCGGACGGCTGGCACAGGTCTCGCGAGGGCTATCGTCCGCCGGATGGCCGACGACTCCAACCCGCCCGAGCAGTCCCCCGAGGACCTCGAGGCCGAGGTGGCGGCGCTGCGGGCACAGGTGGCGGAGCTCGAGCAGTCGGTCGCCGAACGAGAGGGTGGGCGCCGTTCGAGGGTCCGCTCCGTCGGTGCCGGCCTCGGGGTGGCCATCTCGGCCCTCCTGGTGCTGCTCGCCCTGGTCGCCTGGTGGGTCCACGGGGTGGTGTTCGACACCGACTCGTTCATGGAGATCGTCGAACCGGCCATCACGTCGGAGGCGTTCGAGACCCAACTGTCGGAGTCGTTGTCGGAGTCGACCATCGAGGCGCTGGCGCTGGAGGCCAGGCTCGAGGCGCGGCTGTCGGCGTTCGACACCTTCCTGGCCGAGGGGCTGGTGGAGGCGCTCGACCTCGGTGACACGGCCATCGCCATCATCTCCCGCCTCGACCTGCCCCGATTCGCCGACCTCGCAGACCCGCTCGCCACCGCGGCCAACACCCGCATCGCCGAGGGCATCGACGGGCTCGTCCGCTCCGACCAGTTCGGGGTGGTCACGGTCGAGGCCGTCCGCCGCGGCCACGAAGCCGCCGTCGACCTGATCACCGACGACCTCGGCCAGTACGAGAACGTCTACCAGGCCGAGGGGGAGCTGCGACTGGACACCTTGCCACTCGTGGCCGGGGCGATCGAGTGGGTGGTGGAAGAGGGATTGTTGGATGGCGAGGACATCCAGCCGCCCGACCTGTCGGACAACCCCCGGCTGGAGGAGGCACTCGAGCGGGTGTCCGCCGCCGTGGGGGAGCAGGTGCCCGACGACCTCGGGCAGGTCACGATCATGTCCGAGGACCAGCTCGAGACCATCCAGACCGCCGGTCGGACGTTCGACCGGCTCGTGTGGGTGCTGATCGGCGCCGCCGTCGTCTCGATCGCAGCGACGTTGTGGGTGTCGACCCGCCGACGCCGAACGGTCGTGCAGTTGGCGCTGGTGGTCCTCGTCGCCTTGGCGCTGGCCTACGTCGCCACGACCCGGATCACGTTCGCGGTGCAGGACGCCATCGCCGAGCAAGGGGTGGCGGACGCCTTCGCGGTGTTCGCCACCGTGATGACGGGGAGCCTCGGCAGCGTGCTCGGCATCGTCGCCGGGTTGGCCGTGGTGGCGGGTCTCATGGCCCATCTGGCGGGCCGGCCGGCGTGGGTGCAGGCGGTGCTGGGGCCACTCGGCGAGGAGGAGCGGGAACCGAGTGACCTCGACCGGTTCGTCGACCGGTACCTCGAGGCGCTGACGGTGCTCGACGTGGGAGTGTTCCTGCTGGTCGCCTGGCTGTCGGGGCTCAACCCGTGGTGGACCGGCGGGGCGCTCGTCCTGCTGGGTCTCGCCCTGTGGTGGGGCTATGCGGCCCGGGCCCGGGTGCGACGCGAGCAGGAGATCGCCGAGGCCGCCGGCGTCGTCATCATCGACTGAATCAGTCGGCGGCGAATCCCACGGCGTAGCCGGCGTGGATGATGACCAGGTCGCCCTCGCTGGCCTCGGGGAGTGTGACGAGGCCGACCCGACGGGTGCCTGTCCCCACGTCGACGATCGCGACCCGGTCGAGGTCGTCGCCCTCGACCGACAGGATCCGGCCGGCCAGTCCGATGCACATGGTCCGGAGGCTATCGGCCCCGCTGCCAACCCAGGGTTCAGGGCGTCGGTTTCCGACGCTCACAACCCTGGGTCGGCGTTTGGGCGACGCTCACAACCCAGGGTTGGGGTTCAGGGGGTGGGGGTTGTTGGGGTGACTCGGGCCGCCACCGACAGGGCGTGGGTCGTGTCGGCCAGCAGCCAGCCGAGGCGGCGCTCGTCCAACACCTCGCAGGCCCAGTCCCAGTGGGCGGCCACCACGTCGCCGGGGGCTGGGTCGACGCCGGGTATGAGCTGCACGCTCTCTGCGATCGGCTCGCCGAGGAAGAGCCGGCCCTCCGACCACTCCAGCGGGCGGCTCGTCACCTCCGCCCGGTCTTCGGTCACCGACACCACCCGGGCCGGGCGGATCCGGCAGCGATCGAGCACCGACAGCGACGGCTGCACGACCCCCTCCCGCAGCATCCCCAGCCACGGGTACACGCAGAGCACGTGGAAGCCGTGGGTGGGCCGGGGCCGAGCCTCCAACGCCTCGGAGAAGGTGGGCCAACGGAGGCCCATCCGGGGTCGGAATCGATCCCGCACGTGGTGGCCCACCTCGAGGAGGTCGACCTCGGCCGAGGCCGGGCCGCCGAGCCAGTACCCGTCCACGACCCGGGCGTCGAGAGGGTCGCCGATACCCGTCTCGGCAGCGATGAGGGCCAGGTACGGGAACGCCCCCTCGAACGCCTCGAAGGCGGACGGGGCCGGGTCGGCGTCCTCGCCCGATGCCAGCGCGGTGATCGTCGCCTCGTCATCGGGGCCGCAGAGCCCGCGTACGTGCGGCGGGTAGGCGTAGCGGGAGAACCGGCGGGCTCCGGCGGTGTCGAGGGTCGGCACGGGGACGATTCTGGTCGGTCCGCGCACCGACGCGCGTCGGGGGCATAGCCTCGGTACCCCCGAACGAGGAGCATCCATGCAGGTCAACGACAAGGCATTCGTCGTCACCGGCGGCGGCAACGGCATCGGCCGGGCGCTGGTCCTCGGGCTGCTCGAGCGTGGCGCCCGGGTGGCGGCGGTCGACATCCGTCCCGAGAGCCTCGAGGAGACGGCGACGCTCGCCGACGCCGGGGACCTGCTCTCCACCCACGTCCTCGACATCACCGATCGCGAGGCCACCGCCGCCTTTCCCGACGAGGTGCTGGCGGCCCACGGGTCGATCGACGGACTCATCAACTGTGCGGGGATCATCCAGCCGTTCGTCCGGTTCGCCGACCTCGAGTGGGACGCCATCGACCGGGTCGTCGACGTCAACCTCTACGGCACGATGCACATGCTCAAGGCGTTCTTGCCGATCCTCTCGGAGCGACCCGTCGCCCACGTGGTCAACGTCTCCAGCATGGGCGGGTTCCTGCCGGTTCCCGGCCAGGCCGTCTACGGGGCGTCCAAGGCGGCCGTGAAGCTGCTCACCGAGGCGCTCTACGCCGAGCTCCTCGAGAGCCCCGTGGCCATCTCGGTGGTCATGCCCGGCGGGGTCGGCACCGACATCACGACCAACTCGGGCGTCGCGTCGCCCGTCGACCCGCCCGAGGCCGAGGAGTCCTCGATCCCGATGACGACCGTGGAGCGGGCCGCCGAGATCATCCTCGACGGGATGGAGGACGACAAGCTCCACATCCTCGTCGGCCGCGACGCCACGATGATGAACCTCGCCAGCCGGATCGCCCCCCGGCAGGCGACCCACCTCATCACCCGCCAGATGAAGGACCTCCTCCCGTCCTGAGGCTCAGCCCGGCGGGAACAACAAGAGCGTCTGGATGGCCCCGCCGACCGGGCCCTCGGTGTCGAACAGCGCCGCCTCGGCGGCGCCGATGCCGGTCGGCTGCCAGTGCGACCGCGTGTGGCTCGCGTGCCACTCGCCGACCGGGGGCCGGTGCAGCCACACCGTCAGGTCGGGGTTGATGAATTGGACCTCGTCCAGATAGGCGTTCCACGAGATGCCGTTGCCGGAGTCGGCGAGCGGGCAGATGCGCTGCGCCGGCGACGGCTCCTCGTCGGCCAGCAGCGGCACCCGGGGCCGCAGCCAGATGAGTGTCTCGCCGCCCTCGCCGATGGAGAAGCGGGGGTCGTAGCGGCACTCGATCGAGTCGGCGAAGCCGGTGAGCCCGTGGTTCGTCTCCTGGATCGGGAACGGGCCCGGCA
>CAZTLW010000066.1:10769-12690 GCA_964614585.1 uncultured Acidimicrobiia bacterium | reverse complement strand
AGGGCGTACCGCTCGTGCCAGGTCGCCAGCTTGCGCAGGGCGAGGACGTAGGCCGCCGTGCGGAGGTCGTCGATGCGGGCGTCGGCGTCGCGGGTCTCGGCGATCCGGCGATAGGCGCTCGTCATGGTGTCGTGGAGGCCCGAGCGCACCATCGAGAGCTCGTCGACCTCGGTCATGGCGGTCGGGTCGATGCCGGCGGCCCTCGCGGCCTCCTCGGCCCGCTGGTGGAGGAGCCGGCGCTCCATGCGCCCGTACGTCATGTGGGACAGGTTCTGGGTCCACTCGAAGTAGGACACGGTGACCCCGCCAGCGTTGAGGTAGAAGTCGGGGATCACGCCGATCCCCCGCTCGCGGAGGATGGCGTCGGCGTCGGCGGTGACGGGCCCGTTGGCGGCCTCCGCCACCATCTTCGCCCCGATCCGAGGCGCGTTCTCGGCGGTGATCTGGCCCTCGAGGGCGGCGGGGAGCAGGATGTCGCAGTCGAGCTCGAGCACCGAGGCACCGTCGTCGACCTGGGTGGCACCGGGGAATCCCGACACCCCACCGGTCGTGGCCAGGTGCTCGGCGACGGCCTCGACGTCGAGGCCGCGATCGGAGACGATCGCCCCGTCGCGCTCGATGACGGCCACCACCCGCGCCCCGTCCTCGCGAGTGAGGAACCTGGTGGCGTGGTAGCCGACGTTGCCGAGACCCTGGACGACGATCGTCTTGCCGTCGAGACCGGGCGTGAGGCCGCCGAACCGCACCGCCTCGTCGGGGGAGGCGAGGGCCGCCTGTAGCCCGTACTGCACGCCCCGGCCCGTCGCCTCGACCCGCCCGGCGATGCCCTTCATGTCGAGCGGCTTGCCGGTGACACAGGCCTCGGCGTCGAGCTCCCCGGGGTTGAGCGCCCGATAGGTGGTGGCGATCCAGGCCATCTCCCGCTCCCCGGTCCCCAGGTCGGGACCCGGCACGTTCAACGAGGGCGACAGGAACCCCCGGCGGGCGAGGGCGGCGGCGAAGCGCCGGGTGATGGTCTCGAGCTCGGCCTCGTCGTAGGCCCGCGGATCGATCCGCAGGCCCCCCTTGGAGCCGCCGAAGGGCAGGTCGGCGACGGCGCACTTGTAGGTCATGAGGGCGGCGAGCGCCTCCACCTCGTCCTGGTCGACGGCCAGCGAGTACCGGATGCCGCCCTTGGCCGGGAGGCGCCATTCGGAGTGGACTGCGCGCCAGCCGTAGAAGACCTCGTACCGGCCCCGGATCCGCACCGGGAAGCGCACCTCGAGCACCGAGTCGGCGGCCCGGATCTCCTCGGCGAGCCCCGGGGGCAGGTCCAACAGCCCGAGGGCCCGGTCGACCATCCGGTTGACGTCTCGCAGGAATCCGGCCATCGCTTCCCCCTTCCGGGTCGGGGCCGATGAGGCTAGGCATCGGCGGCTCGGGGGCAGGAGCGCGACGGCTCGTACCATGGTCGCCATGGAGCAACGACTCGACCCGGCGATCCGATGGGTGTGGGTGGCCGGGGGCCTCGCGAGCGCGGTACCCCCGCTCATCGCCACCGCCGTGCTCGCCATCGGGGGCTGGTTGCCGACCTGGGTGACCGGGATCGCAGCCGCCGTGACGGTGCTCGTCGCCGTCTCGGGCGTCGTCCTGCCGTTCCTTCGCTACCGCAACTGGTCGTACCTGCTGCGGCCCGACGACCTCGTCATCCGCCACGGCGTCCTCACGAAGCTCGAGCGTTGGATCCCCCGCACCCGAGTCCAGTACGTCGACGTCGTCGGCGGGCCGATCGAGCGGTCGCTCGGGTTGCGCACACTCGTCGTGTACACCGCCGGCTCCGGACTGCTGGCGGTCTCGGTGCCGGGGCTGCCGGCCTCCGACGCCGAGGCGCTGCGAGGCGAGTTGCTCGCCTGGTCGACGGGAACGGGACCGACGCCGGCAG
>CAZTLW010000066.1:0-10669 GCA_964614585.1 uncultured Acidimicrobiia bacterium | reverse complement strand
GAGTCGTCCGACCCGCCGACGGAGGACGGCGGGTGACCGCCCGATCCGGCCTGCCGGGGCCCGACGAGCCGGGCCGCCTCCACCCCCTGAGCCTCGTCGCCGGCCCGTTCCGGATCCTCGGCGGTTGGGCGCTGCCGTTGCTGGTGGCCCTCGTCCTCGGGCTCCAGAACGACGGCTTCGGCGGCTTGGAACTCGTGATCCTCGCGCTCGTCTTCGCCGTCGGCCGCCAGGTCATCGAGTTCCTGCGGCTGCGGTGGTGGGTGACCGATGAGGGCGTCGAGCTCCGCACGGGCTTCCTGCAGGTCGAACAGCGGTCACTGCCCTTCGACCGGATCCAGAACGTCGACGTCAACGAGCCGCTCGTTGCCCGCCTCGTCGGACTTGCCGAGGTCCGCATCGAATCGGCCGCCTCGGGCTCGACCGACATCGCGTTGCGGTACGTGCCGGTCGCCGACGCACTCACCATCCGCGACGAGTTGGTCGGCCACGCCCCGTCGACCGGCGACGGCCTCGACGAGGACCGCGAACCCGCCCGAGCCCTCGTCGAGGTGCCCCTGTCGGAGTTGCTGGTGGCCGGCGCCACCTCCAACCGCATCGGGGCGCTGGCGGCGGGGGTGGCGGCCGTGGTCGGCGTGCTCTTCCAGGCCGGCGTCGACCCGGGCGACCTCCTCGACGAGGCGGCCGGCCTCGTCCCGATAGGTCTCACGATCGGCATCGTGTTCGTGATCGGCGCCATCGTCGTCGGCTGGATCGTCTCGATCGCCGAGTCGGTGCTCCGCTACGCCGACTTCACCCTCACCCTCGAGGGCGACGAGGCACGCCGGGTGCATGGGCTGCTGTCGCGCTCGTCGGGGCGGATCCCCCTCCCCCGGGTGCAGACGGTGCGGGTCGAACAGGCCCTCCTCCGACGCTGGCTGGGACGGGCGACGATCCTCGCCGACACGGCTGGCTCGTTGGCCTCGGGGACCGAGTCGGGCACCGGGGTGGTGGCACCGATCGTCGGCGTCGAGCGAGTACCCGAACTCGCCTCGACGATGCTGCGGCGTCCCGGCACCGACGCCGAGCACCTCCAGCCGGTCAGTCGCCTGGCGATCCGTCGTGGCTTCGTGCGAGGGATCATCCCTGTGGTCGTGGTGCTGGCCGTCCCGGCGGTCCTGCTCTCGCCGTGGTGGGCGACCGCGGTGGTCGTCGTCGCCCCGCTGGTCTGGGCGTGGGCGCGGGCTCGGTGGCGGGCGATCGGCCACCGTCTCGACCGGGACCTGCTCGTGGTCCGGTCCGGGGTCCTCACCCGGCGCATCTGGTTCATTCCGACCGACAAGGTCCAGTCGGTGGCGGTCGTCCGCACCGTGTTCCAACGCCGACTCGGGCTGGGCTCGCTGCGCATCGACTCCGCCGCCACCGCCGACGGGGTGATCACGGTCATCGACCTCGAACACGACACGGCCCGACGCCTCGCCGAGGCGCTGGCCGACCGGTCGTCGGCGACGGCGTTCGCCCCCGACGGGGTCTAGACGCGGCCGACCCCCGGCCGGGGCCGGGGGTCGGTGCCATTTGGCTTGTGGGAGAGGTCAGCCGACGGCGCCGGCCTCGGCCATGTTGAGCTCGATGAGGCGGTTCATCTCGACCGCGTACTCCATCGGGAGCTCCTTCATGATCGGCTCGACGAAACCGGCCACCACCATCGAGGTGGCCTGGTCCTCGGTGAGGCCCCGACTCTGCAGGTAGAAGAGCTGGTCCTCGCCCACCTTGGAGACGGTGGCCTCGTGGCCGATCTCGGCGTCGTTCTCCTCGATCTCCATGTACGGGTACGTGTCGGAGCGGGAGTTCTCGTCGAGGATGAGGGCGTCACAGCGCACGAAGCTCTTGACCCCCTCGGCGCCCGGCTCGACCCGGACGAGGCCGCGATAGCCGGCCCGTCCGCCGTCCTTCGAGATCGACTTCGAGACGATCGTCGAGGTGGTGTTCGAGGCGGCATGGACCATCTTGGCCCCGGCGTCCTGGTGCTGGCCCTCGCCGGCGAAGGCGATCGAGAGCACCTCGCCATGGGCGCCGGGCTCCATCATCCAGACGGCCGGGTACTTCATGGTCAGCTTGGAGCCGAGGTTGCCGTCGATCCACTCCATCGTGGCGTCCTCGTAGGCGGCGGCCCGCTTCGTGACGAGGTTGTAGACGTTGTTCGACCAGTTCTGGATCGTGGTGTACCGGCAGCGGCCACCCTTCTTCACGACGATTTCGACCACTGCCGAGTGCAGCGAGTCGGATGTCCAGATCGGTGCCGAGCAACCCTCCACGTAGTGGCAGTAGGCGCCCTCGTCCACGATGATCAGCGTGCGCTCGAACTGGCCCATGCTCTCGGAGTTGATCCGGAAGTAGGCCTGCAGCGGCTGGTCGACGTGGACGCCCGGCGGCACGTAGATGAAGGACCCGCCCGACCAGACGGCCGAGTTGAGGGCGGCGAACTTGTTGTCATTCGGGGGGATGACGGTGCCGAAGTACTCCTGGACGAGCTCGGGGTACTCGCGGACGGCGGTGTCCATGTCGCAGAACAGGACGCCGAGCTCCTCGAGGTCCTCCCGGTTGCGGTGGTAGACGACCTCGGACTCGTACTGGGCGGTGACGCCGGCGAGGTACTTGCGCTCGGCCTCGGGGATCCCGAGCTTCTCGTACGTGTCCTTGATGGACTCGGGGACCATGTCCCAGTCCTTCGACTGGCCCTCGGTCGGCTTCACGTAGTAGTAGATGTCGTCGAAGTCGATTTCGTCGAGCGCGCCGCCGCCACCCCAGGTCGGGATGGGCTTGGCGAGGAACCGCTGGTAGGACTTGAGCCGGAACTGGAGCATCCAGTCGGGCTCGCCCTTCATCGTCGACATCGTGCGGATGATGTCCTCGTCCAGGCCCTTGCGGGGCTTGAAGACGTAGTCGGCCTCGGAGTCGTGCCACCCGAGTTGGTAGGCACCGAGATCGATGTCGACCGTGGTCATGTTCGTCACCTCACCGATTTATCACTAGCTGCGTAGTGCAAATATAACGCGTCACCCGGGGTACGGGTCAAGCGTTCGGGGCGGATGGGAGGGCGACGGGTGTCCCCTCGGCGTCGACCGCTTCCGACGGCGCCTCCGCTGCGGGCCGCTCGAGCGGCTCCCCGGGCCGCAGCACCCAGAATCGGCGCACGCTGCGGTCCCACTCGGCGAGGAGCGCATCGGCGACGGCCGAGCCGGTGGCGCGGGCGTGCTCGGCGACGAGCGCCTTGCACTCGATCTCCTCCGCCTCCCCGAGTCGCCGCATCGACGGCGCCGAGTCGGCGAGCCGCGAATTCAGCCGGCCGTCGGGATCGAAGACGTAGGCGGCGCCGCCGGTCATGCCGGCCCCGAAGTTGCGGCCGACCGACCCGAGCACCACCACCGTCCCGCCGGTCATGTACTCGCAGCCATGGTCGGAGCACCCTTCGACGACGGCGACGGCACCGGAGTTGCGGACCGCGAAGCGTTGGCCGACGGTGCCGGCGGCGAACACCTGCCCACCGGTGGCCCCGTAGAGCACGGCGTTGCCGGCGGCGTGGGCATGGCCGCCGCCCCGCACCGACGGGCGGACGACGATCCGGCCGCCGCCCATGCCCTTGCCGACGTAGTCGTTGGCGGTGCCGTCCACCAGCAGGTCGACTCCGGGGGCGTTCCAGGCCCCCAGCGACTGGCCGGCGACCCCGGCGAGGTGGACGGTCACCGAACCCGCCGGCAGGCCCCGGTCACCGTGGGAGGCGGCGATCATTCCCGACAGGGTGGCGCCGACCGTGCGGTCCTCGTTGGTGATGGGGTACGACACCGCCACCGGCGTGCCGTCCTCGATGGCGGGCCGGGCGTCGGCGACGAGCCGGTCGCCGAGCTCCGAGCGCTCCATCTTCAGGTAGCCGGGATGGCGCCGTCGGCCCTCGGCCCGCACGAGGAGGGGCGTCAGTTGGCCCGCGATGGGATGGGCCGGGTCGACCGGGACCAGGAAGTCGGCCCGGCCGATGACCTCGTCGAGCGACCGGGCGCCGAGCCCGGCGAGGTGGCGGCGCACCTCCTCGGCGACGAGCCGGAAGAGGACCACGACCTGCTCGGCGGCACCGGTGAACTTGGCGCGGAGGTCCTCCCGCTGGGTGGCGATCCCGACCGGGCAGGTGTTCTCGTGGCACTGGCGAACCATCTTGCAGCCGAGGGCGAGCAGCGGCAGCGTCCCGAAGCCGAACCGCTCGGCGCCAAGGAGGGCGGCCACGACCACGTCCCGGCCGGTGCGCATCCCGCCGTCGGCCTCGAGGGCGACCCGGGACCGGAGGCCGTTGAGGAGCAGGATCTGGTGCGCCTCGGCGAGGCCGATCTCCCACGGCGACCCGGCGTGCTTGATCGACACGAGCGGCGACGCCCCGGTACCGCCGTCCATGCCGGAGATCGTGATGACGTCGGCGGCGGCCTTCGCCACGCCGACGGCCACGGTGCCCACGCCCGGCTCGGAGACGAGCTTCACGTTGACCCGGGCGGTCGGCTTGAACGCCTTCAGGTCGTAGATGAGCTGGGCGAGGTCCTCGATCGAGTAGATGTCGTGGTGCGGCGGCGGGGAGATGAGCGTCGTGCCGGGCCGGGTGTGGCGCAGGCGAGCGATCTCGGTGCTCACCTTGTGGCCCGGCAGCTGCCCGCCCTCCCCCGGTTTGGAGCCCTGGGCCATCTTGATCTGGAGCTCGTCGGCGGAGGCGAGGTAGCCGGGCGTCACCCCGAAGCGCCCGGACGCCACCTGTTTGATGGCCGAGTTGCGGACGGTCCCGAAGCGGGCTTCGTCCTCACCCCCTTCGCCGGAGTTGGAGAGGCCACCGATGTGGTTCATGGCCTCGGCGAGCGACTCGTGCGCCTCCTTCGAGAGCGCCCCCATCGACATGGCGGCGGACGTGAACCGTCGCATGATGGACTCGGCCGGCTCCACGGCCTCGAGGGGTACCGGTTCGCGATCGACGAAGCGGAGGAGGTCACGCAGCTGGGCGGGGGGCCGGTCGTCGATCTCGGTGCGGTAGGCCTCCCAGTCGGCGGGGTCGCCGGACCGGACCGACTTCTGCAGCTTGAGGACCACCTTGGGGCTCGTGACGTGGGTCTCGCCGCCTCGGCGGTACTTGTAGAAGCCGCCCGGGTCCTCCTCGCCCTCGCCGAAGGCGGCGTGGAGTTCGAGGGTGTGGGTGGCGATCCGGTCGAGGCCGACGCCGCCGATGCGCCGCTCGGCGAAGCCGAACCCGAGGCCGATGACCTCGTCGTCGAGGCCGATCGCCTCGAAGAGCGAGGAGCCCCGGTAGGCCTTGACGGTGCAGATGCCCATCTTGGACATGATCTTGAGGAGGCCGGCCTGGAGGGCCGACCGGTAGTTCTCCTGGGCGACGACGGGGTCGACCGAGACCTGGCCGTCGAGGGCGAGGCGGCGCACCTCCTCGATGGCGAGGTACGGGTTGACCGCCGACGCCCCGAAGCCGACGAGGGTGGCGAGGTCGTGGGAGTCGCGGGGCTCGCCCGACACCACCACCACCGACGCGTCGTTGCGGAGTCCCTCGTCGACGAGGTGGCGGTTGACCGAGGCGAGGGCGAGCAGGATCGGCACCGGGGCGCGGTCGGCGTCGACGGCCTCGTCGGTGATGACGAGGATGCTCACGCCGTCTCGAACGACCTCGGCGCCCTCGGCCTTCAACTCGGCGATCCGACGTCGGAGGCCGTCGACGCCGTCGGCGGCGGGGAAGGTGGCGTCGAGGCGGTGGGACCGGAACCGCGGGTCATCGGTCGACTCGATCGCCACCAGCTCGTTCATCGAGAGGATCGGCGAGGCGATCTCGATCTTGTCCGCCTGCTGCTCGGTCTCCTCGAGCAGCGACCCGTTGGCACCGAGGTAGGTGCGCAGCGACATGACCAGCTTCTCGCGGATCGGGTCCATCGGCGGGTTGGTGACCTGGGCGAACAGCTGGTGGAAGTAGTGGCTGAGGCGCCGCGGCCGTTCGGACATGGCCGCCAACGGGGTGTCGGTGCCCATCGAGCCCACCGGGGTGTGGCCCTCGGCCATCTCGGTGAGGATCAGGCGCCGCTCCTCGGCGGTGTAGTTGAACACCCGGGAGAGGCGGATGGGGTCGAAGCGGTCGTCGTCCTCGTCCACGAACGGGGTCTGCACGTAGAGCGTCTCCTTGCGGATCCACTCGCCGTAGGGCGCCATGGCGGCCAGTCGCGGCAGCAGGTCGTCGGAGAACTCGACCTCGCCGGTGCGGCCGTCGAAGCGCATCGTCTCCCCCGGCCCGAGCTGGCCGGTGGCGGTGGCGTCGGCCTCGACCGTCGGGCAGATCCCCGCCTCCGAGGCGACGAGCACGTGGTCGTCGGTGAGCGTCCAGCGCGCGGGGCGGAGGCCGTTGCGGTCGAGGCCGGCGAGGAGATTGACGCCGTCGGTGGCGCAGACGGCGGCGGGACCGTCCCACGGCTCGGTCAGGAACGCGTGGTACTCGTAGAAGGACCGCAGCTCGGGGTCGAGGTCGGCGACGTTCTCCCACGCCGCCGGCATGAGCATCTCCTTGGTGTGCTCGAGCGAGCGGCCGCCCAGCATGAGGAGCTCGTACGCGTTGTCGAGGCTGCCGGAATCCGACTGGGCGGCCTGCAGGAACGGGACGAGGTCCGGGGAGCGATCCCCGAAGGCCGGCGAGGTGGGATTGACCTCCCGGGTGCGCATCCAGGCCCGATTGGAGCGGACGGTGTTGATCTCGCCGTTGTGGGCGAGCACCCGGAACGGCTGGGCGATGGCCCAGGCGGGGAACGTGTTGGTGCTGTAGCGCTGGTGGAAGATGGCGTACGAGGTCTCGAACGCCGGGTCGTTCAGGTCCCAGTAGAAGCGGTCGGCGGCGGCGGCCGTGAACAGGCCCTTGTAGACGACCGTCCGGGTCGATGCCGAGGGTATGGCGAAGTCCTCGAGCCCGGCCGCCTCGCCGGCTCGCTCCATCGCCCGGCGGGCGAGGTAGAGGAGTCGCTCGCCCTCGTCGGGCGCGAGGCCGGGGGGCAGGGCGAGGATCGCCTGCTCGATGACGGGCATGGTTGCCCGTGCCCGGTCGCCCAGCACCTTCGGGTTGGTCGGGACCGACCGCCAGGTGAGCAGGTCGATGTCCTCCGCCGCGCAGGCGTCGGCGACGAGCCGGCGACCCGCCTCGGGGTCGGCGGGCGGCAGGAAGGCCATGAGCAGGCCGAGGCGGTGGGGCTCGGGGGCGTCGACGCCCACCCGCTCGAGCTCGCGACGGACCAGGCGGCGGGGGATCTCGGTGAGGAGGCCGGCGCCGTCACCGGTCCCGTCGGCGGCCTTGGCGCCCCGGTGGTCGAGCCGGGCGAGGCACTCGACGGCGAGACGCAGCAGTCCATGGCTCGGGCGGCGCTCCCGACCGGCGATGAAGCCCACCCCGCAGGCGTCCCGGTCGTGCGCCGGGTCGTAGAGCGGTGCGATGGACTGCGTCACCGAGGTGCTCCTTCCGTGGGGTGGGGGCACCGGGGAGGTGCCGCCGGGGAGGCGCCACTATAGGGCCGCACCGATCCCGCCACCCTCGGGACGGCCCGCCCGGACCGCGGGAGCCACCCCACTCCCGTTCTTGTGTCGCCGAGCCTCCCATCTGAGGGTGGAACGACACAAGAACGAGAGGTCAGAGCTCGGCGGCGTCGTCGAGCCGGGCGACCTCGGCGGCGAGGTCGGGGTGGTCGAGGGGCACCACCACCTGTTCGGGGGCCGCCACGGGGGGCTCCCAGTCGGCATGGGCGGGGTCGAGGACCCAGATGGCCCGGGTCACCCCGCACTCGCGGGCGGCGTCGCACCACCCCTTCAGCACGGCGGTGTCGGTGCGGGCGAAGGCCCGCTCCCGGGCGTCCACGGCGGCGGTGGTGACGAACACGACGGTGAAGCAGCGGGTGGCGGCACCCTCCACGTGGGAGGCGTCGGAGACGTCACCCTCGGCGACGTGGACGCCCGGGCGGGCCCGCAGTTCGGCGGCCACGTCCTCGGCGGACACGAACACCCGCAGCTGCGACTCCTGGCCGGCGAGCGCATCGACGATCGCCTGCCCACGGGGCGTGTCGGCCCCCACGACGAGCACGGACATGGGGGCGAGCCTACGGCGTCGCAGTACTCAGTACTCAGTACTCAGTACTTGGAGTGCCGGCGCCTCAGGCGCCGGCACTCCACTTGTAGAAGTACCCGTCCCGCGAGCCGACGAAGATCTCGCCGTTCCAGACCGCCGGGGTGGACTCGATGCAGGAACCCTCGTGGTCGTACTGCCACATCCGCACCGGGTTGCGGGGGTCGGAGATGTCGTACTGGCGGAGGCCCCCGCCGTTCTCGCAGTTGACGGGCAGCAGCAGGGCGTCGTCGACGATCACCGGCGAAGCCCAGGCGTGGAAGCCCACCTCGTCGCGCCACACGACCTCGCCGGTGTCGGTGTCGACCGCCAGCAACTCCCCTGGGTGGGTCGGGGCGTAGATGACGCCGTCGCCGAGGGCCGGGGTGGCCCACATGCCGCCGTCGCTGCCGGCGTACCGCGGCGGGATCGGCACCCCCCACACGAACGGGTCGTCGGGATTGGAGGGGTCGAGCTTGATCAGCTGGCCCACCTCCTCGGCCCGGCTGTTGAACCGCTCGAGCTCGACCGAGGCGTAGATGAAGCCGTCGGCGTCGCCTACCAGCGTGGCGTCGTGGTCATCGCCCGCCCACCAGTCGAAGACGAGCGGCGCCTCCTCCCGGATGTTGGAGATGTCGACGCCCATGATCCGCCCGGCGCTGTTGGCGAAGAAGGCGGTGTCGTCGACGATGAGGGTGGAGTTCTCGACCGAGGCGATGTTGTCCCCGACCCGGGCGAGCAGCTCGTCGTTGTAGGAGGTGACGACGTGCAGGACCCTGGGGTCGACGGTCACGTTCCCGTCGGCGTCGTAGCCCCGGTTCAGCTCGATGGCGAACCACTTGCCGTTCTCGGCGCCCTGGTACATGACGTCGTCGACGATCACCGGGTTGGAGTCCCAGTCGTCGTTCCAGATCCCCGGGTAGTCGTTGGCGTCGATGCTCCACAGCGTCTCGACGGGCTCGCGGTCGAGGGCGACGATCCGGGTCTTGTTGTCCCGGCTCCCGGTGTAGAGGAGTGGGAAGCCGTCGGGATCGATCGAGACGGAGCCCTTGATGATGTCGCCGGTCACGAGGCGTTCCCGAGTGGCCGTGCCGGTGGCGGCGTCCACGAAGTGCACCGCTCGGTCGTAGGCGCCGAACACCACCTCGGTGACGCCATCGGGACGCTCCCAGACGGCGGGCTGGCCGGTCCAGCCGGTGCCACACCAGGTCGTCGTGCTGCCGAGGTTGGTCGACTGGCTGCACATTCCCGAGGAGGGGTATCGCCACACCCGGTCGGGCGTGGTGGCCGGCATCGGGCCGGTGCCGTACCAGGTCCGTGTCGGGTTGCCGCGGAACATGAGCAGCCCGGTGACCGAGCCCCACGGCCCCCCGACCTCTCCCACACCCGGGCCGGGCTCGGTGGTGTCGGTGGGATCGATGACCGGGAGGGTGGTGGTCGTCGACTCGCCGGCCACGGTCGCCTCGGAGGCTGCCGAGGTGTCGTCCCCGGCAGCGCTCGTCGTGGTCGTGTCGGCCGCCGACGGCGGGGTCGGGGCGTCGGCCCCACCGAAGCCGGCGACACCGACCACGAGGCCGATGCCGATGACGAGCACGAGGACGACGACGCCGAGGAGTGACGACCGCTGGGAGGACTCCATCAGGCGGCATCGTATCGGCGCGCCTCCCGTAGTCGGTGCTTCGGGAAGACTCCCTAGGCTCGAAACGGTGCTGAACCGCATCACCTCGTCGCGTCCGGTCCGCTGGGTGCAGCGCACGGTCGAGGCCGCCACCGACACCCTGGTGGGGAGGACCGCCGAGCGACTCGGGAGCGCCAAGCCCCGGGTGCTCGCCTCGGCGGTGGCCTACAACCTGTTCTTCGCCGCCGTGCCCCTCTTCCTGGCCTTCATCGCCCTGGCCTCGCTGGTGGGGCGGGACGAGGCAGCGCTGACGGAACTGGAGAACCTGCTCGCCGACGCGCTTCCCGGCCAGATCGCCACCTTCATCACCGACCTGCTGGAGGGCGTCCAGGCGTCCCTCGGCGACGCCACCATCACCACCGCCGTCATCAGCCTCGTGGTGGCGCTCTGGTCGGGGAGTCGGGCGACGATCGTCATCGTCGAGTCACTCGACGCGATCGAGGGCATCGACGACGACCGGCCGTGGATCACGATCCGGGCCATCGGCTACGCCGGGTCGGCTGGGCTCGTGTTGACCCTGGTCGCCATGGTGCTGACCCTCGTCCTCGGCGAGGTGATCGTGGACTTCCTCCGCCGGATCGACATCGATGGCGCGGCCAACGTCGTCGAGGTCGTCGCCGAACCGCTCGCCGGCCTGATGCTCCTGGTGTTCCTCTACGCCCTCTTCCGGTGGGGGCCCCCCGAGCCCCTTCCCGGCACGTGGACCGCCACGCTCGTCGCCGCCGTCGGCATCGTCCTGGCCTCCCTCGGGTTCGGCCTCGCCACGCAGTTCGACGTCTTCGGGGAGTCCGCCACCTTCGCCGTGCTCGGCGGCGTCGCCCTCGTGCTGCTCTGGCTCTACGTCATCGCCTACGTCC